>CAKQDH010000001.1 GCA_934229385.1 uncultured Oenococcus sp.
GTAAATTGCTTAGATCTTTATTTAATTTAAATATATCATATAATTCTTCTAAATGTTACAATAACGACTGTTTTATCAGTAATTTATCCTTTAAAATAAGTTTTTTAATTTTTTCTTGTCAAATAATTTTAAAAAAATTTTAAAATTTTAATTAAATCAAAGCCTTTAAAAATGTATAAACTAAGAATTTATCTTTATCGACATAACATAATTTCAAGATTCGGTGCAGCAGCTCTTTATGGAATTTTAATCGGGGTTGCGATGAATTTTTTTTGGCAACCTGGAAATATATATTCTAGTGGTTTTAATGGACTTAGCCAATTAGTCGATTATTTTTTCCCAACTTCTTTTCTTCCCTTAATCATATTTTTAGTAAATGTACCTATTACTTTGATTGGCTGGTCTAAAATTAATCATAAAGAAGCTCTTTTTGAAATTTTTGCTATAATTTCTTCATCTTTTTTCGTAGGATGGATAACTCCACCTAAAACGCCTTTAATTAATGATCCACTAATGTGTGCAATATTTGGTGGAATATTAAACGGTTTTGGTACCGGCTTTGCATTAAGAAATGGTGTGGCTACTGGAGGCTTAGATATAATTGCTATAATTGGAAAAAAACTTTGGAATATTAAAATTTTTCCAATTAATGTTACATTTAATTTATTAATTGTAATAGGTTTAGGCTTTCAACACGGGTGGAAATATTCTTTTTACTCAATCATCGGTATTATAGTATCTGCATGGATTATATCTTTGGTATATGCTCAACAACAACAAATGCAGGTTATGATTGTAACAAATAAAAAAAATAATATTATAAAAGAAATACAAAAAAAACTGAATAGGGGATCCACTGTAATAAAAGATACCTATGGGGCCTATTCAAATAATTCAAAAAACATACTTTTAGTTGTTATAACTTTAAAAGAAAAGTTTATTTTAGATGAAATTATAAAAAATACAGATTCACAAGCCTTTGCCGCAATTTGGAAAATTGAAAATACACTTGGGAACTTTAAGGATAAAGATCTTTAAATAAAAAATCAAATTATTTTGAATTTTCTACTCTTTCTGTTTCAATAAGACCATATTTCCCATCGTTACGTTTATAAAGAAGGTCTAACTGGTTCGTGCTGGAATTAAGGAACAAAAAGAAATCATGATCTAACATTTCCATTTGAAGAGCTGCTTCTTGTGTATTCATTGGTTTTAAAGCAAGTGATTTTCTTCTTATCACTTTGAAATTATTATTTTTTTTCGAATCATCCGCAGAAACATTTTCTCCAGCTAACCTTACACCTTTAAAGCCTTTTTCTCTAGATTTACGATTAACTCTTGTTTTATATTTTCTCCATTGACGTAAAATTTTATCGGAAACAAAATCAACAGAACTATAAAAATCATCTTGTGTTTCTTCTGCTCTCAAAGTAATAAAGGGTAAAAATATAGTTGCTTCTACTTTAAAAGTTTTTTCCGTATACTTCCTGATATTTACTCTTATAATAATATCTTTAGTTGTATCAACATAATGATTTAATTTTGCAAAACGTTTCCTTATATAATTGTCAATTGCTTCAGTTTTCTTTATGTTCTCACCACGAATTTCATATTTAATCATCAGTTATACTTATACCTCCTATCTTTAATTTTAAACTAAATAAACTAAGAATGCTTTTATTTTTATTTAATAAATTTGAAAAAAAATTAACGTTTTTAGTAATTTTCAGTTATAATAATTTTGTTATATATTTGCGGACGTGGCGGAATTGGTAGACGCGCAGGACTAAGGATCCTGTGGTAGAGATACTGTATGGGTTCAAGTCCCATCGTCCGCATTATTTATTTATTAAATTTGTTTTAATATTCTTTACACATTTAAGCTAAATTATAAGTTTTAATAATATCTTTTTTACTTCTCTGTTAAACAACATTACCTAAAGCCTATTTAAAAGGCCTTTTAAACTTAAAATTCCAAATATATAAAATATTTCAAACATGATTAATAAATACTAAAAAAGATATTTAAAGATCCTAACCTAAAAAATTATATAGATTTTTTTAAATAAATAAATGGCAACAATAAAAGGAAAAACAATAAAGTATTACAAATCATTTAAACAAGATTTTATAACCACATCTAATCAAAATTATAAATTAAATAAAAATTATAAATGGGAAAATAACCATTTATATTACAAAATAATATCTTTTTTGGTTTATTCCTTATTATGGAGTTTGGGATTTATATTTATAAAGATATTACATATAAAAATAGAAGATCATGCACATTTATCTCATTACAGGAAACAAAATTATGTTCTATATAGCAACCATACTCAACCACAAGGGGATGTTTTTATTCCGCCATATTTTATAAAGGGAAAAAGACCCCTATATTTAGTAGATCCCAGTAATTTAGGTATTCACGTAATCGGAAAATTACTTCCTTTTGGTGGAGCTATACCAATTCCAAAACGTCTATCCCAGATAAAAGCTTTTAAAAAAGCGCTTAACAAAAAATTTACTTTCCAAAAAGCTTTAATTATCTTCCCTGAAGAACATCTTTGGCCTTATATGACTAAAATAAGGCCCTTTAATCCAGCCGCTTTTCATTTCCCCATTAAAAATCATTGTCTATCTTTTTGTGCTACGACGACGTATCATAAGGTTAAAGACCAGAAAAAACCTAAAATCATAATTCATATAGATGGCCCTTTTTATGCAAAAAAAAATTTAAATTATCGCCAACAAAAACGTCAATTAGAAAGACAAATTAAGTACTGTATGCAAAAAAGGAGCCAAGAAAGTAATTACCAATATATCGTATACAAAAAGGGAGATGACAGTGTAAAATGAATATTTTATATTCAGGGGATGAAAATATTGAAAGAGGGGTTATAATTTCTGTTCTTTCTCTTTTAAAAAATATAAAAGAAAATTTACACATTTTTTTAATCACGGCTAAAATAAAAACACCTAAAAAGACTTTTTTTCCTGTTAATGATGATTTTATTATTTTTATAAATAACTTAGTAAAAAATAAAAACAATAACAACTATGTAAAAAAAATAGATATAAGTACTTTAATTTTAAAACATCTCCCATTAGCTAACCTAAATACAGTGTTTACTCCTGGTGCGATGTTCAGATTATATGCAGATAAAATAAAACAGATTCCTAATAAAGTTTTATATCTTGATAATGATATTATATGTAGAAAAAATTTATTCAAATTTTATCATCAAAGCTTAAATCAAATTGACCTTGTTGGTGTTCTTGACCATTACGGAAAATGGTTTTTTCATCATAAATATAAGGTATTTGATTGTATAAATTCTGGTGTCCTTTTATTAAATCTAAAAAAAATTAGAAATGATAAACTTTTTGTACGTTGCAGGAAAATGTGCAAGAATAAATGGATGTTCTTGGCAGATCAAACAGCCCTTAACAAGCTTTGCCAAAATAAACGTATTGCTCCTAGAAAATATAATGAACAGCATAAATTAAAAAATGAGACTGTTTTGCAACATTTCACCACCCGTTTAAGTTTTTTACCTATATTTCATACCGTTACAATTAAACCATGGCAAATTAACCAAATGCATTCACGTTTAAATCTGTATGAATACGATGACTTATTAGAAAAATATCAAAATATAATTAGAAATTTAGGCCTACAAATTACAAATTAAATCTTAATTTTTAACATAATAAAAATTTACAATTAGTTATTTAAAATTAAAAAATAATTAAATATTTATATATATATTTTTGTTCATCATTAATGTTAATGTTATTAATGTTGGTATTTCCTTAAAAGAAATTTTTTAATATTCTTTTGCAGGCTGATTGCTTTTTAAAAAATAGTATATTAAATAGTTTTTATATAGAATAAAATTATAAATAAAGTTTTTAATGAAAACTTTTAACCAAAATAAAGAAAGTTAGAATAATTTTTAAAAAATTTAGCAAAAAACAAAATTAAAATGATTATCGGTGGAAACAAAAAAATTGTTATTCAAAACATTAAAAGGGCAGTAAAATCACAAGAATTAAACAAAAAAGTAGAAATAAACGATCCTCAGTTATCTCTTAAACAAGAAAAAAAACTTTTAAAACATTTTTTAAAAGAAAAAAACAGTTTAAGTTTTCACTGCAAAAATATAACCGCACGTTTTATTATGAAAATAATAACATGGTATTTTAACCAACAGACAAAAATTTCAGGCTTGAATAATATTAAAAACGTTAAAGAAGGAGCCATTTTAACTTCTAATCATTTTAATCCACTTGATAATACAGCTATTCGAAAAGTAGTTTATAAAGCTTTCCATTCACATTTATACATAATTAGTCAACCAACAAATTTAAAAATGCCAGGTATAATCGGCTTTTTTATGCGTTATGATGATATTATTCCTATAGGCAAAAACCTAAATTATTTAGGTAGGATATTTCCTCTTCTAATTAAAAAACTTCTTAAAGCTAGAAAAATTATTTTAATCTATCCGGAACAAGAAATGTGGTTCAATTATCGCAAACCCCGACCATTAAAACGAGGAGCATATTATTATGCCGCAAAATTTAAAGTGCCAATAATTTCGTGTTTTGTTGAAATCAAGAACCTGAAAAAAGCCGATAATAATGAATTTAATCAAGTATCTTATATCGTACACATTTTAAAAACAATTTATCCAAAACCTGAAAAAAATATAAAAGAAAATTGTAAATTTATGATGAAAAAAGACTATAATCAAAAAAAAGAAGCCTACGAAGAAGCCTATCATAAAAAATTAGATTATACTTTTAATAAACACGATATCGCCGGTTGGAGAGCATAGCAAAGCTATAAAACTATAATTTAAAGTTTAGAACCCTCTAGTAATTTTTTAATTAATATTTTCATTTACACAAATAAAAGAAGGCTAAAAATTATGAAGAAACAAAATAAAAATGGATCTATCTATGATGTTAATGAGCGCCCTCCATTTTTATCTACGATCGGCCTAAGTTTTCAACATTTATTTAGCATGTTCGGGGCTACTGTGTTAGTCCCTTTATTGGTAGGCTTAAACCCCGGAGTAGCTATCTTTGCTTCTGGAATAGGTACTTTGTTACACATGTTAATAACTAAAGGAAAAATTCCTGCTTATATGGGTTCTAGCTTCGCTTTTATTGTCCCTATGACTAGCTTAATGCAATCTTTTGGCTATCCGGCTGTAAGCCAAGGAATTTTTTCTGTTGGAGTAGTTTACCTAATTACAGCTTTGATTGTTTCCAGATTTGGTTCTAATTGGATAGATATAATTTTCCCTCCTGAAGTAGTTGGTCCCGTGGTAATGGTTATTGGACTTTCTTTAGCAAGTTCAGCAGCTAAAGATGCCACCATAAACTCTACAAATAATCATTATGATTTAAAAATTTTTTTAGTAGCTTTATTAACTTTAGTCCTAACCATCACTTTTAATATGTATTTCAAAGGGTTTTTAGGAATGATCCCTGTGCTTTTAGGGATTATTTGTGGATATATATTAGCAATTTTTTTTGGTATCGTAAATTTTTCTTCTGTTTTAAAAGCTCCCTGGTTTGCTTTGCCTAATTTCAATTCTATTTTTAAAAGCTCTGGATTTTATCCCAGTGCAATTATAAGTATGGCTCCTTTAGCTCTTGTAACTATATCTGAACATTTAGGTCATATTATGGTTTTAAATAATATTACAAAAAGAAATTTTTTTAAAAAGCCAGGACTTCATAAAACTTTAGCTGGGGATGGAGCAGCTTCTTTACTTTCTTCTTTTGTCGGCGGGCCAGCAATCACTTCATATGGAGAAAATATTGGTGTAATGCAAATGAGTAAGGTATATTCAGTCTGGGTTATAGGAGGAGCGGCTGTTTTAGCAATTCTTTTTAGTTTTGTAGGTAAGCTTTCTGCCCTTATACAAACTATACCTGGTGCAGTGATTGGTGGAGTCGGCTTCATGCTGTATGGAGTAATTGCAGCAGCTGGGCTTCAAGTAATTGTAGAAAACAAGGTTGACTATTCTAAAAAAAGGAATTTAATGATTGCTGCCCCTGTACTTGTAATAGGGATTGGTAATTTTGATTTAAAATTGCCGGTGGCTAATACAACTTTAACTTTTACCGGCATGGCTTTAGCAACTTTATTGGGAATAATTTTAAATTTAGTATTACCTACCAAGGCTCTATCAGAAAAACAATAATAAAAATTTTACCTATTTTTAAACATGTTATATAATAATATTAAATTAAAAACTATAACTAAAATTAGTTTTATCCACGTGGGATAATTAGTAATAATCCTTGTTAGAGTAAAAAAATATTTTGTTTTGTTAATTACAAATGGTTAAGTATTTTTAAATAAAAATTTAACAATCTTAAAAATAAATTAATAAATAATACTATAAATTTAATTAAATTATAGGAGATAGTTTTACTTTGAAAAATCCAGTAAAAAAAGTAGTTGAAAATCCTAAAAGGCAACTAAAAAAATATAGAAAAATAGCTAATAAAACAGAAAAATGGGCTAAAAAAATGGCTTCTTTTTCTGATAATCAATTAAAAAATAAGACCAATGAATTTAAAAAAAGGTATAAAAATGGTGAGTCATTAGACCAACTAATGCCAGAAGTATTTGCTGTTGTCAGAGAAGCGGATAAACGGGTCTTAGGCCTCTATCCTTTCAAAGTACAATTAATGGGGGCAGCTGTATTAAATGAAGGCAATGTGGCCGAGATGAAAACCGGTGAAGGAAAAACTTTAACTGAAACAATGCCTGTTTATCTAAATGCTTTAACTGGTCTTGGTGTTCATGTAGTAACCGTAAACGAATATCTAAGCCAACGTGATGCTCGAGATATGGGACAAGTTTTTAAATGGTTAGGTTTAACTGTTGGTGTAAACCTTAACGAAATGACCACTACTCAAAAAAAGAAGGCTTTTGCTGCTGATATTACTTATACTACAAATTCAGCTATCGGATTTGATTATTTAAGAGATAATATGGCACAAACCATGGATGAAAGAGTTTTGCGTGGCCTAAATTTTGCCTTAGTGGATGAATGTGATTCTATTTTAATTGATTCAGCCAGAACGCCATTAATTATCGGAGGATCCTCTAATAATATTAGTGAATATTATAAAAGGACAGATCGTTTTGTAAAAACTTTAGATGAGGGGCAAAAAAAAGATTTTCGAGTAGATGAAGAACATAAAACAGCTATGTTAACTCCTACAGGAATTAAAAAAGCTGAAAAATATTTCAATATTACTAATTTATACGGAAAAGACCATATTGCTTTAGCTCATTACATTGAAACTGCTCTTAGAGCTAATTTTGCTTTTTCTCGTAATAAAGACTATGTAGTTCGCAATGGAGAAGTAAAATTGATAGACCAATTTACAGGGAGAATTTCTGAGGGCACTAGAATGTCTGACGGTCTCCATCAAGCTTTTGAAGCTAAAGAAGGTGTAGAAATTCAAGGTGAAAGCAAAACTTTAGCATCTATTACCTTACAGAATTTCTTTAGGATGTATAAAAAACTAGCTGGTATGACCGGAACTGCTAAAACTGAAGAAGAAGAATTAAGACAAATCTATAATATGGAAGTTATTCAAGTGCCAACAAATAAGCCAATGATTCGAGTTGATGAACCTGATGTCCTTTATTTCAGTTTGAAGGGCAAGTTTAAGGCCGTTGTAGAAGAAATAAAAAGACTACACAAAAAGGGTCAACCTGCTTTAGTCGGAACAGTTTCTGTTGAAAATTCTGAACTTTTATCTCAATTACTTGATCGAGAAAAAATACCACATAACGTTTTAAATGCTAAAAATAATGCTCATGAAGCCGAAATTATTGCCCAGGCCGGGCAAAGAAGTGCTGTTACAATCGCTACCAACATGGCTGGAAGAGGAACCGATATTAAGCTTGGTCCAGGAATAGTCAAGCTAGGAGGACTAGCCGTTATTGGAACAGAAAGACATGAATCAAGAAGGATCGATAATCAGTTAAGAGGACGTTCTGGAAGGCAAGGAGATCCTGGTTTTTCTAAATTTTATTTAAGTTTAGAAGATGATTTAATGGTTCGATTTGGTGCTGACCGAATTAAAAAACTAATGCAGAGAATGAACCTCGATGATGATGAAGCCGTTGTAAAAAATCCATTAATATCTCGTTCTGTCGAATCTGCCCAAAAACGGGTTGAAGGAAACAACTATGATACAAGAAAACAAGTCCTTCAGTATGATGATGTAATGCGCCAACAAAGGGAAATTATATACGCTGAGCGTACTCAAATCATGACCTCTAATAAGTCTCTTAAAAAAGTACTCTTACCTATGATATACCGGACTATTGATCGAGCTGTAAATAAATACACTTCTAAGAAAAAAGAAGATTGGGATTTGCTTTCTCTTATCGACTTTGTAAATAATACTCTTTCCAATAATTCTTCTGCGATTACAGTCCCAGATTTAAAGGGTAAAACTCAAAACGAAATAAAAAAACAATTTTATATATTGGCTGATAAAGAATTTATTGCAAAAGAGAATACTTTAGAAAGTAAAGAACAATTCTTAGATTTCGAAAAAACAATAATTTTAAGATCTATTGATCAGCATTGGACTCAACATATTGATGATATGGACAGGTTACGCCAATCAGTGATGGTAAGATCCTATGGCCAGTATAATCCCTTAGTAGAATATCAAAGAGCCGCTTTTTCCACTTATAAGAAAATGGTTAATGATATCGAATATGATATAACCAGGCTCTTTATGAAAGCCCAAATTAGACAAAATATTGCTGCTTAATATTTTTAACTCTAATATTCTAATTTAAAAATAAATTAGAATATTAAGTTTATTTCCTATTTTTTAATTTCCTTATTTATCCTGAGAGGAATTTAAAATACCTATTAAATTTAGTAAATAAAAAAAAGCGATAACCATGCTTATGATAGCTATTAAAAAGATTAAATATAAAAGTCTTAAAAAAATCGCTATACAAGTAAAACACCCTAAACCTATCAAGATAAAGGCTAGGTGGTTATTTTTTTTTACTAATAAAATTTTTCTTTTTTCTTTATAATATGAAAGAAAAATTCTTTTTTGCCAAAGCAAAAAAACACCAAAACAAAAATCAAATAGCGTTAAAATAATGCTTACAATTATCATGAATTTACTCTAATATCTTTTATATATAATAAAAAAGTACCCGCTCATTAAAGCAGGTACCATCACCCGAACTGCCGTTGATCAACATACAGATTTTTTGACCTCGGTTGTCAAGTATTAGAACTAAGTCAATGCATCAGGCTTCCTAGTGAAAAGGCCTGCCTTGAACACCAGCCGCTATTCTTAGGTCATTTGTTTGTAAGGCAAAAACTGATTAATTTGTTTGACTCGCACAGCCGAGCTTCTTTAATTTATTATAACAAGAATTAAATGAATAGAAAAATTTATTTTTAATATTTTTTTGCCTTTTCAGGTAACCATTTTCTTTTCAATTTTATAATTTGAGCTTTGCCAGCAAACATATTCTTAAGTTTAGAAATAATTTTAAAACAATTTTTGAATTCTACAGCAATAATTACTGTAATTCGGTTAGTAAACCAAGTTTTTTCGATAACAATGTTATATATTTTTCCATAATAAAGGAATTTCTTATAAAAAGAATAATCTAAAACCACCTTATATTCTTTATATAATTTTAAGTTAAAAGCTTTAGTTTTTTTAATTGCTAACGAAGCACTTTTTGAATAAGCTCTAATTAGGCCTCCACTTCCTAATTTAATGCCACCAAAATAACGGACTACAATAATTAAAACATTTATTAAATGATTTTTATAAATAGAATCTAAAATAGGTTTACCAGCAGTCCCAGATGGTTCTTTATCATCAGAAATTCCTTGGTTTTCGTGCTTTCGCCCACTAGTATAAGCAAAAGCACAATGGTTTGCTTTTTTGTTTTTTAATCTTACTTTTCTTATAACGATTTTAGCTTCCTTATCATTCTTAATAGGAAAAATATGACTAATAAAATTAGATTTTTTTATAAATAAGTTGCCAGAAGCTCTTTTTTTAACTATCTTTACCATATCTTATTGAGATTTTTTATTTTGACAATTTCTTTTTTTTAAAAACCAGTAATATATTCCAAACTTAATGAGCCTTTCATTCCCTTTAAATATCCTTATAATGTTGTTTTTATGTGTATAAATAATTATCACAGTTACTGCCACAGCAAATACTTTCAATAAATCATTTGTTAACAAAAAACAATATATAACCGCTGAAAACGCCATTAAAATGGAAGCTAAACTTGCCATTGAACTAATTAAAAGAGTCAAGATAAAAATGGAAACACAAAAAATAAAAAGAGGAAAATTATAAGCCAAAAGAATGCCTGCGCTTGTAGCTACCGCTTGTCCACCTTGAAAATGAAGGAAAATAGAATAAGTATGCCCTAAAACAGCTAAAAGACCAAAAATCAAAGGACTTAACGTATAAACGCCAAACCAAACAGGCAACCACGTAGCTATAGCACCCTTCAAAATATCCATTATTGCTACAAGAATCCCTGTTGTTGTTCCTAAAACGCGAAGAGCATTAGTAGCGCCAATGTTTCCAGAACCTTCTTTAGTTATATCTTTTTTAAAAAAAAATTTACCTATCCAATAACCGTTAGGGATAGAACCTATTAAATAACAAAAGAAGCCAAATATAATTGTTTTTATTATCACATTAACAGTATAATCACTGTTAAGATGAACGTGCAAAGAGTTTTATATTATTTTTCTTTTCTACTATATTAAATATTAAATATAATTTAAAAAATTAAAAATCTAAAACAAAAAAATATTTTTTTGTAAAATTAATAAAAATATACTTTATTAAAATCAATTTAATTTGAGAAGTATCTATGAGAAATCAAAAAATCGAGAATAATTATAATGAATCTACAATAAAAATTTTAAAGGGCCTTCAAGCCGTTCGAGTTAGACCTGGCATGTATATTGGTTCTACAGATTCCCAAGGATTGCATCAATTAGTATGGGAAATTGTTGATAATTCTGTAGATGAAGTTTTGGCTGGATATGGAAAACTAATTAAAATTATTATTCATCCAGACAATTCCGTTACTGTTATTGATCACGGAAGAGGCATTCCAGTTGGTAAACATTCTTCGGGAAAACCAACACCTGAAGTAATTTTTACTATCCTACATGCTGGAGGAAAATTCGGACAAGGTAGTTACAAAACCTCCGGTGGGTTACACGGTGTAGGCTCTTCAGTTGTTAACGCCTTATCAGAAAAATTAACCGTAGAAATTAATCGAAACGGATTTAAATATAAAGAAGCCTTCCATAACGGAGGTAAACCTCTTGGAACTTTAAAAAAAGTTGGCAAAACTAATGATCCAACTGGAACTACCATTACTTTTAAACCAGACTCAAAAATATTTTCAACTATCGTTTTCAATTTTACTAAAATAGCTGAACATCTACGTGAATCAGCTTTTTTATTAAAAGATACGCAGTTTGTTTTGATAGATGAAAGAACCCAACCTCATCAAATTAAGGAATATCACTTTAAAAACGGTATTAAAGAATTCGTTAAATCTTTAAATGAAGATAAAAAAACAATAAGTGGCAACATTTATTTTGAAGGAAAACAGAAAAATATTGAAGTCGAAGTTTCAGCTCAATATAATAGTGGTTACTCAGAAACTCTATTTTCTTTTGTTAATAACGTACGTACTTCTGAAGGCGGTAGCCATGAAACAGGTTTTAAAATCGCCTGGACAAAAGCTTTCAACGAATATGCTAGAAAAAACCATTTTCTTAAGAAAAAAGACCCTAATCTTGAAGGTTCTGACGTTAGAGAAGGCCTATCAACGGTAATTAATTTAAGAATACCTGAAGATATTTTACAATTTGAAGGGCAAACAAAAGAAAAACTAGGCACTCCAGAAGCTAGAGCCGTAGTTGAAAATATAACCGAAAAAAAATTGACACAATATTTAATGGAAAATGGTGATATTGCCCAAAAATTGGTTAATAAAGCTTTAAATGCCACAAAAGCGCGTAAAGCCGCCAGAAAAGCTAGAGATGAAACTAGAGCTGATAAAAAATCTCCTAAAAAAGAACTTTTGCTTTCAGGAAAACTAGCCCCAGCACAGTTAAAAAATTCCGATAAAAACGAACTTTTTCTAGTGGAAGGCGATTCTGCCGGTGGCTCGGCTAAACAAGGCAGAGAACGTAAATTTCAAGCAGTTCTACCTTTAAGAGGCAAAGTTCTCAATACTGAAAAAGCTAGTCTGGAAGAACTGCTAAAAAACGAAGAAATTAGTACCATGATCTATACAATTGGAGCTGGTATAGGTAGCGATTTCGATATTAATAAAGCTGCTTACAATAAAATTATTTTAATGACCGATGCTGATAATGATGGTTCACACATTCAGACTTTACTTTTAACATTTTTTTATAAATATATGAAACCTCTAATTGAATATGGAAGAGTTTATATTGCCTTACCTCCCTTATATAAAATAACTACCCGAAAGGGAAGAAAAAAACAAACTGCCTTTGCTTGGACTAATGAAGAACTAGATACTTTAACAAAAAAGATTTCCTCTTCATCCCAAGTTTCACGTTATAAAGGATTAGGAGAAATGGATGCTGACTTATTATGGGAAACGACCATGAATCCTGAAAAAAGAACACTCATTAGAGTAAAAATTGAAGATGCAGCTTTAGCCGAAAAAAGAGTCACTATTTTAATGGGAAATAAAGTAGCTCCTAGAAGAAAGTGGATCGAAAATAACGTCCAATTTTCTCTTGCCGAATCAGGCTCTATTCTAGATACAATTAATGGAAAAGATAGTACTTTTAAACCTAAACTTAAAAAATAGTGGAAAGGTAAAGAAATAAAAAATGGAAGAACGAAGTAGAATAAAAGAACTCAGTTTTGAAGACGTAATGGGGGAGCGCTTCGGTAGGTATTCAAAATATATTATTCAAGAAAGAGCCTTACCAGATATTAGAGATGGGCTTAAACCAGTTCAACGAAGAATTCTTTTTGCCATGAATGAAGATGGGAATACCTTTAATAAAGCTTATAAAAAATCTGCTAAAGCTGTAGGCAACGTTATGGGCAATTATCATCCTCATGGTGATGCGTCTATTTATGATGCCATCGTAAGAATGAGCCAAACCTGGAAGATGAGAGAACCTCTTATAGACATGAACGGAAATAATGGTTCCATAGATAATGATCCTCCTGCCGCTATGCGATATACAGAAGTACGCTTATCAAAGATTGCTCAAGACATGTTAACTGATCTTGACCAAAATACCGTTAATATGGTACTTAATTTTGATGATACTAGATATGAACCAGTGGTACTTCCCAGTCGAATCCCAAATCTTTTAATTAATGGAGCTTCTGGAATTTCAGCTGGTTATGCTACAGAAATTCCTCCCCACAATTTAGAAGAAATAATTAATGCTTTAAGTTATTTGCTTTCTCATCCTAAAGCCACTCTCGATCGATTAATGAATTTTGTTAAAGGGCCTGATTTCCCTACAGGAGGAATTATACAAGGAATTAAAGGAATTAAAGAAGCATATGAAACAGGAAAAGGTAGAATATTTCTTCGTGCCAAGACAAATATTGTTCCTTTAAAAGCAGGAAAAAAAGAAATCAAAATTACTGAACTCCCATATGAAGTGAACAAAGCTGCTTTAGTTTCTAGAATTGAAGAAATAAAGGTTAATCGTGAAATTAATGGTATTATTAGGATTCACGATGATACAAGTAGGGAAGGCCTATTGGTCATTATTGAATTAAATAGACAAGCAGATGCCCAAAGTGTTTTAGATTATTTATTTAAAAAAACCGATTTGCAGATATCTTATAATTTTAATATGACAGCTATTAAAGACCACCGCCCAGTTTTATTTGGTCTTAAACAAGCCTTAAATGCTTTTATCGCTTTCAGAAAAGAAGTAGTTACTAGAAGGACAAAATATCTTTTAACTAAAGCTTTAAATCGACAAGAAATTGTCGATGGCTTGATTAAAATGCTATCTATTTTAGATCAAGTTATTAATACAATTCGTTCTTCATCAAGTCGGAAAAATGCCAAACATAATCTAATAAAAAAATTCACTTTTAGTTCTTCCCAAGCTGAAGCCATTGTTACTCTCCAATTATATAAACTTTCAAATACGGACGTTACTTCTTTTCGTAAAGAACAAAAAAAATTAAAAGCTAAAATAAGAACTCTTAACTTGATTTTAAATAACGAAAAGGAACTTAATAAAGTCATAAAAAAAGAATTTTCTGAAATTAAAAGGCGATATCGAACCTCTCGATTAAGTCAAATTCAAGAAAAAGTTCCCAAAATAAACATTAACAAAAAAACAACGATCGAAAAAAGAACCGTCATGGTTCAGATTACTAAAAAAGGATATATAAAAAGAACTTCCTATCGCTCTTTTAAAGCTAGCCAAGGCCATAACGGATTGAGTGAGGGGGATTACCCAATTTTCACTAAAAAAACTGATACTTTAAAACAACTTTTTATTTTTACCAATGAAGGCCATTTAATCTATCAACCAGTTAATAATATTAAACAAGTAAAGTGGAAAGAAATAGGGGACCATCTTTCACAAAATTTTTCTGGTCTTAATCAAAATGAAGAAATAATAGCGGCAAATATATTTAATGACCCCCTTAATTCAGAAGAAAAACAAAAATTATTTTTATTTATTACTAATAATTTTTTTCTTAAAAGAGTTCCTTTAAAAAATTTATTGCCAAGTAAATTTTATAAAAAAAGGGCTAATAAAGCTTTAATATTAAAAAAGAACACTTTCTTAAAATCTGCTATTTTGGTTTCACAGCATTCAGAAAACCAACTCTTAACTGTTAGCAAAAAGGGTTATTTATATAAAATAAAACTTTCTAAAATCCGAATTATGTCACCAAAATCCAAAGGGTCTAAGCTTTTCTCTTTTCTTAAGGAAGATGAAATCATAGATAACGAAATTTTCGACACTACACAAAAACTTTTACTTATAGTTACTCAGAAGGGAAATTACAAAATAATCAACCCAAAAAAGATTCCTACCTCTAATAAAAATAATTTAATAAAAGTTAAAACTTCTTTAAAGCGCGGGGAATTTTTAAGCAGTGCCGTTTTTGTTGAACCACATAAAAGAAACTATTTAGAAGCAATTACAAACACTAATCAGACCATTCCATTTATGACCACAGCTTCTAATATATTTTCTTTAAAAGAAAAATCTCACCCTAGATTAAAAATCCAAAAAAATAGTATCATTGTATTAGTTAGAAAGTTACAGGAGGTAAACTAATATGGAAAAAGAATTAGTATTTGGACATCAAAACCCTGATACAGACGCAATTGCAGCAGCAATCGCAGCATCCTATTATTTAAATAAGAAAGGCTTAAATACAGAAGCAGTTGCCTTAGGGAAAACCAATGATGAAACTAATTTTGCTTTAAATTATTTTAAGGCTCAAGCACCACGCGTAATCAAAAAAGCCGACACAAAAAAAGTAGTTTTAGTTGATCATAACGAAAAGGGACAATCGGTTTCAAATTTTGATGATTTAACTGTTACCCATGTCTTTGATCACCATAAAATTGACTTTAAATCTAATAGCCCTCTTTTTTACCATGCAGAGCCAATTGGATCTACTTCTACTATTTTGTATTCATTTTTTAGTCGAGACAAAATAGCAATTCCAGCAAAAATAGCTGGCCTAATGCTTTCGGGTTTAATTTCAGATACTTTATTACTTAAAAGCCCTACTACTACTGATACTGATCGTCAAGTAATTAAGAAATTAGCTGAAAGCGCTAAAGTAAAAAATTATTCTGACTATGGTTTGAAATTACTTAAAGCAGGCACAAATTTATCAAACAAAAGCGAAAAAGATTTAATTGACGGAGATGCAAAAAGTTTTAACTTCTCAGGAAAGACTTTTCGTATTGGTCAAGTAAACACAGTTGACATTCCTAGTGTTTTAACAAGGAAAGACAATTTAAAAACGGCTATTTTAAATGAAAATAAAGAAAAGGGATATGCTGGCTTTTTGCTTTTAATTACTGATATTTTAAATTCTAATTCCACTGGTTTATATTATGGAGAAAACCCAGACAAAATTTCCCAAGCTTTGGGGGAAGAGGTTAAAAATAATACCATCAATCTTCCTGGAGTAGTGTCAAGGAAAAAACAGGTTGTGCCGCCACTAACTAGTACCCTACAAAACTGATTTTTCTCTTTACTTTCGCCAATATTTAGCATAAAATAATTGGGTTGTAGTGTGTACTTTGAAACTTTAAATTTTTAATAAGGAGTATATATGGCAAGTAAAGGTCAAAGAAACAATATTGTTTTAGGGAATGACCAAACAGGTGAAAGAATATATTTAACCAGTAAAAATCGTCGTAACACACCAAAACGTTTGGTATTAAAAAAATATTCTCCTAAACTACGTAAAGTTATCAAATTTAAGGAGGTGAAATAATAATGGCTAAAAAGTCTAAAATAGCCAAAGAGAAACATATCGAGGCTACAATTGCTAAATATGCATCAAAACGTGCCGCTTTAAAAAAAGCTAAAGACTATGCTGGTTTGGCAAAACTCCCACGTGATGCTTCTCCAGTTAGAGCTCACCATCGTGATTTAACTGACGGCCGCCCTCACGGATATATGCGTGATTTTGGTTTAAGCCGCCTTAACTTTCGTAAATTTGCTTATAAAGGTGAAATCCCTGGTGTACGAAAAGCAAGTTGGTAAAATAATATATTATTAAAAAAAACGGTTTTCACCGTTTTTTTTTATTTGCTTTCTTTTTTTACCATAATTAAAGTGATTTTCATTTTTAATTAAAGACAAATAACATAATATTTTTTAATAACAAATAAATAAAGATTTAATTTACTAATTATTTACTATAAGGGATGATATTTATTGTCCCCAAGTAAATTCTTTTAAAATATTTTAGAATTTAATATAATTTTTAGTTTTTAAAATTGTAAACAAAAAAATTGTGCTAAAATCTTTTCTTAAATTGCAAATTAAAAAATAACAGTAATAAACAAAAAATAATGAAAATAAAAAAATTAGCTCCAAAAAAAACTATTCTTATTGGGATTAGCGGTGGGTCAGGATCTGGAAAAACTTCTATAGCTAAAAAAATCTATAAAAAATTAAAAAAACAATCGGTAATCATAATTTCTCAGGATTCATTTTACAAAGACCAATCTCACTTAAGCTTCCAGAAAAGAAAGAAAATTAACTACGATCATCCTGATGCTTTTGATAGTAGTCTACTTTATAAAGACTTGATTAAATTAAAACAAGGGAGACAAGTAGATATTCCTATATACAATTACGGAGACTATACCAGGTCTAAAAAAACAATTGAAATAGGGCCCGCAAGAGTTGTAATAGTAGAAGGGGTCTTATTATTTGTATATAAAAAAGTTCGAGACTTAATGGACATAAAAATTTATGTAAGTACAGATGATGATATTAGGTTTATCAGAAGACTTAAAAGGGATCTTAAAGAGAGAAAAAGAACTTTAAATTCAATAACTGAACAATACCTAAAAACCGTAAGGCCAATGCACCATCAATTTGTAGAACCTACCAAACGATACGCAGACATTATAATTCCAGAAGGGGGGAGCAATACCATCGGGATAAATATCCTCATAAATCAGATAAGAATGATGTCTAACCAAACCTTTATTTAAATGAGCAATAAGAGTCTCTAGCCTATCAACCATTCGTATTTTTTATTTAATATTATTAAATAACGCTAAACTAATTTTAAATATGCCATTTTTGCTTAATATCATTAGCTTTTTTAAACAAATTATAAAATTCTAAAAGATAAAAATAAAAAACAGGTGTTTTAACTTTCACCCGTTTTAAAAATATTTCTTGGTAATCCCTTTTTTTAACAACTAAATCATTTGATTTATTTTTTATACTTAGTCAAATATAAAGGCCTCATTAAATTACATAAATTTTTTTAAACAAAAAAATAAACTCAAATATTCATTCTTATTAATCTTGACCAATACGTAATACACACGCTCCTTCAATATCTCCCTTAGATAAGTATTTTAAAGCTTGATCTGCTTTATCAAAGGGGTACTCGGTTGTCTTTGGCCTAATTCCAATCCTTTCAGCAATAGATAAAAATTCTTCTCCATCACTTCGGGTATTACTTTCTACACTGGTTAAAGTTTTTTCGTGAAAAATATGTTTTTCATAATTTAAACTAGGTATATCAGTAAGGTGTATGCCAGCTAAAGCCAACGTGCCTCCGGGTTTTAAACCTTCAAGAGCTTTAGGAACAATATCGCCTACAGGAGCAAAAATAATCGAAGAATCTAATAATACAGGCGGCAAATCATAAGTACCGCGAGCAGATTTAGCTCCTAATTTTAAAGCAAACTTTTTTGCATCTTTTCCCCTAGTTAATACATGTATTTCTATTCCTTGAGAAAGTGCTATCTGAGCAGTGATGTGGGCTGAACCTCCAAAACCATACAGTCCTAAACGACCGCCAGCCGGGATATTAGCTCTTTTAAAAGCATGATAACCAATAATGCCTGCACATAAAAGAGGAGAAGCAGATTCAGAATTAAACCTTTCGGGAATATGATAAGCAAAACCCTCTGGAGCAGTTGTATATTGAGCATATCCTCCATCTGCATCCCAGCCGGTATATTTAGAATAAGGACATAAATTTTCTTTACCGGAGCGGCAAAAAGAACAAACACCACAAGCCCACCGGAACCAAGGAATGCCTACTCGTTCCCCAATGGAAAACCTTGACGCCTCCGCGCCTAATTTAACAACTTCTCCTACAATTTCGTGGCCCGGAATCACATGTTTTTTATGAACCGGTAAATCTCCTTCAGCCACATGAAGATCAGTATGGCATACTCCACAAGTAATAACCCGCACTAAAATTTCTCCTTTTTTTGGTTGAGGGACTTTACGAGTAACCATCCGAATAGGCGATGGTTTAGAATTTATTGGCGCTGGAGTAGTGACTTCCCAAGCGCGCATTTCATCTGGAACAAAATTATTATCACTCATAATTATAATGGCCTGTTAATTAATTATTTAAGATGCTTTTATAAACAAATAAGAAAAATATTTACTTATAAACATACTTACTCTTTTATCTTATAATTTTTTAAATGATTTTGTTTAAATGTCTTTATAATTTTTTAAATCTGCTATTTAAATTTATTTTTTCCCATCCAAAAAATAGATATTATATTAAAATAAAAAAGTATATCTAATTTTGGGTATTTTTTTAATTATTAAATTTAATATTAAAAAATAAAAAATAAATAAAATTTTTATTAATTAAAAAATTAATTATACTCAGCAAACTAGACATTAACCTTAATTAATTTATATGACAAACCAAAATAGCAGGAAAGAGGTTTAGTATTTCAAAAGAAAAAATAATTAAAAAAAATAATCGAGGATTTTTTGGCCAACCAAGAGGGCTTTCTACTTTATTTTTCACCGAGATGTGGGAACGTTTTAGCTATTATGGCATGAGAGCTATCTTGATATACTATATGTATTATTCGATAACCAAAGGTGGGCTAGGCATGAATAAAAGTCTAGCCGCTTCTATAATGGCTATTTATGGTTCTTTAGTTTACTTATCTTCAGTTTTAGGAGGGTATGTCGGTGATAGATTACTAAGTACTCAAAAAACAGTTTTTTTCGGTGGCGTTTTGATTATGTTTGGCCACATTTCGTTGTCGTTACCCTTTGGTAAGATTGCTTTATTTATATCTATTATTTTAATCACAATCGGATCAGGTTTTTTAAAACCTAACATTTCCAACATGGTAGGTAGCTTATACAGTCCTGATGATGTCCGTCGTGATTCAGGTTTTACGATTTATGTCTTCGGTATAAATTTAGGTGCTTTTATAGCTCCCATTTTAGTTCCTTGGGCTCAAGGAAAATTTAATTTCCATGTTGGTTTTTCTTTAGCCGCCATCGGCATGTTTTTGGGACTTGTTTTTTATTTACAGGGTAGCAATAAATATTTATCCCGTAAGTCTTTTAAAGTTACAAATCCTTTAAAAAATAACGAAAAAGCATCTTTAATTAAAAAAATTATTGCGGGAGTTATAATTTTCGTTATTATTATAGGGCTTTTAAAAATTTTCGGAAAATTAAATATAGATAATTTTATTAATTTACTCAGTATTATCGGTGTTTTAACTCCGGTTGTTTATTTTGCCGTTTTTTTAACCAGCAAAAAGGTTTCAAAAATAGAGCGTTCAAGAATTTACGCTTATATACCCTTATTTTTAGCAGCTGTTGTTTTTTGGGGAATAGAAGAACAAGGATCTGTAGTCTTAGCCTTGTTTGCTCAAGAACAAACCCAAAACCATATTTTAGGTTTTGTTATAAACCCTGCTAATTACCAGACCTTAAACCCATTTTTCATTATGCTTTATACGCCAGTATTTGCTTTTTTATGGACCCATTTAGGTAAGAAGCAGCCTTCGTCTCCTAATAAATTTGCCTTAGGCATGATTATTACCGGCTTTTCATATTTCTTAATGGTAATTCCCATTATGCTTTTTGGCCCTCATAAATTAGTTAGCCCTTTATGGTTAGTAGGTAGTTGGGCAATTGTAGAAATTGCCGAAATGCTTATTTCACCAATTGGACTTTCTGTAACGACTGAACTAGCTCCAAAAGCTTTTCAGTCTTCTATGATGAGCATGTGGTTTTTAGCAGACGCTGCCGGACAGGCAATAACTTCTCAAATTGTAAAATTTTATACAAGATCGACAGAAATTCCGTTTTTTGCCATCATAGCCACAATTTCTGTAATTTGCGGAATAATTTTATTTTTAATGTCTAAAAAAATCAAAGTGTTAATGCGAGGAGTTCTTTAAAATAGAAATTCTAACTATTTAATATGCCAAAAAAAACCAAAAAAAAATTAATAAGAAATATATCCACCATTATTGTTTTATTAATCGCAGGAATTTCTTATGGAACTAGCCAACATCCTTTTCAGACTCCCAACAAGCAAAACCATCCTCAAAATATTTCTTCCTCTAATCAAAACCACGCTCCTACTCTTAATGCTACCGAAAAACAATTAGTTAAGATTCCTTTTAGCTATAAAAAATATCCTGAATATTATGCTAAAGCAGATAACAATGCAAATTTAAGTTCCCAAGAATTAAAACAAACAAATCAAAATGGAGGAAATTTTTGGGTTAATTATTCTCCCTTAGATCAATACGGTCGAGCAGGAGAAGCTATTGGTTTGGTTACTTATAAATCTATCTATGATAACGCTTCTAGAAATAAACCTCGTCCCAGTTTTCCTGCTTCTACTAGACCGGCTGGTTTATATTCGAATGCCAAATACCTCCCCAGCGAACAAAGATGGGAAGGTGGGAAAAGCAATAATACTATCCTCCAATTAGATGACTATCATGGTTATCTTTATAATAAATCACACAGTTTTGCTTATTCTTTAGGAGGAGATATGCAAAATCATAACGTTACCGTTGGTACTCGAGGACAAAACGTCGGCAGTAACAGTACAAAAGATCCTGGTGGTATGTCTTATCCAGAAACTTCAGTTAGAAACGCAATTTACAAAAATCATAATTTAAAGGTACTTTATAAAGCTAAACCTATTTATAACGGTAATGAATTATTACCACGAGGAACTCATGTTCAAGCTTATTCTGTTAATGATAAAGGCAAGGCAATTAATCTCAACATATGGGTTTTTAATGCCCAAAATGGAGTCAATATTAACTATAAAACAGGGCAGTGGCAAAAATAGCTTAAACTTTTTATTTTAAAATCTATATTAAAAAAATAAATTTTTTAATATTTTTAAATCCTATAGAAAAAGTATTTCTAAATTTTAATTATCTTATTACTAGGTTTAAAGGTATTCTTATGAAATATAAAACAATTATTTTTGATATTGACGGAACCATAATTAATAGTTTTTTACCTTATTTAAATATTATGAAAAAATTATTACCTCAATACCAAAAGGCCTTTTCTAAAAGCCTTTTAAAAAAGACCTTTTCGATGTCTACTAAACAAGAATTACAAACTTTAAAAATACCTCAAGTTTACCAAAAAAAATTCATCATAGATTATGCATTAGTAGAGCAAAAAACTACTAAAGCAGCCCCTTATCCCGGTATAGAAGAAACCCTAAAAAAATTACATCGAAATAATTTTAAACTAGGAATATTAACTTCTCGCACTAGAGCCGAAACCAATGCTCTTTTTAAAAATTATAGTTTTATGAAATTAATTGAAGTAACGGCTACAGCAGATGATATTCCTTATCAAAAACCAAATCCCCGACCTTTAATAGAAACCATTAATAAAATGCATTCAAACAAAACCAAAACTTTATATATAGGAGATTCCCCGGTTGATGAAAAAACTGCCCAACGAGCCAAAGTTAGTTTTGGTTTAGCAAAATGGGGGAGCACTTCCCTTAAGAAATTTTCTTTTGCTAAGTTTATCTTTAATAGTCCACTAGAAATTTTGAAATTGCTTTAAAATTTCTAAATCCTTTTTTAGGCTCTTTTGGCATTAAAAGGCTTGAAATTAATTAAAATATAAGGATGGTATAATTATTTTAGTAGTTAAAACTACTATTAATAACACTGGGGAAACTACCTGAATAGTAGTTGAGATAAATCTTTTTCGATTTAACCCTTTGAACCTGTTAGTTAATACTTTTGGAGGGAAAGTGTTTAATAAATTTTTTTATTTTAAAAAGATTCAACCCTAACCGAGAGTTATTAACATTAAATAACGTTAATAACTCTTTTTTAAGCTATTTTATAAGCTTAATAAAAAGGAAAAATTATGAAGATTGATTTATTAAAAAAATTAAGAGAGAAAAACCCTTTAGCTTATAATATTTGTAATTTTGTAACTGTCCAAGACGTTTGTAATGGCATTAGTGCCATTGGAGCTTCTCCGGCCGCGGATGTAGCAGAAGAGGAATTAGGTGAAGCTGAGGATTTAATTAAAGTTTGTAACTCTTTAACCGTTAATATAGGAGCTTTAATAAACCCTAAAATAGATAACATTGCTAAAATTATTAATTTTGCTAATAAATATCATAAACCAGTAGTACTAGACCCGGTCGCTGTAGGCGCTTCTAATTCTAGAAAAAAGCGAACTGAAAGTTTACTTAAACAAAATAAAATTGCTGTTATTAGAGGAAATAGTGGGGAAATAGCAACCCTAGCTGGAATCAAATGGACAACCAAGGGTATTGATGCTGGAGAAGGATCAGCAGATCGAGTTGAGATGGCTCAAAAATTGGCTGAAAAATATCATTGCGTAGTAGCTGAAAGTGGAAAAACAGACATCATCACTGATGGAAAAGAAGTTACAAAAATCTTCAACCAAACTGATCTTTTTAAATTACATATAGGTTCTGGTGATATGCTTTCAAGCATCATTGGTTGTTTCTGTGGCATAGAAAATAACTATTTTGAAGCAGCCAGAGTGGGAGCTTTAGTTTTTGCTATTGCAGGAGAAATAGCAGCTAATCTAGTTAAAAAACGTTTACCAGGAACTTTCGCTGCTAAACTAATTGATGAACTTTATTTAATTAATAAAGAAAAAATAAAAAAATATGCTAAATTTACTTCATAAAATTAAAGAGATTAAGGAGACTTTTAATGGTTAACCAAACCATCCAAGCTTTAACAATAGCTGGTACCGATAGTGGTGGAGGTGCTGGCATTATGGCTGATATTAAGACTATGGAAGCTTGTCATGTTTTTTCTGCAGCTATAGTGGTGGCTGTTACAGCTCAAAATACTCTTGGTGTTCAAGATTTTACAACTATACCTACAAAGATTATTAATGAACAATTTACTTCTATTAATTCAGATTTTAAAATAAGGGCTTGTAAAACAGGAATGCTCGCAAACCCTCTCGTGGTTAATACCGTTGCTGATAATTTAAAAAAATATAATTTTGGCCCTTTAATAGTTGACCCAGTAATTGTGGCTAAAGGGGGGAGCGTCTTATTATCACAAAAAGCAGTTATAACTTTAAAAGAAAAACTTTTACCTTTAGCAACTGTTGTGACTCCAAATTTGCCAGAAGCAGAAAAATTATCGGGTATTAAAATTGATAACCGAGAAAAAGTCCTTCTAGCTGCAAAAAAATTAAGAAAATTAGGTACAAAAAACATCATCATAAAAGGAGGGCATACTAAAGAAAAAACATCTTCTGACTTTGTTTTATTAGAAAATGGAAAATCATTTTGGATGTCCTCTCCAAGAATTAACACTAAAAGAACCCACGGTACAGGGGATACTTTATCGTCTTGTATTACAGCAGAAATTGCTAAAGGCAATAATGTTGAAACCGCAATAAAAATAGGGAAAAAATATATTCAGGCTACTATAGAACAAGGAATCCAAGTTGGACATGGACATGGCCCCTTAAATCACTGGGCAAAAATTTAGTATTTAAAAAATAAAATAAAATAAAGTTAGGTTAAATTATTATGACTATTAGTTTCAAGAAAGAAATTTTACACAATTATTTTATTGCCGGAACTCCAAATATTTCAAACCAACACAAAGATTTAAAAGTTATCGTAGAGGAAGCTCTAAAAGCAGGAATTACTGCATTTCAGTTTCGAGAAAAAGGGGCAAATTCTTTAAAGGGTAACGATAAAATAAAAATGGCACTTAGCTTGAGAAAGCTTTGTAAAAAATATCATGTTCCTTTTATTATTGATGATGATGTCAATCTTGCTGAACGAGTTAAAGCTGATGGCATCCATGTTGGCCAAACTGATGAAAATATAGCTAAAGTTATTCAAGAAGTTAATTCTTCAATGTTTGTCGGCTTATCATGCCAAACAGAAGAACAAATTAAAGTTGCCAATACAATTTCCGGATTATCTTATATTGGTTCAGGATCAGTTTCAAAATCACCTTCAAAAGATTCTTCTGAAGTGATAGGTTTTCAAGGTTTAAAAAAACTTACTAAATTAACTAACTTTCCTATAGTCGCAATTGGCGGTATAAATAAAGAGAATATTAAAAAATTGCCACAAACGGGTGTAAGTGGTGCAGCCGTAATTTCAATGATTGCAAGAAGCCAAAATATTTTTACAACAGTAAAATTAATGGACAAAATTAAATATAATTATGAAAACTAATTTTTTATTATAATTTTTATAATTTAATTTAAGATCAAATTTAAATAAATAAAATCATAAATTTAGTAAAATTTAGTTATTAATTAATAACTAAATTAGTTTAATTAATTAGTTCAATTATAATTAATTCATATAATCATATGGTTATAATAAATATATAAAAATTTTTAAATTATAAATTAATTTAAAAATTTTATTTTTTATAAAATAAAATTACAGTTATCTAGATAGTTATCTAAAAAACTGATTTAAACCCCCTACATCAAAAATAATTCATTGTGTTTAAAAGTCTACATAATTATACACAATGAATTTAGCCTACTTTCTTTTTCTAAGTTTAATTACTCAACAAAGTAGCTAACTCATTTTAAATAATATTTATTAACTATTATTATTTATATAAAACAAATAAAATTTAAAATTAAATTTAAAAGCTATAAAAAAGATTCTACTTAAATAAAATGCAAAAAGATCAATATATAAAATTAAATATTTCTCGCTTAAAAAGACTTCCTTTTTTTGCTAAAGATTATTACTTATCAAAACAGGCGTTAGATTTTTCGGAAGCAACCCTCTACCAATATCTAGAAGTCTTAGAAATGTTTCTACAATGGCTAATTAAAAGTGGAATTTCTAATAAAAAAGAAATAAAAAATATTCCTTTAAGCGATCTGGAAAAAATTACTCCTAAAGATATTGAAATATACATAACAGATCTAAGACACCTTCCAAAAAAGACTATTCATGGATTTATTAAAAACTCAAACGAAAAAGTTTCAAATAAAACGGTTATTGATCGAATCATATCATTAAGAGCTTTTTTTCATTATTTAAATGAAGAAACAAATCCCGAAAATAACAAAACTTATTTAAGTAATAATGTAATGGAAAAAATACACCTACCTAAGCAAAAATCCGAAACACTAAATTATCGAGCTGACCAGTTACGAAAAAAAATGTTTTTGGGAAAAGAAAAAAATGAATTTATCGTTTGGGTTGAAAATGAATATCCAAAAAAACTAAATTCCCATCAATTAGCTTTTTTTAAAAAAAATAAAGAAAGAGATTTAGCTATTATTTCTTTGTTAATGGCCACTGGAATTAGAGTTTCTGAACTTACTAATGCAAATATCACTGATTTAAACTTATCAGGACATGAAATACAAGTTATACGAAAAGGTAATTATAAAGACATTGCTAGTATTGCACCTTGGGCCATTCCTTATTTAAAAAAATATATAAAAATAAGGAAAAAAAAGTATCAACCAACCACAAATAACAAAGCACTTTTTATTTCAAATAGTCGAAATAAAACTATGCGTATCTCTTCAATTTCTGTTGAAAGGATGGTTAAAAAATATTCTAGTGCTTTCGGAAAACCAACAACTCCTCATAAATTTAGGCATGGATTAGCTACCGAATTGATTCAAAAAACTGGTAGTGAAAGTTTAGTAGCAGCAATATTGGGACAAACCACTACTAGTGCTACTAAACTTTATACACATATAACTAAAAATGAACGCAAAAACATAATGGAAAAGATGAACTAAAAAATTTAAGAGCTTAGAGCTTAATTACTATTTAAAAATTAATAACCCATAAAAACCATTGTTTAAATTAATTTATATCCCCTTTTAAATAAACATCTAACTAAATTATTTTGAATTAATAATTCAAAATTTGCCTCCGTCTAAAATTTACTTTTTCATCGTTAATAAAATAAATCTATAATAATAAATAAACAATATATAAGGCTTTCACTATTCATGTTCGCTATATTGAAAAATAAAATACAAAATAGCAATATAATCAATCAAATAAAAAAGGAAAATAATGAACAATCTTCAATATGATTCTTCTGTTATAAAGGAAGATTTAAACTTTGTAAAAAAAAATCTAAAATTACAACGTTTTGGGACAAAATATTATCAAAAGATAACAAATAAATTTCTTAGCAATACGGGAAAAATGTTGAGAGCTTCTTTAACCTGTTTGTTTGGAAGATATATGATTATCGCCAAGAAAAATTCGAGAATTGATAAAGAAAAAAAATTATCAAAAATTTATAAAGCCGCTACAGCTATAGAACTTTTACACCTTGCTACATTAGTTCACGATGATGTAATTGATAAAGCAAATAAAAGAAGAGAAGAACCAACTTTACAAAAATACTTTGGCAATAAAGATGCAGTTTATCTTGGAGATACTTTATTCACAGAATATTTAAAAATAATTATACAAATTGCTCCCGATATTAGTTTCGTCGATTATCATGTTCGAACAATGGAAAATGTTTTAAATGGCGAATTAGAACAAGATCGTTTTAAATTTAATTCTGCAATTACCCTTAAACAATACTTCCAAATAATAAAAATGAAAACTGCTTCTTTATTTTCTTTGTCATGTTTTAGTGGCTATTGGCTAGCTTCTGGGGAAAAACAGATAAGTGATATAAAAGGTTTAAAAGAATCTGCCATTATCAATGAATTCGGCATTAATTTGGGCATTATTTTTCAACTGATTGATGACTTAAAAGATTTTAATACAAAATTTTCTACCGGAAAAGAAAAGTTCAAAGATATTAAACAAGGAATCTATACTTTACCAATTATATTAGCAATAAAAAATAAAAATTTTAAAGAAAAATTGGTAAAAAAAAGTTTAAGCATCCCTCAAATTGAAACTTTTTTTAAAAAAAATCCTCAATATTTAAAAAAAGCTGTTAGCATTATAAATTCATTTATCAGCAAAACTAAAGAAGATCTTCAACAAATCAAATATATCAAATATAATGAAATCTTTCCTCAAATAAAAAAAATAGTTGACTTATTGACTGAACAAGTTAATTTAATTGCTAAAACTAATGAAATTTAATTAAAATTATTTAATAAAACAATATAAAAAACCAAAACTGCCAAGTTTTGCAGTTTTGGTTTCTTTAAATTTATTTAAAAATCTAAAAAATTAATATTTCATTAAAATCTTAAGAGGGACATCAACAAGATTTTTAATTTCTTTTTGTCCTTTTAAATCAGTCAATTCTATAAAAAAACCGCCACCAATAATATTACCTTTTAATTTATTAATAAGCCGTATGACGGCACAAATCGTTCCCCCAGTTGCCAGTAAATCATCTACAATAAATATCCTTTGTCCAGGTTTAATAGCATCAATATGCATCTCAAGCCTGCTTTTGCCATATTCTGTATCATATTGAGCTTCGATAGTTTTTCGTGGTAGTTTACCTACTTTCCTAGCCGGAACAAAACCTAAGCCCATTTTATAAGCCATGGGGGCACCAATAAAAAATCCCCTAGCCTCTGGTCCCACAATAAGATCTGGTTTAAGAGGCTGAGCAAATTTAACTATTTGGTTAATAGCTTCCCGGTAAGCTTTCCCATTTCCGATTAGAGGATTAATATCTCGAAATATAATTCCCTTCTTTGGAAAATCGTGTGTACTAGATACATAATTACGTAAATCAATTGTCATATTGTATTTGAGCCCTCTTTCGAAATGTTTCTGACTGCGATAATTGCGTATGTTTAGCATTCTTATCTATATAGACAAACCCATCCTTAATTTTAACAAACCCCAATTCCAAAAAAACTTTTTGATAAAAATCATTGGGAGAATAAATGATTTTTTTATTGCAATAATAACGGTAAACATTTCCAAAGATATGACGGTTTGGAACTTTACCTTCACTTCGAATGTCAAGACCAATTAGTTGCAAACTAATTTTTCCTCTCCATTCATTTATAGAAAGCTGACCAATAACTGATAGCCTTTCTCCAAAATGAAATTTATCTTGTAAATCTGGACGATTGAAAAAAAGAATATCACCTTCAAAGCCTTGTAGTTTTAACTTAACGTGTTCATTATTTTTTCCCATGAATTTAATTTTTGAAAGTTGCATAAAAAATAATTCTATTATCGGTTTAGGGTTTCCTTCTCCAAACGGTTCTAATTTATTTAATTCTTGAATATCGTGAAAAGAAATTTTTTTATGATTCGTTGACAAATAATCTACCATTATTTCTTTTTTACTAAAATCGTAATTAATAGAATTAATTGCCTGAAAAAACTGAGAAAATAGATTTTGTGAAAGACTTAATCCTGCCGCAAATTGGTGACCACCAAATGTTAAAAAGAAATTTTGATATTTTTTTAATAAATTAAAAATGTTAAAATCTCCCACACTTCTAGCAGATCCCTTTGCTATCCCATTTTTGATAGAAAAAACCAGCGTAGGTCGATTAAAATTCTGGGCTAACTTACCAGCTACAATGCCTAAAACACCTTCATGCCAATTTTTTCCCTTACAAATAATTATTTTATGTGGATTATTAATTACTTGTTTTTTAGCTAAACTAAAAATACGATTAGAGACTTCTTTTCGTTTTTCATTAGCCTTTTCCACCTGAGTAGCAATTTTTTTAAGTTCCTTTACATTTTCATTAGAAGAAGTACATAAAAATTTAACTAAGGGGTTGGCATTTTCCATTCTACCTAAGGAATTAATTCGAGGAGCAATTTTAAAAGCAATATCTTCACTTGTCATCCTAGTAACATTAAGATGGGCTTTCTGGGCTAACAAATCTAACCCTTTATTAGCATGACGACGCATTTCTTCCAAACCCTTATCTATCAATATTCTATTTTCGCCAATAACTGGCATCACATCAGCTATTTCGCCCACAGCTAATAAAGGTAAAAATATTTTCGCTTTTTTCTTGCCTAAAAAATAAACTGCAATTTTATAAGCTAAACCGGCAGCGGATAAATTCTTAAAAGTATAATCAGGTGATAAGTCAGTATGTATAATAACCGAAGCTGCCGGTAAAGTAGGAGGAATACTATGATGATCAATTACAAAGTATTTTACATTATATTTCTTAGCTAACTGGGCGGCTTTCTCGCCCGTAATACCATTATCAATTGCAATGATAGCTTTAAAACCTCTTTTAATTAAATCCCGATAAACTTTTAGATTAGGACCATAACCATCTTTAAATCTATCAGGTATAAAATAAGAAACTTCTGCTCCTAAAATTTTTAAAGTCTTATATAAAATTGATGTACTAGTGACTCCATCAGCATCATAATCACCATAGACTAAAATCTTTTGATGCTCATGGATAAGACCCTTTATATAGCTCCTTAACAAATCGATATTAAAAAGTCTATTAGGATTAATTAATCTTTCAGTGGAATTAGAAAAAAATTTTTTAATTTGTTTTAAATTCTGAAAACGAGAAGCCAAAATAGCTGCAGTTATATTACTAAGTTTAAAATACTTTTTTATATTAATAAAAAAAGTCTTCTTTTTAGAAAGAATTTTCCACTTATATCTATTTTCTAGCATTAATTAAGCTGTCCTTTCTTAGAAGGAATATTAAATACCTCCATATCTTTAGCTATTTTAGTATTAGGAAAAATTCTCCTTGCTTGTTTTACAAGTAGCTTAGCTTCTCGCCCTACATATCTGGCGGAAATATGAGTAAGAATTAATTTCCTAGCATTAGCGTCTGTAGCATGATGAGCTGCTTCAATACAAGTAGAATGATTATGATTTCTAGCCATAAGTTGATTGTTCCCATCATAGGTCGCTTCATGAACTAAAACATCTGCATTTTTAGCAGCCTTCACAATTTCTGGGGTTTCCTTTGTGTCCATCACAATCGTGACAATTCTTCCAGGTTCTGCTGGACCTAAAAAATCTTTCCCATTAATTAAATCTCCATTATTTAAGCGTACCGTTTGCCCAGATTTTAATTTTCCAAATAAAGGGCCCGGCTTTAAGCCCAACTTTAAAAGTTTATTTACCTGTAAACGACCAGCAGTATTTTTTTCCACCACCCGATATGCATAATCTTCAATGCCGTGATTCATTTTAAAAGCCCGAACAGCAAAAAAACGGTTTCGATAAATTAAACCAGGATGAGCATGGAAAAAATTTATATGGTAATCCAAATGAATCTGAGCATTTTTTAAAAAGCACATCACAAAGGGTCTAATTGCTCTAGGGCCATAAATATCTAAATCTGATGGTTTGCCATTATTAACCACATCAGAAGCCTGAAAATTTCTAGAAGCTAAAAAACCAGGTAAACCAAAAATATGATCTCCATGCATATGGGTTATAAATATTTTTGTAATTTTTCTAGAACGTATATTTGATTTCAACAGTTGATGCTGAGTTGCTTCTCCTACATCAAAAAGCCAAACTTGATTTTGCTCATTTAAAAGACGAAGAGCAATAGAACTAACATTTCTTTGTCTGGAAGGTTGGCCGGCACCAGTTCCTAAAAATTCTAATTCCATTTTTAACTTTTATTGATAATATTTAAAATTAAATCCACTATTTTTAATCGTAACTAAATCACCATCTTCAGCACCTGATTTTTTCAAAGCATTTTCTACCCCTAATGATTTAAGTTGTCTTGAAAATCTATTTAAAGATTGTTGCGTACTTTGATTGGTCATCTCAGCTAATTTAGTTACCCTTTCACCTCTAACCTCCCAAACATGAGGGCTAATTTTTTTAACTTTAAAAGAAACCAACTTAGGAGATTTTTTAATTTCATAAATTTTTTCAGTTTCTGGTGACTTAGCTTTCTTACTCCTTAATGTGGCTCTTTCTTTGGTAAGAGAATCTAATTTTCTTGAGAGCTTAAAAAGTAAATCCCTTATTCCTTGTTTAGTCACCGAAGATATTTCCGCTATAGGCAGTTTGATATTATGTTTATATAATGCCCCTTTAAATTCTTTTAATTTATCCTTAGAACCTGGCAGATCCATTTTAGTAGCCACGATAACCATTGGTTTTTTTAATAAAGAAGGATCATAATGCTTTAACTCTTTATTGATTTTTTGAAAAGCTTGAAAGGGCGGAATATTTAAGGCTCCATCTTCACTCATATTAACAAAATGCAATAAAATATGGGTTCTTTCAATATGTCTAAGAAATTTAAACCCCAAACCAACGCCTTTAGAAGCGCCTTCGATTAAACCCGGTAAATCAGCAATTGCAAAGCTTTTTTCATCATTTAATCGAACCATACCTAAATTAGGATCAATAGTAGTAAAAGGATAAGAAGCAATTTTGGGTTTAGCGGCTGTAACCACCGAAAGAAAAGTCGATTTCCCTGAAGAAGGAAAACCAATTAGCCCGATATCAGCCAACAAACGTAATTCTAATTTAATTTCAACCTCTTGTCCAGGTTCACCGTTTTCAGAAATCTTGGGTGCTCGATTGGTAGACGAAGCAAATTTCATATTGCCTCTACCACCTCGTCCTCCATGGGCCACCAAAAATTTTTGCTGGTTTTGGGATAAATCAGCTAATTTTTGATTATTTTTAGTATTATAAATAATTGTCCCTGTAGGAACTTTAATATACAAGTTTGGGGCAGTTTTACCAGTCATTCCCTTACTTCCACCGTTTTCGCCCTTTTTGGCTCGAAAATGACGATTATATCTAAAATCCATTAAGGTCCTTAAACCTTCGTCTGCAATAAAATAAATATTGCCTCCATGTCCACCATCGCCACCATATGGGCCACCAAAAGGTACAAATTTTTCTCTACGAAAAGAAATGATGCCATTTCCACCTTTACCGGCTCTTAATTCTATTATTGCTTGATCTACAAAAGCCATCTTTTAATTTCCTAACTTAAAAATTATTCTTTTTTTACTTTTCTTCTGATTGAAACCTTTTTTTCTGAACGTAAAATTGCGGCCAAAGAAATTTTTATCAAAGCAGCAGTTCTTTGGCTAATACCTAAAGCACGAATTTCTGGAATTGGTGCTTTTGCAATTTCTGGTAAAGAGCCGAAACGTCTTATTAACTTAATTCGTGTCTTAGGCCCAACTCCAGCAATTGAATCTAGATGAGAAGCTAAACCGCTTTTCTTTCTTCTCTTCCGGTGAAAATTTATAACAAACCGATGAACTTCATCTTGAATCCGTTGTAACAGATAAAAACCTTGGGAATGAGGATCCAAAAAAAGATGCTCACCTTGGGAATTTAACAAATCGGCTGTTTGATGACGATTATTTTTAATCATCGCAGCTACCGGAATTTTTACCGATAAATCTCTTAAAGCTTTTTGAGCTGCATGAAGCTGTATTTTTCCGCCATCAATTAAGATTAAATCTGGAAAAAGTTTTTTTTCTCTTTTTAGTCGTAAATACCGCCTACTAACCACTTCATAAGTAGCTTGAGCTTCATTTTGGTCTGCAGGAGTTTTCAATTTAAAACGCCGGTATAAATTTTTATTAGGTAATCCATCCTGAAAAACTACCATAGCCGAAACATAATTTGACCCTTGAAGGTTAGAATGATCAAAAGCTTCAAAATAATGGCCACCTGTAATTTTTAAAGCTCCTGTAATTTCTTTCATAGCCCCGGTGGTTTTTCTTTGATTAAGTTCCATTAAGCGAAACTTATCCTCTAATGTAATATAAGCATTTTTTCGTGCCAAATTAAGTAAATCTCTATTTTTCCCTCTTTTAGGAGTCCTTATTTTTATTTTTAAAGTAGAAGCCAATAGTTTTTTATTCAGTCCTTTAGGAACTAAAATTTCTTTAGGCTTTTGTGCATTTTTTTGGGCATAAAATTGTTGAATATAAGATTCCAAACCTTCTAAAGGTGAACCGACAACTGCAGTGGTTTCTTTTTGCTGCCTCAATAGACGTCCCTGACGGAGGAAAAAAATCTCAATTGTCATCCATCCTTTATCCAAATAAAAATTAAAAAGATCTCTGGGGGTATGATCATTTTGTAAAACTCTTTGATTTTCCACGGTCTGATTAATAAACTTAAGCCTATCTCTTAAATCTGCCGCTAACTCAAACTGTAATCTATTAGAGGCTTGTTCCATCTCCTTTTTGATATTAGCTACTGCTTCTTTTGTATCTCCATTTAAAAATTTTTTTATCGAAGAAATATTTTTTTGGTATTCTTCCCAAGGCACTTTACGAAAGCAAGCCCCTAAACACTGCCCCATAGAATAATAAAGACAAGGCCTCCCCTGGTATCCACTACAATGCCTTAAGGGAAAAGTTGCGTTTAAAAAATCTAGGGTAGCTGAAGCAGCATAAACATTAGGATAAGGACCAAAATAAGTCCCATGATCACGCTTAATAGAATTAGCTAAAATTAAACGGGGATCTCTTTCATGAGTTATTTCAATATAAGGATAAGAATCCGAAAATTTTAACCTAATATTAAAATAGGGTTTATATTTTTTGATTAAAGAATTTTCTAAAAGAAAAGCTTCTTTATCCGAATTAGTTACAATGAATTCGAAATTATAAATATTAGAAACTAATTCCGCTGTTTTTCCAGTGTGTTCAGCTTTAAAATAAGATCTCACCCGATTTTTTAAATTTTTGGCCTTACCAACATAAATAATTTTTCCTGCCCGGTTTTTCATTTGATAAGAACCAGGTTGATCAGGTAATAAGGCTAATTTTTGTTCAATAAGTTTAGAAGTCACGTTAAAATTATACTCAATTATAAATAAAGGTAAAATTATATAAAAATAATATAAAATAGAAAATGATGAAAAATAATCATACAAAAAAACCAGAACAACGTTTAACAGCTGCTCTTTTACTTACTTATTTTATTCTTATTATGGTGGCTTTTATTTTTAAAAAATATCTTCCCTTTGTTAGGCTCTATCTTTGGAATATTTTTTTAGCTTTTTTGCCACTATTATTCGCTATTTTAATAAGTAAATCGATACAAAAAAAGAGAAAGATTTTTTCTATATTATTCTCTTTTTTATGGGTAATCATGTTTCCTAATGGTCCTTATATGATTACAGACCTGGCACATTTAAATTTATATAAAATTTCTTTTGGCTTTACTATTTCTACCTTCCATTCAGCTTGGCTAGGGTTTTTATTTGCAATATTTGCGGTAATTGATGGCGTTATGATGGGAATGCTTTCTCTTTATTTTGTTAATAAATTTATAAAAAATAAGTTCGGTGTCTTCTTTTCCTGGATTTTTATTTTATTTATAAGTGTTATTAGCGGCTTAGGCATCTATATAGGACGTTTTATGCGTCTAAATTCATGGGATATTTTTAAGCATCCACTCAATATAATTAATATGGTAACGATGCAATTAAATGCTCATACCTTAGGATTTGTTATTTTGTTTGCTATTATGAACCTGGCACTATATTGGCTTTTTTATTTAACATTTAATAAAAAATAAAAAATATTATGAACCGCTAATAAAAATTTAAAAATAATTTTTCATTCTAAAACTATTTAGGAATTAATATCTATTTAGGCTTATTAAACTTTATAAATTGTTTTAGACTAATTATATGGCTTTTGATGGATTATTTATGCACGCGATCACTCACGAACTTAATAATAAACTAAGTTCGGGCAGAATTAATAAAATTTCTTTACCTTTCCCTTACGAAATAATACTTACCGTCATAAAAGAAAAACAAAAAATGAATCTTTTGCTTTCAGCACAACCTGATACAGCACGCATTCAAATTACTAAATCCAAATTTTCTAACCCCATTAAAGCTCCTACTTTTGAAATGGTACTTAGAAGACACCTCCAAGGAGGGAAAATTTTTAATTTTCAACAAATCGGAAATGACCGCTTGCTAAGAATTGACATTACAAATAAAAACGAGCTTGGAGATAGTTATTCATATAAATTACTATGTGAAATAATGGGGCGCCATTCTAATATTTTTTTGCTTGACCATAATAATCAAATATTAGAACTAATTAAACATGTTCATCCTTCAGAAAATAGGGTCCGTCCTCTCCTACCAAATTTTCATTATAGTCCACCTCCAAAACAAGGTTTAACAAACCCTTTTAAAGATAGTACTTTTATTTCTAAAGATGCAGAAAAAATTCGTAAACATTATGAAGGCTTATCAAAATTATCTGCCTTAGAGGCTTCTAAACAAATCCATTTATCAGAATGGTTTAACAGATTTAATCATCCTAAACCTACTTTAACAAAACTGGCTTCTAATAAATACGAGTTTACCGTTTTTCCTTATAAGGTCCTTTCAGGGAAGACTTTTCAGTTCCCTTCTTTATCAGAACTATTAGACTTTTATTATCAAAAAAGGTCTACTCAGATTAGAATTAAAGAATTATCTTCACAAATTAACCAAATTCTTAAAAGAGAGCTTAAAAAAAATCTCAGAAAACAAACCAAACTTAACAAAACTTTAAAAAAGTCTAAATCGGCACAAAATTTTAAAGTCAAAGGAGAACTATTAACCACCTATCAGTATCAAATTAAAAACCGTCAAGAAAAAGTTACTTTAAATGACTATAATACCGGGAAAAAATTATTAATTAAATTAGATCCTAATATAACAGTCAATGCTAACGCGCAAAAATACTTTAAAAAGTATCATAAATTAAAAAAATCTGTTCCCTTCTTGAAGGAACAGGCTAAAGAAGCCCAAAAAGAAATCAATTATTTCCAAAATATAAAAAATCAGTTAACCTATGCAAGATTAGAAGATCTGGATCAAATTAAAATTGAACTTATTCAAGAAGGTTATCTTAAAACCCAACGGAAAAAATTAAAACAAATTAAAAGAAGAAACCAAAATATTAAACCGGACGTCTTTTTTTCTAATAACGGGACCAAAATAGAAATTGGTAAAAATAATTTACAAAATGATCAATTAAGTCTAAAAACAGCTAAAAAAGACGATATTTGGCTACACACACAAAAAATTCCCGGCCCCCATGTTATTATTCATTCAAGTCATCCTTCACCCCAAACCCTAGAAGAAGCTGCTATGTTGGCTGCCCATTTCAGCAAAGCCCCTGATTCCACTAAAATTGCTGTAGATTATCTTCCAGCTGGTAAATTAAATAAACCACAAGGAGCTAAACCAGGGTTTGTAACTTTCAAGGGACAAAAAACTATTTATATATCTACTAACCCAAAAGTTATAAAACAATTAGAAAAGAATAAAAATAAAAGTTATTCACTTTAGTTAGGTTGATCAAAAATTTTGACAATTTTTTTAAAACGTAAGGGTATCGACGTTTTAAAAGATAGCTCTTTGCCTGTCCGAGGATGGACAAAAGAAAGACTAAAAGCATGTAGATATTGTTTTTTTTTATTAAAAGCCTTTTTTTTGGGGCCATATAAAGGGTCCCCTAAAACAGGATGGTTAATATAGGCCATATGTACACGAATTTGATGGGTTCTCCCCGTTTCTAAAACTATTTCTAACAAGGTAAAATTATTAAAACGTTTTAAAACTTTAAAATGAGTAACGGCCATTTTCCCATCAGCTCTTATCGCTTGCTTTTTTCGATTTTTTGGGTCCCTTCCTAAAGGGGCTTTAATCTCTCCCCTTTCTTCAGAAAAATTTCCATAAACTATAGCAATATATTTTCTTTTAGTCTTATGCAATTTTAAACTTTTAGCAAGTTTCTTATGAGCTAAATTATTTTTAGCTACTACTAATAACCCACTGGTATCTTTATCCAATCTATGAACAATACCAGGCCTAAATTCACCATTTATTGAAGAAAGTGGGGCATGAAACAATAAAGCATTAACTAAAGTATGATCAGCATGACCAAAGCTAGGATGAACTACCATTCCCTGAGGCTTATTTACAACCAATAAATCGGAGTCTTCATAAAGAATATCAAGAGGAATGTTTTCTGGTTTTAAAGAAACTTTTTTAGGATAAGGTATAGTTATTTTTATTTCATCTCCCCGCTTTACCTTATAATTTTTATTAATTTGTTTTTGATTAACTAAGACATTTTTTTGACTTATTAATTCGTCAATTCTATTTCTGGAATAATTTCTTAAAATATTTCTTAATTCTTTATCAATCCTTCCGCCATTTTTTGACATGGTCAGGTTCATATTTTTTTTCTCATTCATTTTCATATAAATTAAATAAAAATTTATTGTAATTTTGTTTAATAGTTTTTAGGTTTATTATTTAAAAGAAAATTTTCTAAAAAGCTAATTATTTTTTTGGAAGTTAAAATTTTAAAAATATTATTTTGGTATTTAAAAAAATAATATGTCTTTTTTTATTAAGAACTAAAACCTTAATTTTTTTATTTCAATTTCAGGACTGAATTTATTAAAAAAGCTTGGAAAAATAATATAATTTTTATTAACCAATATTTTAGAATAAAAAAAATAGTAAACAAGCAAAAAAATCGCAAGCAACCAAATAAATAAACTAAATAAATTTACCTTATAAATTTCATATTGAGCTACAAAAGCAAAAAGCAAAAAGGTAATTACCCACACTAGGTTAATTAAGCCCTTTACAGAAATATCCTGATAATGAGCAAAAAAATTTTCTTTTCATAATTATTTAAAAATAAAATTCCTTAATTAACTTTTTAAACAACTTTATGTAAAAAAATACTATACTAATTTTTGTTATAACCCAAAAAACAGATAATTATAAAATATTTTTAAAATAAAAAAAGGCCACCATTAACGGTTAACGGTGGTCTTTGTACCTTCGACAAATCTATAGGCCATGTTCTGTTCAAAAAATATTTGGCAAATATTTTTCTTAACAATCATCTATCTATTACAAAATATATCCTGTAATACTAATTTTTGCTTCCTTGTTTTGCTCAATTAGTCGCCCCTACCAAAATTTGGGTTGCCCACTTGCAGGGTTTACGTCGTCTCATGTCTTCAGTTTCCCAATTATTCGTCACTATAGCACTTTTATAGAATAATTAGACTTAGCTAAACCTTAGTCCTTTTTTCTGCCATCGGAAAAATTCCGCTCTCACTTATTAAGTTCGATACAAAAACTCTATTCATCTCAGAATAGGCGGGCATGGACCTTCCTCACGAATCTTTCATCGCGCAATTGTTCGATTTGCCTCTCATATTATACAATAAATTAAACAAATAAGAATAAGTTTATCCAATTTTATCAACTACCAGGGATTAAAACCCGTGGTTTATGGATTCTAATATCGAGGAAATGTATAGATCTCCACAATTTGCTTAGATAATCTGGCTTTTAGAGATATTTCTATACCCCGAAGTAGCAGTAGTTACCAAAGCCTTCATTGTCCCCTAGTTGTCAAAGGAACTGATTTAATTTTAGCTTGTATTCATCCCACAAATGAATTCACGGGATTTCTGTCTAATTTTTCATTAAATATTTAAAATTTAAAAATGTTTTTTTATTTTATTTTCTTACCAAGGATATTTTTCTTCCTTTATATCTTGAGCTAAATCTTCTAAATAATCAAAATTAATTAAATTAAAATCATAACGCGGATATCTTTTTTGTTGAATTTTTATAAATCGATAATCATAATTGCTTTTCCCACGATGGTCTGGATCATAAACCATCAGCGTTCCATCCGTATGCCTAAATAAAAATTTCTGATAGTCTTTAAATTGAAACGGTGAATAATAATTTTTGTGAGATGCTAAAGCTGAAAAATCAGCCTTTTTTATAATAAGGGATAATTTTTCTTTATGTTCTTTATTCCATCTCTTTCCAAAATCTTTAAATGGCAAAATAACCGCTAGTTTAATTTGAAAATGTTTTCTTTTTAATTTCAACGCAACTTCAGCTGACCATTGTTCTACTCCGAGTTGACCACCAGTGATGACCCAAACTAAATCATTATTTTCTAATTTATTAATTAATGTATCTTGAATTGCTCGCTTAATTACTTTGATTTTGGGATCATCATCCTTAAAAATATTTAGCTCAAAAGATCTATAACCTGTAATCCAAAGACGATTTTTCATATTTCTATTTTATAATTGATTTATGATTAATTACCCTAAAGGTATTAGAACTAATTTTTCTAGGAAACATTCAAGAAGAAAAAGGCCCATAAGATATGGAAGAAGAGGCATGGCTCTAGAAGCTAAAATTAATGAAGCAAACTCTTATTATTTATCTAATCATCTAGCAGTTATTCATAAAAAACCTACTCCTATAACCGTAGTACATGTAGCTTACCCTGATCGAAGTATGGCCAAAATTACCGAAGCTTATTATGTTAAACCTTCTACAACCGATTATAATGGTGTTGTAAATGGCCACTATATAGATTTTGATGCTAAAGAAACTAAAAATAAAACCAGTTTACCTATGAAAAATTTTCATCAACACCAAATTACTCATTTAAAAAGTGTTTTAGAAAATGGAGGGATAGGTTTTTTTATTCTGGGTTTTTCAACTTTAAAAGAATATTATATTTTCCCAGCTTCAAAGCTCATCAAAATATGGAGGAAATCCCAACTAGGGGGGAACAAATCTATTTCTTATCAAGAAATAGTTCAAAATGGCAAAAAAATCAATAATAAAATACTCCCAACTCTAGATTATTTACCCGCTCTTAAAGATTTTTTTAAAATTTAAAAAATGTTAAATTACATTTAAAATACGATTAAGACAAAATTATAAAAACTTATCTCTCTATAAATTAAAAAAGTAGCGAAATAAGTATACTAAAATATAAGAATAAATAGACATGGAGAAAAAAACATATGGGAAAAATTTCTTTTAAAAGGCTTTTCATTTGGTTCTTAACGTTTTTTTCCTTATTATTTTTAATTGGTGGAATTTTTTTCTTTTTTTATACTTCAACTGCACCTGAAATTAATAAATCACAATTAAGTTCCGAAAATGCTACCCAAATTTATGATTCCCAAGGTAATAGAATATATACTGTTTCCCGAGAAGATCGAGATTACGCCACGCAATCAGAAGTTCCTAAATCGTTAAAAAAAGCAGTGGTTGCTATTGAAGATCGACGTTTTTATAAACATCATGGCATAGATTTATACCGGATATCTGGGGCTTCGTTAAGAAATATCAAAGATAAAATAACCGGTAACAAATCGGCAGGTTTACAAGGGGGTTCTACTCTAACTCAACAACTGGTAAAATTATCTGTTTTTTCTACAAAAAAATCAGATCAAACTTTAAGAAGAAAAGCCCAAGAAGCTTGGTTGGCTTTAAAGGTAGAACGAAACTATAGTAAAAATCAAATCCTGACTTTTTATATAAACAAAGTTAATATGGGAAATAATATTTATGGTATGAAAACAGCTGCTGAATATTATTTTGGAAAAAGCTTAAAATCTTTAGATAATTCACAAATCGCAATCTTAGCTAGTATCCCTCGCTCGCCTGTTTTATACAACCCTTATCAATACCCAAACAACCTTAAATATCGAAGAAATCAGGTTCTTAAAAATGAAGAAAAGATGGGCACTTTAAATAATAATCAAGTGCAACTCGCCATGAAAGAACCAATTCAACAAGGTTTGGTTCCAGCAGGACAAAACAAAAAAACTTCTTCTGATCAAGGGCCTATATATGACGCTTATATCCAATCTGCATTAAATGAAGCCAAAAAATTAGGTTATAATACTAACAAAAGTGGGTTAAAAATTTATACTTCTTTAAATAAAAATTTGCAAAACTATTTATATAAAGATATAAATGGCCAAACTGGTGTACCATGGCAAAATGGAATCCAAGCGGCAGCTACAGTAACAAATCCTCAAAATGGGCAAGTAATGGCCCAAATAGGTGGTAGAAATAACAATCAAATCTTAGGTTTAAATCGAGCAGTTCAAACCAACCGTTCTTCCGGATCTACTGCTAAACCATTGGTTGATTATGGGCCGGCTTTAGAATATTTTAAATGGCCGACTTATTATGCTGTAAAAGACACCCCTTATAAATATCCGGGAACAAAAATTTCTGTTCACGATTTTGATGGGCGTTTTATGGGCAAAATGACTATGCGAAAAGCTTTGAAAATTTCCAGAAATATTCCCGCTATTAGAACCTTAATGACCGTAGGAATGGTAAGATCATCAAACTTTTTATCTAAATTGGGTATTTCCATTAAGCCCTCTAATTTAACACCTTCCTCAGCTATAGGAATTAATCTTTCTACTCAACAAGAAGCAGCAGCTTTCTCTACTTTTGCTAATGGTGGAACCTACTATTCACCAAAATATATACAAAAAATTAAAACTGCTGACGGCAAATCTCATAATTATCCAAATCAAGGGACCAAAGCTATAAAAAAATCCACAGCCTTTATGATGGCAAATATGCTTAAAGGAGTACCAAAATATAATGGTTCGGCTCCTAACGCCCAAATAAGTGGACTTAACCAAGCTGGAAAATCAGGAATCGTAGGATATTCTTCAGAAACTAACCAACCTGCTGGAGCTGCATCAGATGTTTGGTATACAGGATTTACTAAATATTTAGCCGCTTCTTTTTGGTCTGGATATGACGAACCTAATAAAAGAGGGAATTATATCCCTAATTCCTCAGAATCTTCTATGCCAGAAAAAGCCTATAAAGATTTTATGATGAATGCTGTGAGAATTTATAAAAATACTGATTGGAATAAAAACACAAATTGGAAAAAACCTAAATCAGTAGGCAAAGTTCAAAGAAAGAACGTTACACAATATGTGGTAAAAAACTCAAAATGGGGACGAAATTCTTCTTTGATAAACAATAGACCTAATAAAAATTCTTCTGCAAGCCCTTTTTCATCTTCATCTTCTAAAAAACCTAATTCTGCTTCAAGTTATTCTCAAAAAATTAGTTCAAATAATTCATCGTCATTAAATAACAACCGAAATTCATCTAGCAGTCAAACTAGTAGAAGTCAAAAACCCAGTTCAAACTCTAGTTCATCTTCTACTAATAGTTCTTCTACTAGTTCTTCAAACGTAAGTAGTACAAGTAATACACCTTCTTACTCTTCTAGCCCTTCTAATTCCAATTCTAATAATACAACTACCACCAATGGGCAAACCTCAGCTTCTCTATCAAATAGTTTAAATAATACAAGATAAATAAAGCTAATTTAAAACATTTTAAATTAAAAATTAAAGTGGATTTACAATTTTATTTCTTTTTATTTTTATCTTTTATTTTTTCACCAATTTTTGAAAAAGGTATTTTAAAATTTTGGTTACTATCAAATCCTCTAGATTTTTCACTGGAGTCCGATAGAAAATCTGGCCTTTCTTTAAAATATTGCTGTCGATGCTTTAAATTTTCTTTTTCAGCTTGCTTTTTTGTTTGGATATGTTCATGTTTCCAATTCAATAAGATTTTTTCGATATAACGTAAACTAAAAACCTGGCTGTTAACTGCTTGCTGAAGAGCCAAAGTAATCATATCAGGAGCAAATTTATCCTTATCAAGCCAATCTCCTATTGTCTGTAATTCCATTGGCGTTAAAGTACGACTAAATTCTTGTTGAAAGGTGCGATAAATATTTCGTTTACTATTATTTAATTTTAAATTGTTATTAACAGCGCCATTATTTGAAAAAGAATTTGACTCTTTAGCTAAAATATGAATTATTAGCAAAGAAAGATCATAACCATCATTATTTTTAGTTAGCTGCAAAAAATGCCTCCTAAGTAATTTTCCAATGACGTTATCTACCTCATTTTCAGAAAAATTAGTTCTTAAAGAAAGCGCTTTTGTACTAGGCAAATAAATCCTTTCTTTAGCAAAGGCAAATAATTGCAATAAGATAATAAGATCTTTATTATTCAAACCTATCTTATGGTAATCTTGCATTAATAAAAGAGGAATTTCAACATTTCCTGAAATTAATAATTTTCTAAGTTGGTTTTCATTTATATTTAAATTATCTATGTTGGTCATGGCCTAATCCTCTTAAGAGTTCGTGGGAAGGGAATTGTCTCTCTAATATGATCTTCACCGGCAACATAACGAATAAAACGTTCTAGTCCTAAGCCAAAACCTGAATGAGGGACACTCCCATATTTCCGTAAATCTAGATACCAATCATATTCTTTAAGATTAAGTTTATGATTCAAAATTTTTTCTTTAAGGGAATTATAATCTACATCCCTTTCAGAACCCCCAATAATTTCTCCATATCCTTCTGGTGCCAACAAATCAGCACAAATAACCTCATCTTTATTACGAGGAACGTCTTTCATATAAAAAGCTTTTATAGCTTTAGGATAATTAATTATAAAAAATGGAGTTTCAAATTGTTTGGCTAAAAAAGTTTCTTCGGGGGAACCAAAATCATTTCCCCATTTAAAATTGAAATTATTTTTATTTAAAATCTCTACAGCTCGATCATAATTAATCCTTGGATAAGGCAAATCAGTAGCTTTTTTTAAAGGTTCTACATCCCGGTTTAGAAGACTTAATTCCAAGGAACAATTTTTTACAACTCTTTGAATAAGATAAGAAATAAATTTTTCTTGAACAATCAAGGACTCCTTTTGATGCATCCAAGCCATTTCAGCATCTACCATCCAAAATTCCGTTAAATGACGTCTAGTAGCTGATTTTTCAGCTCTAAAAGTAGGTCCAAAATCATAAACTCTACCAAAAGCTTCCGCTCCAGCTTCTGCATATAATTGACCAGTTTGAGATAAATAGGCTTTCCTGCCAAAATAATTTACTGGAAAAAGACTAGTGGTACCTTCTGGTGCATATTCCGTAATGATTGGTGCATCTAATTTTAAAAAACCTTGTTTATGAAAAAAATCATAAATCGCTCGTGTTACTTCATCTCTAATCCTTAAAGTAGCAAAAGGTTTTAAATGCCTAATATAAAGGTGACGATTTTCAAACAAAAATTCTGTTCCATGCCCTTTAGGAGTAATAGGATAATTTTCTGACTCTCCAACGATTTGAATTTTTTTTACAGCAATCTCAAAGCCAAATTTGCTTCGTGAATCTCGATGTATTTCTCCTATAACATAAAAGCTTGTTTCTTCTCGCAAATGATCAGCTATATCAAAAATTTTAGTCTCAACCTTTTTCTTTATAACCACTCCTTGCATAAAACCAGTTCCATCTCTCAACTGCAAAAATATTATTCTGCCAGTCCCTCTTTTCGTCCTTAACCAACAGCCTATCTGAACAGTTTTATTAACATAATGTGAAACGTTTTCAATTCTAATTTTTGGGACATTTAACATAATCTCTCCCCTTATCTCGTTTAAAAAATTATATACCTTTTAATGAACGATAAATCTTACCATTATAAAAATTAATCGTTAAATAATTTAATGAATTTTTCTTCCCTTTATAACTTAATTCAAAAACTATGTGTTTTCTATAATAAGAAGGATCAAATGAATAAACTTTTCTAATTTTATATTTTTTATAAATGCTATCAAGTTTACTGTTAGAAACCCTTTTGTTAGCAGGAACTTTTTTTATTAATCTTTTTTTTGAATTAAAAAGGGCTATATAGGAAGTTTTATCATTATCAGTTCCTCGAACTGAATAATAAGTTCCGTTTCTATTTGATTCCTTAAAATTTTTTATAGAAACAATATTAGTCTGATTAAAAGCAGCTTTTGAAACTTGCCTTTTAGTTTTTTGAATAGGAAAAAGAATTCCAACTATATAAAGAGAAACTACTAATAAAATTAGCAAAAATATTCCCATAAAAATAGTAAATTTATGAGACTTCCGAGCATTTTTTCTTTCGCGTCTTATTGTATAATAATTTTTCACAATTTTCCTTAATCATTATATTATATCTATAATTATATTTTTATAATTCATAATAATTTAATAATTTAAAAAATTAAGTAGAAAAAAACTTTTTGGGATCTTTAAAAGCCTTATCAGAATATCCCTTCTTTAATTTTGATTTAACCTGCGTAATTAAAATAACTGAGGAAGATATATCTTTATAAATACCTAATAATTTATTTTTTCGTTTTCCTACATCAAAAATGATTAAATCATAATAATTACTTAATTCTTTTGTAGTTAATAAAAAAGATCTTAAATCTACTATCCCTAATCTAGGAAAATGATATTTTTTTAACAACTGGCTAAACAAATCATACTTATATTTTCGATATCCTGAAAATAAGTCATATAAAGATTCAGGAAAGCCATTACTAATTTCCGGCAGATAGCCTGTTGTAGTTTTAGAAAGCCAACTAAGAACCCGCAATTTAGCAATCTGTTGACCTGGACTATCATTACTTTTTAAATTAGATCTAAAGTGATCTAAATTAATAAAATCTTTCCTTGTAATAGGAACTTTTGCATAAAAAGCAAGTTTTGGAAACTGCTTTAAAATTTTCTCACTAATAGCCACCCTTCTTCTTATATTTTCTTGAACAATCAATATTTTTTTAAAAGCTAAAAGTTTCTTTGCAATCAATAGATAACCATTAGTTTTACCAAAGCGTGGGCGGATAAAAATAGAAATGAAAGGGTTCGTATCAACTTTAGAAGAAAATTTATCAGCAAATTCAAATTGTCTTTTCCTTAATTTAGGTATTTTTAAATTTGAAAGATGGCTTTGCTGAAAATGTTTATTGACAGTTTTAATTTTTTCAAAATACTTTTTTTTGTCTTCATTTAAGAAAGAAATATCTAAGCCCTTAAAAGAATTTAAAACCTTGCCCTTTCCCTTTGCCAGGTAAAAAAAATTTTCTGTATTCCCAATCATCTTTTTGGAATATTTTCTTAAATTATGTATAGTTAGCGGTGAATAATCGCAAATTTTTTTCCGAAATAACAAAAAAAGTTTAGCCGTAGCTATAGCATCTTGATCAGCTCGATGATGTTTGACAAGTTTTATATTTAAAGCTTTCACAAGTTTATCCAATTTATAACTCTTGAAAGTAGGGAAAAGAACTTGAGCTAATTGAACGGTATCAATATATTGGCTTCTTAAACGTGGCATCTTAATTCTAGAAAATTCCCCATTTAAATAAGGATAATCATATCTAACATTATGAGCGATAAAAACTGTATCAAATAATTGTCTTCTAATAAGAGGCCCGATTTCTTCAAAATAAGGGGCATCAACAACATCATGATCTGTGATACCAGTTAAATTTACAATCGAATCTGGGATTTTGACTCCAGGATTTACCATAGAATGAAAGTTATGAATTATTTTCCAATTATGAATATAAGAAATCCCTATTTCAATAATATGCCCTCCTTCTTTAAAGGGAGCCGTAGTTTCTAAATCTACAACAGCAAAAATTGATTTTTCATCCATCAATAAAATTCTACAATAATTATTTTATTTTTGATTACAATTATATATATGAAGCCAAATTTTTCATATTCTCATGCAAAAGCTCATTTACTAGGAGAACATTCTGTTGTATACGGGTATCCAGCAATTATAGCTCCTCTTTTAGGTCTAAAAAACCAAGTTAAAATAAAAAGTTCTAATGAAATATTAATTACTTCAAACAATTTTTCGGGTAATTTAGAACAGCTTCGGTATCGATTTAGTGGGATATACCTTTTAATTAAAGCTTTACTTGATTTTTTTGATGAACCAGATTTAAAATTTAATTTGGACGTAAAATCAAATGTTCCTGCTAAAAAGGGCCTAGGCTCTTCAGCCGCTTATGCTGTTGCTATTACTAAAGCTTTCTTTAAATATTTTAACTATCAAGGAAATAAGAAAGAAATCTTTACCTTTTCACAAATTGAAGAAAATAAAAATCATGGACATTCTTCTGGCGGAGATACTTATGCAACTATATCAAATAAACCAATTTTTTTTGATTCTAATAAAAATAGCACGTTACTAAAGTTAAAGAAAAAAATTTATTTAATTATCGCTGACTCTGGAACCTACGGTTCTACTTTAGAAGCAGTCAAATTAGTAGGAGATAATTTTAATAGGGATCCCAAAAAATATGGTGCTATTTTTAAAAAAATGGGAGAGATTGCAAACCAGGGAAAAGAATTACTGCTTGTCGGTAAACTAAAAAAGTTTGGCAAATTAATGAATAAAAATCAGATTTTTCTTAAAAAATTAGGTGTATCAACTCCTTATTTGGAAAAACTAGTTCAAGTAGCTAATTCAGCTGGAGCTCTTGGTGCAAAGTTAAGTGGCGGAGGTTTAGGAGGATGCATAGTTGCACTTTCTGACTCTCAAGAAAAAGCAGACAAAATTCAAAAAAAATTAAACGAAGCAGGTGCATATGGCACTTGGAAATCCAAAATATTATGAATAAAGCACGAGCGTATACTAATATTGCATTAATAAAATATTGGGGTAAACGTAACCAAAAATGGAATTTGCCAACTACTAGTTCTATAGGCTTAACTTTAGATGGCTTTTATACCGAAACAGAAGTTAAACTAATACCAGAATTAAATAAAGATTTATTTTTCTTAGAAGGCCTTAAAAAAGAAAATAAAAGAGTAAATAAAATAATGGACTATTTCCGTAAATTAGCGGGCAAAAAAATTTTTGCTATTATTAAAAGCAAAAATTTTGTTCCAATTTCCAATGGATTAGCTTCGTCATCTTCTGCATTTGCCGCCTTAGCTAAAGCCGCTAGTAAAGCCTTCAAATTAGATTTAAATAAACAAGAAGTTTCAAAAATTGCTCGTTTAGGTTCCGGTTCAGCTAGCCGTTCTATATTTGGTGGATTTTCTATTTGGCATAGAGGAAAAAACCATCGAAATTCATTCGCTGAGGAAATATTAAATCCTGTTAATTTTGATATAAATATTATAGATATTATCTTTAACATAAATCCAAAAAAAATTTCTTCTACCGAAGGAATGGAGAAAGCACAAACTTCTAAAAATTATCCCAAGTGGGTTAAACAAACTAAAAAACAAACGGTTAATATGATTGAAGCGATTGCAGAAGGCAATATTAAAAAGATTGGCTTAATTGCCCAAAATAACTCTTTAGCTATGCACCGTCTAAACAAAACTTCTATAAAACCTTTTGATTATTTCACTAAAAAAACATATAAAATAATTAAAAAAGTAAATATTCTCCAAAAAAAAGGTTTACCTATATTTGCTACTGTAGATGCGGGACCAAATGTTAAAATAATTACTAATTCGCAAACTAGAAAAATAGTTATGCAAGAGTTTAAAAATTATGGACAAATAATAACTTCCAAACCAGGGCCTGGAGTAAAAGATGTCTAAAGAAAATATAAGGGTTCCTGGTAAATTAATATTAAATGGCGAATATGCCATTACAATACCAGGAAATAAAGCTTTAGTTTTTGCTATTAATCGTTTTTTATCAAAAAATAAATCAGAATTAACCAATAAAAAAGGGACCAAATATGGTTTAGGCTCTTCAGGAGCTTATGCGGTTTTAAAATGCCGTTATGCAAACAAAAAAGCAGACGATCACATAATATTTAAAAAAGCTTTAAAATTTTCTAGAAGAAAACAACCCCAAAATTCTGGGGCTGATATAGCAGCCTCCACTTTCGGCGGATTTTTGCTTTATGAAAATGGAAAGCTGCCTAAAAAATTAAGTTTTCCAAAAAAATGGAACCTTTTAGTAGGATGGACTGGTCAGCCAGCCTCTACTGCTAGTTTAGTATCAATGAATGCCTTAACTAACCAATTTTTAATTTATTCCCAAAAAAATGTTAATCAAATGATAAACTCAATATTAAATAGAGATTTCCACTTATTTGAAATTACTATTGATAGAGCCGAAAAAAATTTAGAAAAATTAAAGGGAACTTTAACTAAAAAAATTGCTTTAGGAATAAAAATAGCAAATTATTTTGGAATAAAAGCAAAAATATCTGGAGCAGGTGGTGGAGACTGTATAATCGCTTTTTCCAAAAACCAATTAATAAGTGAAAAAATCAAAAAAGTTTGGAAAAAAAATGGTATAAGCCCATTAAATTTGAAAATTTATTATAAAAACAAAAATGAAAAAAAACTACAAGAAAATTCTTTCTTTACACAAAAAAAATGAACATATCAGTCTGGCCCTCCATCAATGGAAATGGAAAAATAACAACAATAGTTTACTAAAAGTTAAAATTGATAGACCCTTAATTCCAAAAATTAATATTCAAGACATAGATCCTTCAGTATTTATTTTTAATCACCATTTTAAGTGGCCCTTTTATATCGAAGCTATGACTGGAGGAAGCTCGCTATCTAAAAAAATTAATTGTCAATTAGCAACAATTTCCAGAAAATATAATTTAGCTATGGCTGTTGGTTCAGAATCTATAGCAATTAATAATAATGATCCAGATATAAAGGGAAGTTTTTCCATTGTAAGAAAGAAAAACCCTCACGGCTTCATTCTTGCTAATATTGGAGCTAATCATAATTTAAAAGAAGCTAAAGAAGCAATAAAAATAATTAATGCTAATGCTTTAGAGATTCATTTAAATACCGTTCAAGAATTATCTTCTAGAAATGGTGACCGTATTTTTAAAAATTATCAAAATAATATTAAAGAGATTATCCAAGGATTAAAAATACCAGTCATAATTAAAGAAGTTGGGTTCGGAATGTCAAAAGACAAAATTCATAATCTTTCTTTATTACATCCAGCGGCAATAAATATTGCCGGTAATGACGGAACAGATTTTGGTTCTATCGAAGAAAGAAGAAATAGACCTCGCTTATGGCCAATTAAAAAAGACAAAAACACAAATACTTTCTTTTCCCTAACAAGTAACAAAATCCTAGGTATTAGTACCCTAAAATCTCTTCAATTTGCAAAGGAAGCTAAAATAAAAACCCCCATTATTGCTAATGGAGGCATAAATAATACTTTAGAAGTGTTTAATGCTATGGCCACAGGCGCAAAAATGGTAGGAATAGCAGGATATTTTCTCAGTCAACTAAATAAAAACAAACTTAAACAAACAATAATAAATTGGCAAAGACAGCTACCTTTACTTTATGGAATTTATAATATCCAAAAATCTTCTCAAATAAGTCATTTAAAAAAATTATAGATAATTAATTCATCATAAAAGTATATTTTTAAAAATTTTTGTTCTTAATTTCTTAGGATAAAAATTCTTTATTACACCATCAGTATATTTTCCAAAATCAAAACCGTTATCTTTTCTAGTTAATAGAACCCAACCCTTTTTTAAAGGTTTTCTTATTTTACGAATAATATCACCATGAACATATAAAATAAATTCATTATTATCCAATTCATATTTTTGGGGGAAGTAACTGGCTAAAGAACTCAAAGCTAGAGCATGAGAAGGAACAAACCTTTTATGATTAAAAAGACCTACTTCTAAGCCAGTAGAAAGTATCCGCAGGTTTCTTTTTTTAGAAAAATTAAAGGGTGAAATATAAACGGAAAAAAAATTATTGCGATTTCCTTTTATTTTAATTAGTTTATCAAGTTTATCTTTCAAAAAAAAATAAAGATTGTTCTTTTTTATAAATTCTAGAAAACTTTTCCTTTCTTCATTATTAAGAGGCAAAACATTTATATATTTTTTATTTTTATGATAATATTTCTTGTTAATTTGTTTCTTTTTTGGACGAGTTTCATTATAAAAACTACCCTCTTTTTTCTGAAGATAAGCAACAAAATGTCCTCCTCCTAAAATCTTCTGTGGCCAAAGCCTAGCAGTTTTATATAAATCCGTTTCATTATTAGCCCATTTCGGTTTTCCATTTTCAATACCATTTTTCTTTTTTATAGGCAGAAGTTTAAGTTCGGGGAATTTCTTTAAAGCCCAACTAATCACCTGTTCATTTTCTTCAGGTGAAAAAGTACAAGTAGAATAAACTAATTTCCCATTATCTTTTAGCATAAATATGGCTGATTTTAAGATCTTTTTCTGTCTTTGAGCACATTGGAGAACGTATTTATTGCTCCAATTTTTAACAGCTAAAGAACTTTTTCTAAACATACCTTCACCACTACATGGAGCATCAACAAGGATTTTATCAAAATAGGAAGGGAAATCATAGCTCAAATCTTGAGGAGAATTGTTTAAAACTAAAACGTTTTTTAGACCACTTTGGCTTATGTTCTCTCTTAATATTTTAGCCCTTTTAAAATTTATATCATTAGCTATAAGGGAAATATGGTCGTTACTCATTTCCCCTATTTGAGTACTCTTACCTCCTGGTGCCGCTGCTAAATCTAAAATTTTATCATTTTTTTCAGGATTAATTATATTAGCAACAAATTGAGCACTAGCGTCCTGAGAATAGACTACTCCCGTTAAAAAAGCATCTGATTTCCCATTAATTTTGCCATACCTTCCCCATTTACGATTCCAAGACACAATTTTGTCTTTAATAAAATTATTACTATAAGGTTTGAGATTTTTTAAGGGGTTCAACCTATAAGCATTTGGGAAACTCTCGTTAAAAGAATTAAAAAAATCCTCACTTTCTTCGCCTAAAAGTTCTTTAAATTTATTAATAAAATCATACGGTAAATTAAGCATTTATTTTGTCCTTAAGTAAGGGTAATAAAACTTTATACGCCTCTTTATGGCCCTTTTTACTTAAATAAATATCTTCTTTAGTTTCAAATAGCCAATTTTTATTTTGAATTAAAAAAATTTTCTTATAATTATGAAAAAAATTTTCAAATACTTCTTTGAAACTTCCATCAAAGGGTTCAATTACGATAATATTAATTTCATGGAACCTTTTTTTTAATTCCCTTACTAAAGCCTTTAAAGCAAATAAAAATTCTTTTTTATTTGCTTTCTTATCATTAGAACCTAAATTGACAATTACAGATTTAATTTTGCAAAAGGGAGCTATTATTCTTGGTATGTTTTTCGATATTTGCCAAATAATCTCAATTGAAGTCGGCGGATAAGCTTTGGCCTTATTAGTAATTCCTATTCCTTGATAAGCAATCCTAATATTATTTAAATTAAGTTTTTCAGACATTAAAAAATCCCAACTTAAATCAGGTCTATACATATTAGGATTATTTGGAAAATTTATTCCTTTTCCGTTTAAAATTGAATCTCCTAAAAATATAAGAGTACCCCTTTTTGGGATTTGGCCGACTAGTTCTCCATTATAAGAAATTTTTTTCAAACAGAAATAATTTAATAGTTTCCAAGCCGCCGAAACAGAATTTTTTTCCAAAGTTTGGGTCATAATTCTAATTAAGTGTTCTTTTTTTGGGTTAAGATTTAACTTAAAAAAATTACTTTTAAGTGTTTTAGAATAAAACTTACCATGATCAATTGAAATTAATATAGTAGAAATTAAATCTTTTTTAAGACTAGGCCAGTTAAAAATAATTCTAGAACAATTTTTGCTTTTTAACCAAATTTCTGCTCCAATGTTATTTGTCATAATTGTTTCTTTTTTTTTATTTTCCCACCAGCTTCCAAGAAAAGCTCCACTTGAAATTTTTAAAGGAAATTCATTCATTTTTAAAATCACTAGGTTTAATTCCTTTCATACCGATTAATGGATCAATTATTTTATTTTTAATTAAAAACGAAGTCAATACTTTTTGGCCACTAGAGTCTTTTCTCCCCTTTAAATTTATGGTTTTTTGTTTATCTTTTTTAATTTTATCCAAAGTGACTGCATTTTTCTTTTCTGAAAAAAATTTTTTATTTTTCTGGTAATCTTCATAAAGAAAATAATTAATATTTGTTTTTCTTAAGGGAGTAGGATTATTAATCGCCTGAATAAAGGCTTTCTTATTTCCCAATAAAACTAATGACCTTTCTGCTCTAGTAATTCCCGTATAAATAAGATTCCTGGTCACAAATCCTCCTAAAGAGCTCATTAAAACGAAAATTATAACCTGAAACTCGCTTCCCTGAGCTTTATGTACAGTTGATGCATATCCTAAACAAAGCTGGTTTGCTTCCTTATCTTTATATAATACAGGACGACCAAAAAAATTAGCTTCTACCTTTTTAGTCTTTAAAATTTTGTTTTCTTTTATTTGAGTTATATATCCAATATCTCCGTTATTAATTCCTTTTTCTGAATCATTTTTTTGCTGCATAACTCGGTCACCAACTAAAAAATGGTCTATCTTTTCCAAAGAAATTAATTTATCTTTAAAAATATTGTTTTTATTTTTTATTAAAAAAGGTCGGGCTAAATAATTAATCGTATTAACTAATCTATTAGTAGGAGCAATTATTTGAATATTTTCTTTTGGTATCCCAGCTTGAATAGCATACATTAAAACTTTTTTTATAGTTTCGGCCATTTGTTCTTTATTCATAGAAAAAAAAGAAATATCTCTCCCTCTTTCAAACATTCTACGATTAACAGCACCAACCTTCATGTCTTGTGAAACTATACTTATATCGGATCCTTTATCTTGCCGATAATTGTTTTCTAATTTAGTTACATTAAATAACCCGCTGTTTATCAAATCTAATAATACTTGCCCTTGCCCAACTGAAGATAGCTGATCATTATCACCTACTAACAATAAATGGCATTTATTAGGAACCGCTTCTAATAAATGCTCAAAAAGATTGAGGTCTACCATCGAAATTTCATCAATCACAATTAAATCTGCCTGAAGTTGATGCTTATCATTAAAACTAAAAAAACCATTTTCGTCTGCACCCAGCATTCTATGGATTGTCATAGCTTTATGACCAGTAATTTCTGTAATTCTAGCGGCAGCTCTTCCTGTAGGTGCTGCTAAAAGAACAGAATTTTTTGAAATAAATTTTTCTTCTAACAATTTAATAAGAATTTTAATTATAGTAGTTTTACCAGTTCCCGGACCTCCAGTTAAAATTGAAATTTTATTTTTAAAAGCTGATATAATAGCTTTTTTTTGAATTCTATCGAGGAAACTTTTTTCTAAGTAATTTTTATCATATTTGATTTTCAACGTTTTGTTTTTTAAAATCCTAATTAAATTATTAGAAACCGATCTTTCTAATTGAAAATTTTTAAACAAACTAATCCTTTTATTTAGAATAAAAATTTTCTTATTTTTTAATAAAAAATTTAATCTCCTATCTAGCAAATCAGCAAAAAATTTATTAAATTGACTTCCCAGCAAATTTAAAATTTTATTTCGTAAATCACCTTTTAATATATAAGTGTTCCCATTATTTTTATTATCATCATTTAAACAAGAGATAATGGCTCCATCGAATCTTAAATTTTCATCACTAAAATGTATTTTATATGAAATTAATTCTGCAAGATGAAAAGTATAACCATTAATTAAACCAATAAAACAAAAGGGATTTCTTTTAATGTCATTAATAAAATTAGGTCCAAATTGTTCATAAAGACGTTGAAAAATTTCATTTCCTATACCATATTCCTTTGCTAAAAGCAAAGTTTTTTGTTTGTCAATATCTTTTGTGATTACTTTCTTTAATGTATTAAGTTGACGTTTTTTCAAGCCCATTTTTAAAAATAAAGAAGGCTTATCTTTTATAATCGAAAATATATTCTTGCCAAAATTATCAACTAATTTAGCAGCTGTTTTTTGTCCTATTCCAGGAAATTCATTAGAACTAAAATATTGAATCAAAGACAAACGATCTTCAGGTACTAAAAATTTATATTCTTTAGAATTAAATTGCATCCCATACTTAGGGTGAGCAAATAAAGTCCCTTTGAATTGGTATGTTGAACCTATTTTTACATCGATAATATCTCCAGTAATTGTAATATCGTTTTTATTCCACTTAAAGTCACCATCTAAAAAATGAGCCGAAAATATAGCATAGTCGTTAGAAATATTTTTATAAATTTTTCTTTTAATTATAGCTTTTAAATGAGACATATTTTTTCAATTCAAGAAAAATTAAAGTTTATCCCCTTTCCAAAACTTTATATACTAATAATTGTTTCATGACGAACCTATATTGTTCTACAATAGAATAATTATCTTGTATCTTAAAAATATCGATTTTTATACCCTTATTAGCTGATAAAAATAAAATTTTAAAAGCTGTTAAATCATCTTTAAAAGTAATTTTCATTTTTATAGAATTTTCTTTTTTTTCCGGTTCTAAATTAATAATTTTTATGAAAAAGCCTTTATTATTAACGAAAAAACCAAGATCTCGCAAAGAAAAACGTTTTATATCAGGACTTATTTCGAATTTTGTTTTATTAATGTGGATTATTTTTTTAAAATTCATAAATAAATTATAATTCCGACTCTTTTTATCTAATTGCTTTTGCAAAATTTAAGAATATTTCAGCAGACTTTTCTCCGGCTTTTTCTAAAAATTTATCAAAACTAATATTAGCTGAACCATCAGCAGAATCAGAAATAGCTCTTAAAACGATAAAAGGGACCTCAAAATTATTTGAAACTTGAGCAACAGCTACTCCTTCCATTTCAGCAGCTAAAGCTTTAGGAAAATTTTGCAAAATTTTTTCTTTTGTTTTCTGCATCACAAATGAATCTCCAGAAACAACCAAGCCTTCTTTAGCTTTTGGATTAACTTTTTGAAATTTCTTTATTAAACTATGATTAGATTTAAAATACAGACTTTTTCCCGGAATTTGACCAACAGAGCCCGGCCTAATTGTGTTAAAAACATCATAATATGCTAAACAGGTAGCGATAATTTGGTCACCAATTCCTAATTTAGAAGAAAGAGAACCTGCCGAACCAGTATTAACAATTAAATCAGGATGATAATTATTTATTAATATAGTTGTAGTCATTGCAGCCTGAACTTTTCCTATTCCAGATTCAGCAATAATTATAGTTTTTTGAAATAACTTTCCAAGGGTAAAAATTTGCCCTGCTATTTTCCTACTTTTTTTTTGAGAAAGAGAATTAATTAAAACCTTTTTCTCTTTATCCATCGCAATAATAACTCCAATTCTCATTTCTTCTCCCTTTCTAGTGACAGCAACTATTTACTTTTAAAAACAAATAATCGATTTAAAATCTAATCTAAAGTTCCTTAAATTCTTAAAAAATTATTAAAAACTTTATAAATTATTTAATAAATTATTTTTTGACAACTTAATATTAGGATTAAAAAGATTAAATAAGTGTCTTATTCCCCTTTTCGTTAATATACGGCAAATAACCAATATCATTATAACCTTCTATAATAAAGTGTTTATTTTGTGTAACTTTTAATATAGAAGTTGATAAATTTTTTAGAGGCTCTAAATTATTGACCTGAGTTAGTTCTTTGATACCTAAATGAGAAATAACTCCATGAGAAAAAATTAAAATATTTTCATTATCTCCAATTGAATCTAAAACCATATTAATTGTTTTCCTAAATCTTTTTCTAGCATGAGAAAAGCTTTCCATCTTAAAATTCGAAAAATTTTTGTCATCTTGATGATTAACTAATTTTTGAAAAAGACGGGGATATCTATTTTTAACTTCTTTAGAAGTTACTCCTTCCCATTTCCCCATCCCAATTTCTGAAAAACCTTTTTCATCTAATAAATCTTGGATATTATATCTTTTTGAATAGTTCAATGTAATTTTAGCTGTTAATTTTGCTCTTTTAATAGGGCTTGAATAAATTTTAGAAAAAACGTTTTTATCCAAAAAACCGGCCAAGTAAATACAATCTTTTTTGCTAGAGCTAAGTAAAGGTGAATCAGCATTTGCACCCTGAAATCTTTTTTCTAAATTCCATTTTGTTCTTCCGTGCCTTACAATAAAAATTCTTTTCATATTAAAAAACCTAAAATTCTAATTAATAAACTTCTATGTCCTTTTTACAAATTAAGAAAAAACTTACATCTGCTATGAATAGGTATTAAAAACATTAAATGATTATTTAATTCTAATTCTATGCCTTGAAAACCCTTTAAAAATATGAAGAATTATAAAGTTTAATATCTTTTATTCCCATTCAATAGTTGCCGGAGGCTTTGGAGTAATATCATAAACAACTCTATTAACTGAGTTAACTTCATCTACAATTCTTTGAGAAATTTTTTCTAATAATGGCCAAGATAGCTTTGCAAAATCAGCTGTCATACCATCAACTGAAGTAATTGCCCTAATTGCTACTGTCCATTCATAAGTCCTACTATCACCCATTACACCAACAGATCGTAAATTCGTAAGAATGGTAAAATATTGCCAAATAGATTTTTTTAAACCCGCTTTCGCAATTTCATCTCTTAAAATAGCATCGGAATCACGAACAATTTGAAGTTTCTTTTTCGTAACTGTACCTAGTATTCTTATAGCTAAACCAGGGCCAGGAAAGGGTTGACGAAAAATAAGAGAATCGGGCATATCTAATTCTTTCCCCAATTGCCTTACTTCATCTTTAAAAAGCATCTTAAGCGGTTCAATTAATTTAAAATGCATTTTTTTTGGTAATCCACCAACATTATGATGGGATTTAATAGTTTGAGCATTACCAGCACCTGATTCTATCTCATCCGTATAAAGAGTACCTTGAGCTAGGAAATTAATCCCATTAAGTTTATGAGCTTCACGACTAAAAGTTTCGATAAATTCTTTCCCAATAATTTTTCGTTTCTTTTCAGGGTCTTTAATACCTCTTAATTTTTTAAAAAAAGGTTCTTGCGCATTAACTTTAATAATATTTAAACCGAATTTTCCTACCAAAGATCTCATTACTAAACTAGCTTCATTTTTTCTTAAAAAGCCATGATCAATAAAAATGCAAATAAGATGTTTGCCAATAGCTTTATGTAATAAAACGGCAACAACAGAAGAATCAACACCACCTGACAATCCTAAAAGGACTTTTCTATTTCCCACCATTTTTCTTATTTTATTAATTTGTAAATTTACAAAATTTTTCATTTTCCAATTAGGGTGGCAACCAGCAATATTAAAAACAAAATTTTTAAGTATTTGATCTCCATACTGAGATAAAGTTGTTTCAGCGTGAAATTGGATACCATAAATTTTCTTATCATCATTCCCAATAGCCGCAATTGGAGTTTCTGTAGTTTTACCACATATCTTAAAATCCTTAGGCAATTTTGTAACTGAATCGCTATGGCTCATTAAAACTTTTTGTTTTTTTGGGGTACCCTTAAAAAGCATTGTAGGTGTCTCAGAAGAAACTGTGAGCTCTGCTTGTCCAAATTCACCATTGCCTTTTCCCTTGAAAACTTTACCGCCCTTTAAATTATAAGCAATAAGCTGCATCCCATAACATATACCTAAAATCGGAATACCGATATCAAATATTTTTGGATCAATTTTAAAAGCGTTTTTTGCATAAACTGATTTAGGCCCTCCAGAAATTATAATTGCTTTAGGATTATATTTAATAATTTGTTCAACAGTCATTTTTCTTGACCTTAATTCCGAAAAAACAGAAAACTCTCGAACTCGCCTAGCTATTAATTGGTTATATTGACCACCAAAATTTAAAACTAATATCTTTTCAATTCCCTTTTCTAATTTATTCATTTAAATAATGTACCTATTTTATTAAATTTAATTTATCTTTATTAATAGTTGCAATTGCTGGCATATTTCGGAAATGACCATTATAATCACAGCCATAACCGACAACAAATTTATCCGGGATCATCATTCCTATATAATCCATTTCTTTATCAACTGAAGAAAATCTCTCTTTTTTCATGAGGGAAACCATTAGGATATTTTTTGCTCCTTTATTTTTGAAATATTTTTTTACCCAGTCCATGGTTTTTCCTGTATCAACAATTTCATCTAATATTACAACGTCTTTGTTTGATAAATCTGAAGAAATATCATTAATTACTTTAATATTACCTGTTGATCGTGTATTAACATAAGAAGAAACCTGAATAAAATCTACGTCAAGATTAAAAGTTAATTTTCTTAAAAGATCAGTTGCAAAAAAAATCGCTCCCTTAAGAATAGGCACAAAAATAGGCCTTTTATTTGAGTTATAAAACCTTTTATTTAACAGATTAGCAAGATACTGGTTTATATTATCAATATTTTTTTCACTAGCTATAATTTTATCAATTGCTGGATGCTTAATTATTGAATTCATTTATTCTAACCCAACTCTCTTAAAAATTTTATCGACATTTTTTAGATGGTAATGATAGTCGAAAGCAGAATCAATTTCTTTATCCGACAAATAATCCTTGATGACTGAATTATTTTCAATTAAATTTTTAAACATTAAATGTTGCTTCCATGATTTAGCAGTTATAGGCTGCACCAAATCATAAGCTTTTTCTCGACTTAATCCTTTACTTATCAGTTTCAATAAAACCCTTTGAGAATAAATCAAACCATAACTTAGATTCATATTTTGTTTCATTTTTTCAGGAAATACTACTAATTTATCTACAATTTTGGTAAAACGTTTCAACATATAATCAATGAGAATAGTCACATCAGGGAGCATAATTCTTTCAGTTGAAGAATGAGAAATATCCCTCTCATTCCAAAGACAAATATTTTCCATTGCTGTAGTAGTGTAACCTCGAATAACCCTTGCTAATCCCGTAACGTTTTCGGAACCAATGGGATTTCTTTTATGAGGCATCGCGGAAGAACCCTTTTGTCCAGATACGAAGCTTTCTTCTACTTCGTGAATTTCTGTTCTTTGTAAATTTCTAATTTCGGTAGCAAAATTTTCAATACCAGTAGCTATTAAGGCCAGTGAATTAATATAATTAGCATGAAGATCTCTAGGAAGAACTTGAGAAGAAATATCTTGAGCCTTGAGCCCCAGAATTCTTAAAGCACTATCTTGTACCTCCATCGGAATATTAGCAAAAGTACCTACAGCTCCAGACAATTTCCCACTTTCTACTTCTTTTGAAGCTTGATTAAACCTCGAAATGTTTCTTTTTGTTTCAGAATAATATCGAGCTAATACCAAGCCAAAAGTTGTAGGTTCAGCATGAACTCCGTGTGTTCTTCCAATCATTACAGTATTTTTAAACTCAAGGGCCCTTTTTTTAATAACGTTAAGATAATTTAACAAATCTTTTTTAATTATTTTATTTGCTTGTTTAAGCCTTAAACTTTGTGCTGTATCTACTACATCAGTAGAAGTTAACCCATAGTGAATCCAACGTTTTTCTTTACCCAAAGATTCTGATAAATTTCGAGTAAACGCTATAAGATCATGATGCGTTTGATTTTCAATCTGTAAAATTTTGCCTATATCAAAAGAAGCATTTTTTTTTATACGATCTACATCTTTTTGAGGAACTAAACCATAATTGCTCCAAGCTTGAACAACAGCTATTTCTACTAAAAGCCAACTTTGGTATTGGTTTTCTAAAGCCCAAATTTGTCCCATTTCCTTATTAGTGTATCTACTAATCATCTTTAAAATCTCTTCATCTTATATTATTTATATATTATTTATTTCCAAATCTTTTTTAATAAATGTGTTTGCTCAAAATGGGGGCCTACTCCAAAACTAAAAATCGGAATATTTAACAACTTTTCTATTTCTTTAACATAAATTTGAGCATTATGTGGTAAATCATTGAATTTATTAATTCCACTAAGGTCCTCGCTCCAACCAGAAAGAGTTTCATAAACAGGTTTAATATTCGTTAAACTATTTATATTACTAGGGAAAATATTAATAAGTTTTCCATGAATTTTATAAGCTTTAGCAATTTTAAGCTCAGAAATCCCCGAAAGAACATCTAAAGAATTAAGAGCAATTCTAGAAGCCCCTGAAACTAACATAGCATGTTTTAATGCTACAATATCAATCCAACCAATACGTCGCGGACGTTTAGTCACTACACCATATTCATGCCCCTTTTTTCTAATAAAGTCTCCCGTTTTACCCTTTAATTCTGTAGGAAAAGGGCCTTTTCCAACTCGAGAAGTATACGCTTTAATAACGCCTATAACGTCTGTAATTTTTTCAGCACCAATTCCTGCGCCGACAGCAGATCCTCCAGAAGTGGGATTTGAAGAAGTAACATAAGGATAAGTTCCTTGATCTATGTCTAACATGACACCTTGTGCTCCTTCAAAAACAATATTTTTATTTGATTGAGATAAATAATTACTTAATTTATCGCTTTCTATAACATAAGGCTTTAATCGTTTACCAAACTTTACATATGATTGATATATATCTTGATAATTTAAAGGAGAACCACCGTACAATTTTTCAATCTCCAAATTTTTTAAAGGTAAATATTCTTTTAAAAGGTTTGAAAAAATTTCTGGATTAATAAGATCAACTACACGAATTCCTTGCCTATTAATCTTATCAGAATAACAAGGCCCAATACCCTTTTGGGTAGTCCCTATTTTACTATTGTTAGCTTTTTCTGATAAACGGTCAATTTCAATATGGTAAGGCATTATTACTTGAGCCCTATCAGAAATTTTTAGTTTATCTGTATTTACTCCCTTTTCTTTTAATTTTTTTTCTTCTTGAAAAAAGGCTTTTGGGTTTATTACAACACCATTCCCAATAATTGATAAAGCTTTTGAACTGACAATACTCGCCGGTAAAGATGAAAGGCTAAATTTATCTATTCCATGATACACAGTATGTCCAGCATTGTTACCACCCTGATACCTAACTACAGCATCAGCTTTTTTACTTAATAAATCTACAATCTTTCCTTTACCTTCATCTCCCCATTGGGCTCCGACTACAACAATTCCGGCCATTTCTTCTCCTAATATATTCTTTTTTCTTTACTACATTCTTAATATATTAGACCAAAACACGAATGTTAAGCACGACTATAATTTGGAGATTTTTTGGTCATAACAACTTCATGAGGGTGTGATTCTATAAGACCAGCGTTTGTAATTTGAACAAAATGACCTTTTTCAATTAATTCTTTAATATTTCTTGCACCATTATAGCCCATCCCAGAACGTAAACCGCCTAAATATTCATAAATAACATCATCTAACTTCCCCTTGTATGGAGTTTTTGCTTCAACTCCTTCAGGAACTAACTTATTATTTTCTTTTATCTGTCCTTGGAAATAACGATCTTTAGAACCGTTCTTCATTGCAGATATTGAACCCATTCCTCGATAAGCTTTATATTTGTGCCCATCATCATCTATAAAAGTTCTTCCTGGTGTTTCCTCTACACCAGAAAGCATAGAACCTAACATAACAGCATTACCTCCAGCTGCAATTGCCTTTACAATATCACCAGACCATTTTAAACCACCATCAGCTATAATAGTTTTTGAATACTTTTCAGCTATCTGTGCAGCATCAGTAATTGCAGTGATTTGAGGAACACCTACGCCAGCAACAATTCTTGTAGTACAAATTGATCCAGGGCCGATACCAACTTTAGCTACGTTGGCCCCAGCATCAAATATATCTTTAGTTGCTTCAGAAGTAGCAACATTGCCTCCAATAATATTTAATTTTGGATATTTTGAGCGGATTTCTTTTATTTTATCTAAAACGCCTACTGATTGCCCGTGAGCTGAATCTACAACGATTGCATCCACTCCATTTTCGACTAAATTTTTAACTCGTTCTAAAGAATCCCCAGTTATCCCCACTCCAGCGGCTACGATCAAGTGATGATTTTTATCAACCGCTGCATTAGGATATTTTTTTATATTCACTTTTTCTTTTTTTACTTTTAGAACATTTCTAGCCTGTGCTTTAATTGACATATTTTTATGAATAACACCTAAACCACCATTTAAAGCTAATTGACTAGCCATTTTGTTCTCAGTTATTGTATCCATAGCTGCACTTAAAATGGGAATATTTAAATGTAGATTTGAAGTTAAATCAACTCCAAGTTTTACTTGATCTGGAAGGACTGCCGATTTATTAGGCACCAATAATACATCATCAAAAGTAAGTGCTAACTTTGTATATTTATTTGAAAAATTTGTCATTTTTTCCCTCAATTCTTAGTTAAATTTAGATAAGAAAAAAAGCATTCGCAAATTATTAGAAAAATACGAATGTTTAGCACAGGTGATTAACATAACTACTGCATGTAAATTATTAGTCATTATCTAAATATCTATTAATTGTCGTTTATCTTAACAAATATTATAAAAATATCAAAACTAAATAAGACCCTTTAAATTTTTAAAAGTAGTTAAACAAATATAAAAAGGATTCATTCTAATTATGAAACAAATTATAAAATTAACTTTGTAACTGTTCTGGTAACAATTCAGGAAAATCATGTTCCACGATTTTAGCGTTCTTTTTAGAAAACATTGGGAATTTAGGATCAGAACCAATATCAGTATGATATAAACGATCACGAGGATCTACTTTGCCAGCAGCATGTTGAACTTCTACTTTAGTATTATTACCAATGGTGAATTTTAATTGGCTAGCCAACATTAATTTTCTTAAATCTAATCCTAATTCAGAAAAAATTTCATTTTGTTTTCTTGTCAAAGTAACTTTTAAAGCAGACTCAGAATTTTTACCAATTAAAGAATTTTGTCTAGCTTTTTCAATTTCTTTATTAGCTAACTCTCTAAAATCAAAAAATACCTTCCATTTACTTAAAATTTGGCTACTATGTGGTAATTCCTTATATACAGGCTGTTCAGATAAATAAGCATATTCTTCCCTTTCTTTTAAGTTTTCCCATAGCTCTTCAGCTGTATGCGGAAGAAAGGGCGTCAAAAGTTTAGTTAATCCAACGGCAACTTCATAAAAAACACTTTGCATTGAACGACGTTCTAGTGAATTTGCTTCATCAATATATACTATATCTTTTGCGACGTCTAAATAAAAAGATGAAAGGTCTTTGGAAATAAAATTAATAAGTTGCTTAAAGATAGCATAAAAATTATATTCTTTCATATTTTTATGCCATTCTTTTATAAATTTGTTAAAGTTAACAGACATCCATTTATCAATTGGCTTACGATTTTCAAATTTTATTACATCTTTTTTAGGATCAAAATCTTCCGTATTTGCTAACAGAAATCTTAAAGTATTCCTAATTTTACGATAAGATTCAGAAATTTGTTTCAAAATCTTTTGAGATACATGGACATCCTCACTTGAATCAGTACTCATTACCCACAGCCTTACAATCTCAGCACCTCTTTGTTTTGCAACATCATTAGGCGAAATAACATTTCCTAACGATTTAGACATTTTCTGTCCCTTATCATCAAAAACAAATCCTTGAGACAAAATAGATTTATAAGGTGCAATTCCATTAGTTGCAACAGAGGTAATTATATTAGAATTAAACCAACCTCTAAATTGGTCTGAGCCCTCTAAATACATATCGGCTGGATAATCTAAATTAGGACGCTGTCTTAAAACCCCTGCCCAAGTTGTTCCAGAGTCAAACCATACATCCATAATATCTTCTTCTTTTGTAAATTTTCCATTAGGGCTATGTGAATTTTGATATCCTTTAGGGAGCAAATCTTTTGCTTCATGGTCAAACCAATAATTTGAACCGTATTTTTTAAATAAATCAGCAACATGATTTATTAACTTTTCATCTACAATAGGCGTTCCATCCTCTGCGTAAAAAATCGGTAGTGGAACACCCCAAACGCGTTGACGAGAAATTACCCAATCTTCACGATTTTTTATCATATTATAAAGCCGTACTTTACCCCAAGAAGGATAAAAAGTAACTTTATTAATCTGCTTTAAAATTTCTTTTTTAAAGGGGTCAATTGAAACAAACCATTGAGGAACAGCTCTCCAAATAACTGGTTTTTTTGTACGCCAATCAAAAGGATATTGATGTTTAAGTTTTTCTACCCCCAATAATAGGCCAGCTTTTTTAAGTTTTTCTATAACAATTGGAGTAACATCATTATAAAATTTACCAGCAAAATCAGGTCCTGCATTTTTAGTCATATATCCTTTAGCATCTACCGTTACATCTATAGGAAGCCCATATTTAACCCCTACGTTATAATCATCCTCACCAAATCCAGGAGCCGTATGAACTAATCCTGTACCAGCATCTAAAGTAACATGGTTAGCATTCATAACCAGCTCATCAACGTTTTTGTCCCACGGATGATGAACAGTTATTTTATCTAAATCTATGCCCTTAAATCTTTTTAAAATTTTATAGTTTTGCCAACCAAAAATTTTAGCGTTTTCCTTTAATAAGTCCAGAGATACTACATATTTTTTGTCATCGTTTGAAGGCTTAACCAAAACGTAATTAAAGTTTGGCCCAACGGTTACACCACGTGAAGCCGTAACAGTAAAAGGGGTAGTTGTCCAAACCGCTAAATAAGTATTATCATCTAAAATTCCCTTACCATCTTTAACCTGCATAGAATAATATAAAGATGTGGCTTTCAAATCATGATATTCAACTTCTGCTTCAGCCAACGCAGATTCAGAACTCCATGACCAAAAAACTGGTTTTAAGCCCCGATAAATATAGCCCTTACCGGCCATAGCCCCAAAAACTCGAATCTGCGCAGCCTCGAACTCTTTATCCAGTGTTAAATAAGGGTGATCCCAATCACCTAAAACCCCTAATCGTTTAAAATCTTTACGTTGTTTATCGACTTCTTTCAGGGCAAAATCTTCAGCTAACTTTCTCCAGGATGTTTTTTTCATAGTTTTTCTATTATAACCTTTTTTGGTTAATTCCTGTTCAATAGGTAATCCATGTGTATCCCAACCTGGAACATAAGGTGCATAAAAACCACTCATATTTTTATAACGAATAATAATGTCTTTAGATATTTTGTTTAAAGCATGGCCAATATGAATATCGCCATTTGCGTATGGCGGGCCATCATGCAAATTAAAATGTGGTTTATTTTTATTTAAATTCAAACGCTTTTGATATAAATTATCTTTATCCCATTGCTTTTCTCGCAAAGGTTCCGTTTTTGATAATTTTCCCCTCATTGGAAAATTAGTATGACCTAAATGCAATGTATCTTTTATCTTCATAATCTATCCTTCATAATAAAAACGCCCTGAAAAAATCAGGACGTCTGTAACGTGGTACCACCTAAATTTATATATAAATTAATATATATACCTCAAACTATTTAATTATTTATTCCAAGCTGATCTGAAAAAACACAGAGGTCATTGGTTTCCACCACACCAACTCTCTTTAGGCTTACTGTTTTAACTTTCTAATCTTGAAAAATATTCAATAATTCTACAGATTATTTTATATTTTATTATAAAAATATTATATAAACAAATAAAAAAATTAATCAACTAAAATTAAATATCATATTAATCAATCTACCTAATAAATATAAAAGAAACCATGCCACTATAGGAGAAAAATCAATTCCCATAATTGGTGGAACGAAACGTTGAATAAAACCTAAAATAGGAGCAGCAATTCTGAAAACCAGAGTTTCAAAGCTATTAAATAAACTATTTTGGACATTCGGGATCCATGAAAAAATCGCAGCTAAAAAAATAACCCAAGTATAAAATAAAACTAAAAAACGTAAAACAAAATAAATAAAAGCAAGTAAATCAGAAACTAACATTTCTTCCTGTTTGACCTACAGAATTTAAAGCACTTCCTGAACCCGAAACAGAATAATTATTAGGGGCTATAAGCCATATATTATTAGAGATTTTTTCAATTGAACCTTCAACAGCGTAAATTGCTCCAGCTACAAAATCTACAATTTTAGAAGATTGATCCTTTTCAATAGCTGAAAAATTTACTATTACTGCCTCATGTAAAAGTAATTGATTAACAATTGTTTTAGCATCAGAAAAAACTTTTGGAACAAAAAGATCTATATGGCTGTTAACTTCCGGCGAATCATTCGTTTTAGAAGTGTCATCAGAAAATGAGTCTGAATGCTGATAATTATTTTTTCCCTTTGTATAACTATAATTGGAATCTATTTTATTATTTTTAGACCCTGGAGAAAAAGTTTTTTGGTTCTGAGAACCAACTCCTTGGTCCTGACTAGGTCTATGATTAAAATTTTGTCTGTTTGCATATTCTTGATCATCATATTCACTATTATACTGATTGCTATCATCTACACCACTGAAAAATTTTTTAAATGAGAAAGCCATGATTACCCCTAAAAATTAATTAACGACGTTTAAAAAATGAAGGACGCCCAGAGTGCGCATTATCGTCATCGTTATTATCTATATTATCGTCCCGATTATTATTTTGGTCTTCTTGAGAATTATTCTTTGATGATTTTTTTTGTTTTGAATTATTTTGATCATTAATATTATTTAATTCCCAATCATTAAAAAGATCACTGGATCTCTTATAGTTTTGGTCATTTCTACTTCTCTCTTTCTTAGCAAATTCATCATCATTTCGTGTTAACGACGAATTATTAGATTCACCATTATTATCACTTTCTGAATTAATAGTTACATTTGGAATGTCATCAAAAACTGAACTTTTTTTTGGTTTCTTTGTTTCTGAATGGTTATTAGAATTTTCTGAACGAGCCTTATTTTTCGAGGAAGAATTTGAAGAATCTAATGTAAACACATCGTTATTTTTATTTCTATTTTCTACAGAACCTTGATTTATATGAGTAGCTACAACAGTTACCCTAACTTTATCTTCCATCTTGTCATCTATTGAGGTTCCAAATACTATATTCACATCTTGACCAGCAGCTTTTGTTACCACATCCGCAGCAGTTTGAGCCTCGTATAATGACATATCAGAAGAACCAGTTACGTTTAGAATTACATCTGAAGCGCCTTGTAAATCCACTTCTAATAAGGGTGAAGCTATTGCTGCTTTTGTAGCCTCAGAAGCACGATTTTCACCTTCCGCAGAACCAACACCCATTAAAGCCATGCCGCCATTTGTCATGATAGTTCTTACATCAGCAAAATCTAAATTTATAACTCCTGGTTTGGTTATTAGATCTGATATACCTCGTACACCTTGCAACAAAGTATTATCTGCTGCACGAAAAGAATCCGCTAACGAAGCTTTACGATCCATAATTTGTAATAAACGATTATTAGAAACAACTACTAAGGTATCTACATTTTCTTTCAATTTAGCAATACCTTCAGCAGCATAACGAGCTCGTTTAGGTCCTTCAAAATTAAAAGGCCTAGTAACAACACCAACAGTAAGAGCACCGATTTCTCTCGAAATTTTAGCAATCACCGGTGCAGCACCATTACCGGTACCACCGCCCATACCTGCAGTAATAAAGACTAAATCGGCCCCTTCTAAAGATTCTTGTATAGTTTGTTGTGATTCTTCACCTGCTTTTTCACCAATTTCAGGATTAGAACCAGCTCCAAGACCCTTAGTTAATTTAGGCCCTAATTGAAGTTTGTTCGGAGCTTTTGAAGCACTTAACGCTTGAGTATCTGTATTTGTAACGACAAATTGTACCCCTTCAATACCTTCTTCAATCATTCGATCAACAGCGTTAGAGCCACCGCCTCCAACACCGATAACTTTAATATTTGCCCCATAACCAGCTTCTTGCGAAGGTTCAACAAAATCTTTATTAGAATTACTTTTATTATTTTTTCTCCTACTTACCATTTTTAATACCTCTAGATGATAATTCTTTTACTTTTTTTAAGTTGAATTATTCAAACATTCGAGAATAATATTCTTTTATTTTATCAAAAAAGCTCTTCTTTTTAGAAAATTTACCCTTTTGCCTGAATTTTTTCCTCGATTCCTTAATTTCATTTGACTGAAAATGTCCAATTTCTTTTGCAACTGACTTTACTTTAAGTGTACGCTTCGAAAGCCCTTCTGTCACTGATTGATTCATAACAAAATGAATTATTGATATAACATTAACAAAAGAAGGCCGACGTAAACCAATTTCCTTAGGAACAAAAAGATGAACTGTTTTGTTAAAACGTTTTTCAAATAAACTAGAAATACCTGTTAAACTTGCTCCTCCTCCAATAAGAATTATTTTTCTTGGAAGAGATATATCTGTAATTTGGTTAAGATCAGCATAAATAATCCTATTAATATTTTCTACCCTATTATTAATAATCTGTGAAATATATTTAATTAATATTCTTTTATTTTTTCCCGTATTAGAATAATTAAACTGGATTATTTTTTTATCATCTACTTTTCCAGGATCTGCATAACCAAAATCCCTTTTTAATCGTTCAGCCTGTTCAAAATTAATATCAATATTTTTTTCACTAGCTAAAATTTGTCTTAAATCTTTAGTTATATTAGATGATCCTTGATCAATATTAGAAACAAATCTCATATGATGATCTTTAATAATGGAAGTAGTTGTTTGATTAGCGCCTAAATCGATTAAAATAACACCATTATTTTGTTGTTCATCGCTTAAAATTAATTTCCCATTTAATAATGGTGAAAGGCCGCTTTCTAACACTTCAAAACCTGCTTGCCGAACAGCAGTTTGAAAATTTTTATAAACAGTTTTAGGGCCCACATAAACTTCGATATTCACTTCTAATAGAACACCTACCATATCCAAAGGATTTGATACATGCCCAAAACCGTCAATAATAAATTCGTTTATAATTAAATCCACTACTTCTAAATTAGGAGGAAGTTTAACAGAGAAGATAGCTTTTTCTAAAACATTTTCAACGTCATCATAAGTTATATGTTTATCATTTCTTGCTACATATATAGATCCATGTAAATTTAACGTTCTAATATGCAATGCCGGAAGAGAAATATTAACTTTCTTAATAGAAAAATTTGCTTCTTTTTCTGCTCTTATGATAGTTCTGGATATTATTGCACTTAAATTTGCAATATCTACAATCACACCATTTTTAACTCCTCTACTTTTTGACTCGCTAGCAGAAACAATACCATATTTTTTATTAGGTGTTCTTTTAGCAATAACACATTTTATTTTGTATGACCCAACATCAAGACCAACTACTACACCGCTATTATCTGTATCTATCATGATTTAATTAACGCTTATATTTAGAAAAATAAATGTAATATTAACTTATTTAAAAATAAAAAATGGAAATTATATTATCTTCTCAAATTATTATGTTCTTTTTCAATTTATTCACAAAATATTCTCTAAAATTTTTTGTTATTATATTTATAATAATTATAAATTAAAAATTATTATTTTTTTAAAGAAGATTTAGAAAAAATATTATTATCCATTTTATCAAAAGGTCGAGCATAATAACCATTATTTAAAATAATTGAGCCATTAGTTAAACCCCTTTTTTTCATTGATGAAACCATTTCCTGGTAAAAATTTAGTTTTCCCATGGTTTTAGGAGAGCAATAAACTAAATTTCCATCATTAATAACTAAAACAAGCGATTTTTTATTATTATTTTTTATAGATGGAAGATATACAATTTGGCTAATTGAATTCCTCACAGCTTTTCTAAGAGACAAAAAGTTCCTTATTGTTTTTAAGAAAAAGTTAGATTTAAGATTGAAATTAGTATAAGTAGGGAGAAAACCATGAGGATAAGTTTTCCTATTTTCAATTTTTCCATGGGAATTTATCCTATACCATTGATTTTTTATTAAAACATATCCAGCATATTTTCTTTCTTTAATATGTAAAACTGCTAAATTATCTTTAGGGTATAATTTTAGTTTTGTTGATTTTATTGCAGATTTCTTTTTTAAAGCAGATTGAATTGTTTGAGATTGTCCAACCCACCTCCAATAAGGCTGTCCGTTTTTTAAATTATTTTTAGTTAAAATCCTACGATTTTCACTCTCTTTGTAATTTGAATATACTTCTATTTTTTCGATTCTATTAAATGGTTTTAAAAAATATAAAAAAGCAAAAATAACAATTAAAAAAACTAATAAACTAAACAATAATTTTTTGCGCTTATGGAACCAATTTTTAAAATTAAATTTCTTTTTTAAAGTCATGACTTATTTTTTATTATTTTTTTGATCTATAACTTTTATTAAAAGATGATACAAACGATTAGCAGCATCCGGACGTCCTAATCTTTTTGCCGAATTACCCATTATTTTTAAATTAGATGGATTTTTAACTATTTTTATCATTTCGTTAAACAGATTAGAAGATGTTAAACTATTTTCTAAAATAACTTTACTTGCACCCACTGATTCTAATTGGCGAGCATTTTTCTCTTGATGATTAGCTGTTACATTTGGGGAAGGTATCAAAATAGACGGTATTCCCAAAGAAGTAATTTCTGCTAAAGTTGTTGCCCCAGAACGAGAAATAAGAAGAGATATTTTGGGGAGAATCTTATCCATATTATTTAAATACGAAAAAATTTTTATTCTTGATGAGAAATTATAATCTTGTTTTTTTATTTCTTTTATCACTGAAGAATAATATTTTTTTCCTGTTACAAAAATTCCCTGTAAATTAGAATATTTGGATAATCTTTTTAAAAAACCAATCGCAGATTGATTAATCTTTAACGCTCCTCCGGATCCTCCAAATATTAAAATTGTAAGCAAATTAGATTTCAATCCAAGTTTTTCCAAGTTAAATTTTGTATGTGATAGAACCTGTTGACCTCTAGGATTACCAGTTAAAACCACTTTTTTTTTAGAAAAATATTTTTTTGCATCAGGAAAACTAATAGCAATTTTATTTGCTTTTTTAGCTAAAAATTTATTAGTAATGCCTGGAATCGTATTTTGTTCATTAATTACTGTAGGAATTTTTAAATATTGAGCAGCTAAAAGAACTGCCCCACTTACATATCCACCGGTTCCTAAAACAATATCAGGTGCAAAATTTAATAAAATTTTTTTAGACTTTCTAAAAGAATTTAGAAACATGAATAAGGTCCTGATATTATTTAAAGAAATTTTTCTTGAAAAACCTTGAATTGATAATTGTTTAAAGGGAAGACCATATTTTGGGATAATTGAACTCTCTAACCCCCTATAAGATCCTATATACAAAATTACTGAATTAGGCTGTTTTTTCTGTAGGGTTTCGATTAAAGCTAGAGCTGGATATATATGTCCTCCGGTTCCCCCACCTGAAACTATAATTCTCATTTCCACTTTCCTTCATTATTGATCATTTTTTTAAAAGCCGTTCCTCTAATCTCAAAATTGGGGAATTGGTCCCAGCTTGCCGCCGCAGGACTAAATAAAATTATTTGTCCTGGAATACTAAATTTTTTTGCTTTGATTACTGCTTCTTTTAAATTATTAACCACTAATAATTTTTTTATATTAGGTACTTTTTTAGCCATTTCCTTTAATTTATATTTTGTTTGCCCATAAACAATCATATTTATTACGTTTTTTAAATAAGGGGTCAAAGGACCAAAATTATTTCCTCTATCAAGGCCACCAGCAATTAAAGTAATTTTTTGTTTAAAGCTTTTTAAAGCACTTTGTGTAGCCTCAATATCAGTGGCTTTAGAATCGTTATATATTATTCTTCCCTTAATTTTACCTACAAATTCTAACCGATGTTCTAAGCCTCTAAAAGTAGACAAAATTTTTTTAATACAAATATTGTCAACATTAAAAATTTTTACTGACGTTATGACAGCTAAAATATTTTCTATATTATGTCTAGCAATAGGAGCTATATCAGAAATATTTATTACAATTTTTTTATTAAAATAAACTTTACCGTTTTCAATGTAAGTACTAATATTACTTTGACTTTTTTCAGCAAAATAATATTTTTTTGCATTAGAAAATTTTCCAAAGTTTAAGCAATCTTTAGATTTACCATTTAGTACTAAACAATTATTTCTATTTTGATTTTTTGTAATCGAAAAAACTGCTTTTAAATAATTCTTACGTGTATGATGAAAATTCAGATGAGGAGAAAAAAGGTTTGTTATTACTGATACTGTAGGTTTAACATCAGGCATACCTAATAGCTGAAAACTTGATAACTCTAAAACTAAAATTTGTGGTATATGGACTCTTTGCATAATTTCACTTACAGGTATTCCAATGTTCCCTCCTACTTCACAATCAAAGCCAGCTTTTTTTAATATCTTTCCAATTAATGTAGTAGTTGTTGTTTTCCCATTAGAGCCTGTAACTGCAACTATTTTCCCATGAAAAGCACTTAAAGCCACCTGTGGTTCAGTTAATATAGGTATTTTTTGGTTAACAGCCATTTTTAAAATTGGTTTTTCATATGATATTCCTGGATTTTTAACGATAAAATCATAGTTTTTAACAAAATTAAAATTATTTTCAGTTTTTATAAAATTAATTCCTGTAGCATTATCTGGTTTATTATCAACATAAGCGTCTGCTTTAGCGCCCCATTTTTTTAGTAAATTATAAACAGCTCTTCCTGATTTGGCCCAACCGTAAACAAGAACTTTTTTGTTTAAAAAATCTATTTTATCCATATCAATACTCCAATTATAGTAATTATAAGTTGAAATGCCCAAAAGAAAAGATCAATATTCCATTCTTTCCACCCCTTTCTTTGAAAAATATGTTGAAGAGGTGTAACAGGGAAAACACGAAAATGAAAAAAATGATAGAAAAAAACTTGAATGATAACAGAAGTTGCATCTAAAAAAGGAAACATGCCAAACCAAATTAAAGCCCAAGGATTTCCCAACAATATAACATCCACACACATTGCAGCACCTAGACTCATACTCCCAGAATCACCCATAAAAATAGATGCTTTTGGTTTATTAAAAATTAAATATGCAAGAAGAGAACCAATAAGAGAGAAATTATAAATAGTTAAAATAAAATTACCTTTATTTATAGAAATAATAGTAAAACCAATAAACATTATTAATGAAATTCCTGCTAAAAGCCCATCAATACCATCTACAAAGTTAGCAGCGTTACTCCAGCCTACAAACCAAACTAAATAAAGAAATATTTCAATAATTGCATACAAAATTATAAATTTTTTATTAGAGAAAGGGAAAAAAAGGTTAATCTTTCTATTAAAAAAAAATAATGTTAATCCTATGATTAGCCCTACCAAAATTTGTGCAAATAGTTTAGGAAGAAAACGTAATCCTTCATCGCGATGATATATCATTTTTAAATCATCATCGATAAAACCAATTATCCCAAACAGCCCAACACTTAATAATATAAAAGCCTCTATAAAATTAAATCTGTTTAAGCAAAACAAAATAAATATAAAAGAAATAAAAGAAGACAAGACAAAAACTACTCCGCCCATTGAAGGGGTCCCGTTTTTTGAAGAAGTATTTACCCCAAATCCTCTTTTTCCACTCCTTTCAATACCAAAATCATGGTGAGATTTAAGATAGCGAATAAAAAAAGGCATTAAAAAAAGACAAATTAAAAAACTAATTATCGTTACTAAAATTGTAGATATCATTTTAACCTTACCTCCAAATGATTATTCTTTAACACTTTTCCAGGTTTAATATTTTGGAAAAATACTTTACCTGCCCCTCTATAAGACCATTTTATATTAGCTAATTTCGCAAATAAGGCGACATCAGATAAAGTCCATCCTTGCATATTTGGCATTGCTATTTTCCCAGATGTTTTAACAAAAATTTTTTGATTTGGTACAATTTTTGTTTTTGGAACCACAGATTGAGATCTGATTTTTCCATTCTTTGACCCCATAAAGATTAAGTTTATTTGATCCTTATTTGCTATTTTTTTAGCTTGCGAAATATATTTATTATGAAAGTTTGGTACCAAAATTTGTTTATCTTTACTTTTTATGGAAGAAGCGTTCTTCAAAGCTAAAAGTATTAAAGGATTAAAAACACTGTTAATTGTATTATTAGCATCTCCTCCAATCAGCTTTTTGGGTTGATTTAAATACATATAGAAAATAAAACGAGGTTTATTTGCAGGAACCAAAACTTCTACAGAGTGAATTGAAGATAAATAATTATTAGTATATTTTCCATTTTTTACAATTTGTGCCGTTCCAGTCTTAGCTCCAATCTCATAGCCATCTTTCTTTAAAGAAAATCCCTTACCAGTACCTTGAGGAGAATTTACTACATCAGTTAAAGCTGTTCTTACCCGGGAAGCTGTTTTAGAGGATATAATCGGGGAAGATTTTTTAACTTTATTTTTATATACTGTTTTTCCCTTAGGAGAAATAATTTTTTGGACCAAATAAGGTCTTATGAGACGACCCTTATCAGCTATAGCTGTTAAAGCTTGGACAATATGTATGGGAGTAACCCTTATTCCTTGACCAAAGGCAGTATTTGCTTGTTCTAAGCTATCATTAAAAACCATAGATCCAGATGCTTCATTAGGTAATTTAGTTTTAGTAGTTTTTAAAAACCGAAATTTATTAATATAGTTATGCCAAATACGGGGCCCCATATTGCATTCTAACTTAGCAAATCCAACGTTAGAAGAACGAATAAAAGCTTGTAGATAACTTAAAATCCCCATATTTGGCTCAGCATCATTAATTGTTTTATTACCTATCTTTAAATTCCCAGATTTAAAAGTATCATTAGGATGCCAATGTCCACTATCAATAGCGGCGGCTAAAGCAAAAGTTTTCATTGTTGAACCCGGTTCAATCGGATCTTGAACTAAAAGATTATCCCAGGTTTTAAGTTTATGCGCATTAGCATTATTAAAAGTTGGCCTTTGACTAGCAGCTTCAATTGCCCCAGTTTTAGCGTTTATTAAAATAGCAGCCATAGACCGAGGGTTTGCTTTTTTATTTACCATTGACATCGACTTTTCTAATTGTAATTGTAAATTATAATTTAATGTCAATTGGACATTGTCACCATTTATAGTCTTTCTTTTATAAAAAGAATTTACATATTTATTATTGGCAGATTTTTGGCCACTTTTTATCCCAGAACGACCGCTTAAATATTTATTGATTGATTTTTCAATGCCCATAATTCCTTGTAAGTGCTCTAACCCTGGTTTACTTACCGATTTTTTTAAAAAAGACAAACCTATTAAATAAGAAGCAAAAGTACCATTAGGGTAAAACCGAGCTGGATTGCTAGTAAAATAGATACCAGGAAGTCTTTTGCTTGCTATTTCATCATGCTGTTTTGTATTTAAATTTTTACCATGCGAACCAAATTCTACCTGGAACGTTTTCTTAGATGTTTTCAAACGTTGATAAACATCTGATCTAGGCATTTTTAAAACCTTTGAAAGTACGCTTGCAGTCTTTTTTTTATTAGTAACATAAAGAGGCTTACTACCTTTTTTATACTTCTTATCTAAAACAGCGTATAAATTATAAGTAGTAGCATTTCCAGCTAATAAATTTCCATTCGAATCATAAATATTGCCTCTGTTAGCCGGGATATTTTGATTATGGAAGGAACGCTTAAATTCATTTTTTGTTATTTGATGTCCCTTAATTCCTTTAGTTAAAGAAAAATGTACAAAATAAAAAGTTAAAAAAACTAAAATCACGATGATAATAACAAAAAATATTCTTCCAGCCGCTAAACTATACTTAATTTGACTTTTTCGGGTCTTATTATTTCTTTTATTATGATTCAATTCACTATTTTCTATTCCTTATAATTAATTTATTTATTTATTTGTTGTATATTTTTAGAATTTAATGACATACCGTTCTTTTTTGCAAACTTTTGTAACTTATAAATACTTATGGATTTATTTAATTTTTGTTGCGATTTTTCATTATCAGTACTTATTTTTTTTAATTGATTATTCTTATTTTGCAAGTCATTTTCCATATTGGATGCTCGATATGAAATTATTAAAGTTAAAAACATCATAATAAAAAGGATTGTGCTAGCAATAACTACAAACAAGGTATCTTTTGAAGTCCATAGAGCTTTTTTTTGGGAAATAGCCTTACTTTTAGGGGAAACTAAAGACTTCTGATATTTAACATCCTTTTTTTTATTTTTCTTATTTATTGAAGAAAAGGAAGTTCGTTCCATAATATTTCTCCTAGTTTTTTTCTAAAACACGTAGTTTTGCGCTATGCGAACGATGATTATTTAGGATTTCTCTATTTCCAGGTTTTAACGGATGCTTAGTAATAATTGTAAATTCTTTCCTAATATTTTTCTCTTTAACTGGAACCTTAGAGGGAGGCCTATCCTTATTAACTAATTTTTTAAAAAAATTTTTAACTATTCTATCTTCTAAAGATTGAAAAGAAATAACTACAATTCTGCCACCATTATTTAAAAGCTTTGCCGATTGTTCTAAAGCGCTTTTAAGAGAATTTAATTCATCATTTATAGCAATTCTAATAGCTTGAAAAGTTTTTTTAGCAGGGTGCCCTTTTCTTCTAAGTATATAATCAGGAAGAGAAACCTTTATTATATGTACAAGTTGTTGGGTTGTAGTAATTGGCTGGAGAGCTCTCTCCTTTATAATATTTCGTACAATCCTATAAGCAAATTTTTCATTTCCATATTCCTTTAAAACCCTTTGCAGAGAACCAAAATCCCAATAATTAATTGCATGATAAGCATCTAAAGTTTGTCTCTTATCCATGCGCATATCCAAACGGCTATTTTTGCGATAGCTAAATCCTCTTTCTTTTTTATCAAATTGAGGTGAACTAACTCCTAAATCAAAGATGATTCCATCGATCTTCTTTATTCCATAAAGATACATTTGTTTAGCCAAGTTTTTAAAATTACTATGAACCAAAAATAAACGTTTTTCTTTAATCTCTTTTTTAAAACGTTGTTGATTAAAATTAACTGCATCTTCATCTAGGTCAAATCCAAAAACAGCTCCTCTAGGGTCATTTTTTAGAATTAAATTAGTATGTCCTCCTCCTCCTAAAGTAGCATCAATATAAACTCCACCATTTCTAATCTTAAGAAAACAAACAGCTTTTTTGAGGAAGACCGGCTTATGATTAAAAAATTGCTTTTTCATAAATCAAAACTCACCAATTTCTCAGCAATATCATCAAACTTTTTAGCTGTACCAGCTGAATAAATTTGCCAATTTCTTTTACTCCACATTTCAAAACCATTTCCAGCTCCCGTAATAACGACTTCTTTTTTTAATTGTGCATGTTCTTTTAAAACTGGAGGTATTAAAATTCTTCCCTGATTATCAAAATTAGTTTCAATAGCACCCGCTAAAATAAAACGGCGAAAAGCTCGAACATCTTTGGTCCCAAAAGGGAGCCGATTAAGTTTTTTTTCAAATTTTTGCCACCCATTCTCAGTAAATGAGAATAAAGATTTTTCCATCCATCTAGTTACAACAAATTTATTACCTAACTGTTTTCTAAACTTGACAGGAATAGTCAAACGTGATTTTTCATCAAGTGAATGAACATATTCACCCATGAACATAATTAGACTCCTCCTTTTTTCAAGCTCAATTACAAATTTACCATTATTCCCCACCTTTTTCCACAATAAAAATAAGTTAAAAAAATAGATTAAAAAAAATAATTATTATTTTTTAAAAAATAATAATTATTAGCATTACTAATATCATATTTTCTAATAACAACAATGCAGCACTAAAGTTAAAAAATAATTTCCAAAAAAATTTGAAAATTTTCTGATCATCAAAAAAATATAAAAAAACACAAAGCAGACAGAAAAAAATTAAAATCCAAAAAAAAATTAATATATATTGCAAATTAAATGGAAAATATTTATTAAATAACACATTGGCTAGAAAAAAATCAGCTGGGAAAAGCATATCCCAAAAGGGAAGATCACTAAATTTATAATTTTTTTTAAATAATTGTAGCCAAATCCAAAAAAAAAGAGAAAAAAGCCAAAAATAAATTGTTAAAATAAAAACATCCATAATTTTAATAAATAAATTTATGACAATCCCTTTTCTTTATCATTATCATCATTTTTTTTAGGAGAGAAAACCTCTCGAGGCCTACTTCCATCCTGGGGACCAACAATCCCGGCATTTTCTAACTCATCTATGATTCTTGCCGCTCTATTATAACCTATACGGAATCTTCGCTGAAGCATACTAGTGGAAGCTTTTCTTTGCTTCCATACAAAATTTGAAGCTTCCCCAAATAATTTATCCACCGGTTGTCCATTATCTTCGTTATCAGAAATATCTTTATCACTAACTAACATATCAGAGTCATATTCTGCTGAAGATTCTTCTCGAATAAAATCAGTTATTTTTTCAACATCAATATCAGGAATAAATGCTCCTTGTATTCTAACCATTTCTTTTCCAGCCGGAGAAAACAGCATGTCCCCTTTTCCTAATAATTTTTCTGCTCCATTTTTATCTAAAATCGTTCTACTATCAATACCTGAAGAAACAGCAAAAGCAATCCTAGAAGGAACATTTGCTTTTATCAAACCTGTAATTACGTCAACGGAAGGACGTTGAGTAGCTAAAATCAAATGGACTCCGGCAGCTCGTCCCATTTGAGCAATCCTTACAATAGAAGTTTCAACATCAGATTTTGCGGTCATCATTAAATCAGCTAATTCATCAACAACAATAATAATATACGGCATTTTAGAATTTACTTTATTTTCAGAATCATTAAAAGGACCAGAATTTTCAATTTTTCCATTCCATCCGTCAATATTTCTTACCCCATTCTTTGCAAATAGTTCATATCTCTTTTCCATTTCTTTAACAATTTTTTGTAGACTTCTAGCGGCTTTTCTCGGTTCAGAAACTACTGGAGCTAATAAGTGTGGAAGGCCATTATACATTGAAAGTTCTACTTTTTTGGGATCGATCATCATAAATTTAACTCGGTTAGGTTTTAACCTCATTAATAAAGAGCTAATAATTCCATTAATTGCTACCGATTTCCCAGACCCAGTGGCACCAGCAATTAACAAATGAGGCATAGATGCTAAATCGGCTGAAATCACTTCATTACTAACATTTCTACCTAAAGGCACCCTCAAGGGATATTTAGGCTCAAATCTTGAATGGCTAATAATATCAGAAAAACTTACAGTTGCTTGGACTTTATTAGGGACTTCAACGCCAACAAAAGGTTTGCCGGGTATTGGAGCTTCAACTCTAATTGATTTTGCTGATAAAGCTAAAGCTAAATCATCAGCTCGGCTTGCTATAGTTGAAATCTTAACTCCTCTAGCTGGTTTTAATTGATATTGAGTAATTGAAGGACCTAAGTTTACCGAACTAACATCTGTATCAATATGAAATGATTTTAATGTATCGCGTACAATTTTAGATTTTCCAGCTAATTGCTTATACTCTTTTGTTTGGTCAACTGATTTAACTTTAGAAAGAAGTGAAAATGAGGGGAATTTATAATTTGAATCATCATTCCCTTTTGTGTTAGTAACTTGTTTGTTAGATTTCTCTTGTAAATGATCAGTTCCACCAATATAATTATTTTTATTTGGATCTAAAAGTTTATTTTCATTAGAAGTACCCTTTATTTTTCCTAATGAAGCATTGATTTTGAAATTACTTTCTTTTCCATTAGAATCATCATTAATTTTATTCCATTTGATTTCAGGGAAATTATGTTCTTCTCTTGTTTTATTCTCATTCAAATTTTTATTTAAATTCTTTTTACCATTATTAGCAAATTTAGCAAAAAACTTTTTTAAATAATTTTGTTTTGAATTAGAAGCTTCTTTTTTGTTTAAATTATGGTTTCTGATCGAATTCACTTTTTTACTAATATAACGAACTGTTGCTAAACAAACACCTAAGGAAGATTTATTAAAAAATTTTAAGAAACCAATAGTAAAACATAGCAAACAAATTATCCAAACTCCAATATCTGAAATTAATTTCGATACAGGAACATAAATTAATGTCCCGATTATACCACCGCCTAAATTCCCTGACAGGCGGTTATTTTTGATATTGCCCCAAATAGTTGTCCAAAAATAACTAAAAATATTATCATTAATATGTAAATTTATTTTAAAAAGTAAAGAAGTCAAAACCAAAAAAGGAACCGAAAAAAGAAGGATTGCTACCCAAAAATTCTTCTGATATTTTGAAAACTTTCTAAAAAATAACCTAAATATTATAAAAAACATAGTTAAACTAACGAAAATACCAAAATAATTACCAATCATTAGTTTATATAAATTTGCTAAAAAATTGCCCACTATTCCTAAATTAAATAATCCTAATCCTAAAATAATTTCAAAAATTAAGGAATAAATAATCTTATGATTAATTATATTTTGATTATTTATCTTTTTTATATTTCTTATTTTTTTTCTTCTTTTAATTCTTCTTGCCATTTTAATCTACAATTAATCTATAATAAATATAAAATAAAATAAACCTAATTATTATTTAAATAAAGTTATCAATCAGTACTTATTTAAATAAAATATTATAATAAATAAATATGTACTCGCTAAAATTTTCAGAATCCATTAATATTTAAAATACTTAAGGAAATTTTTTAAACCTATGACTTATAACATTTTATTTGGCACATATACTCATAAAAAATCTGTAGGAATTTATAAAGCTTCACTATCAGATAATGGTACCCTTTCAAATTTAGAAAATATAATAAAAATAGGATCACCAACTTATTTTGCACTTTTTAAAAATCTTCTTTACACAGTTGATAAAAGAGGAAAAAGAGGTGGAATTTCAGTTTGGGATTTATCACAAAAACCAGCTCGAAAAACGGACGAAAAAATAGTACAAGGATCCGCTCCTGCTTACGTTTTCATCGATAAAAAAAGAAAGCTAGTTTACACAGCTAATTATCATAAGGGCTTAATCAATATTTTTAAAATCAATGGAAACAAAATAATTTTAATTAACCATTTTCAAAATAAGGGCAAAGGGCCAAAACCTGAACAAGAAAGCTCCCATATGCATTATGTATCTTTAACTCCGGATCAAAAATTAATATGTGTGGACTTAGGAACTGATCAAGTTCTTACTTTTAGTATTAATAAAAAGGGAGAGCTAACAAATAAGAAAATTTTTAATACTAAGAAGGGTTTTGGGCCCCGACATTTAAGATTTAATAAAAACGGAAAATATGCTTATTTATTAGGCGAGCTTTCTTCAAAAATTTCTGTTTTAAAATATAAAGATGGAATATTTAAACTAGTATCAACTTTATCAACTATCCCATTAACTTGGAAAAGACATAATGGTGCCGCAGCCTTAAGACTTTCTGATGATTATAAATACCTTTATGTTTCAAATAGAGGTTATAATTCAATAGCTGTTTTTAAGATAATGGAAAAAGGGAAGAAAATTTCTTTAATTCAACAAATATCAACTGAAGGAGATTTTCCAAGAGATTTTAACTTAACACCAGATGGAAGATTTCTTATTGTTGTTAATCAGAATTCAAATAATGCTTCTAGTTTTGCGATAAATTCTACAAATGGAAAATTATCACTTATACAGAAAAATTTTTATATACCAGAAGCAGTAAGGGTTTATTTCAAACAAAATAGTTAAAAATTACTTTTTTTTAAACTAGCACTTTTAAGTGTTTCCAAAATATCATCCGGTAACTTTGCTTTAAAATGACGTATTTTATTTATAAATGGATCAAGAAAAATAATTTCTGAAGCATGGAGGGCTTGACGTGATATATATGGCGAGCTGAATCCTCCATATAATTCATCACCAATTAGTGGATGCTTTAACCAAGCAAAATGAACTCTTATCTGATGGGTTCTTCCAGTATGTATTTGTATTTTAATTTCCGTAAAATTTTGGTAACGTTTTTGTACCCAATATTCTGTAATAGATTCTTTACCACCTTCTCCTACTTTCCTACGAATATAGTCACCTTCTATTCTAGTTATAGGCTGGTTTATTAATCCATGATTTTTTTTAATATTTCCTGAAACCAAAGCAATATAATATTTTTTAATATCGCGACGTTCCATAAGAGCTCTATTTAATAGAGTGTGTGCAAATTTATGTTTCGCAAATAAAACTATCCCGCTCGTATTACGATCCAATCTCGTTACTACACGAGGGATTTTACTTGGAGCATCTTCTTTTACTAAATGTGCTTTAACTATGTTAATAAGAGTCGTTTTCCTATCTGAAGGGCCAGGAATAGTTGTTAAAAAAGGGGGTTTGTTTACAATTAGAAAATTATTATCTTCATATAATATTTTTAAATCGTCATTAAAATCTGGAACTAAATCAGGATTTCCTTTCTCATCAGGCATAAAAATAGTTATTTTTTGTTCTGGCTTTATAAAATCATTAGTAAAAACTTCTTGATCATTAATTACTATTTTTCCCCCAAATTTCTTCATAATAGAAAACATCCTATGGGAAACCCCTCTTCTTTTTAAGAAAAATTTTACTTTCTCATCTTTTACTAAGGATGATTTCCAACTAAATTTAATCATTATTTTTCACCAATAAATGATTTCCTTATCCTTTGCCAGAAACTTATTTTTCGATAATTAGCAATTTTTAATTTTTTATTAGAAATTTTAAAAGAAACCTTTTTAAAATTTAATATTGGTAAATCACCATTATCATAACTAATTCTTGAATTTCCAATTTCAGGTTTAATTTCTATAAAACTATCAGGAGAAATAATGACAGGAGATCCTAAAGTACGATATATATTATTATTAATAGATGCCATTTCAGTCATTTGCAAAGAAAATAATGCTGGATCAATCAAAGCCCCCCCTAAAGATTTATTATAGGCAGAAGATCCTGTAGGTGTTGAAATAACTAGCCCATCTCCTCGAAAATGTTCAAAAAATTCTCCATTGATAAAAACGTTAACTGCTAAAGAAGCTTCTACACGATTTAAAACTATTTCATTTACAGCTAACAAATCAATTTCTTTTCTATTTGAATAAAATATTTTGCCTTTCAGAATAGGATAATTAACAAATTGCCCTTGATCCTTTTTTATGTAACTAACTAATTTATCCATTTCACCGATGAGCCAATCAGAATAAAATCCCAAATGACCAGCATGAACACCAACAAATCTAATATGAGATAATTGTTTAGAAAATTTTTGAACTGCTGATAAAAAAGTACCGTCACCTCCAATTGATATTACTAAGTCTGGGTTTATATCAGTTATTTCTTCACCAATGTTTTTTAATTTTTCTTTTAATTCTTTAGTTGTGGCAATTGATTGTAGATAATTATTTCTAAAAAGACATATTTTCATAATAACTATTTTATAGTAATAAAATAAGTAAAGAAACATAAAAAAATATAAACATAAAATTATTATTTTATTTTTCAAATACCATTTTTTTAAATTCGGTTAAAATATTTTCAAAAACAGAAAAAGCTTTATCAAGATAAAAAGTTTTCCTCATATCTATCCCAGTTTTTTTCATAGTATTAAGTGGATAATCTGATGAACCTGAAGATAAAAAATCAATATAATGAGGTACGTTTTTTTTAGGGTTATCAATGATTCCCTTTGCTAGGTATATTGCTGCTGCCTCCCCAGTTGCGTATTGATAAACGTAATAATTATAATAGAAATGAGGTATTCTTGACCATTCATAACCAATTTCTGGATCAGAAACTAAATCTTTTCCATAAAATTTATTATTAATTTCAGAATAAAGTTTAGATAAATTTGTAGCAGTTAAAGCTTCTCCATTTTGTTCTTTTTTGTGAATTAAATCTTCAAATTCGGCAAATTGGGTTTGACGAAAAAAAGTGCCTTTAAAATCATCTAAAAAATGATTTAAAATATAAGCTTGAAGTTTGAAATCATTTTGTGTTTTCAATAAATAATTCGTTAACAAAATTTCATTTGTCGTAGAAGCAATTTCTGCTAAAAAAATCGAATAGTCCCCATACTGATAAGGTTGATTTTTTCTTGTTAAAAAAGAATGCTGTGAATGACCAGATTCATGAGCCAACGTAAAAACATCATCTAATGTACCTTCCCAATTCAAAAGTATATAAGGATAGGTATCATAGGAACCATCAGAATATGCTCCAGATCTTTTACCCTTATTTTCTGGAAAATCAACCCATCTATTATCGAATTCTTCTTGTATACCCTCTAAATATTCTTTTCCCAACGGTGATAAAGCTTTTAAAATAATTTCTTTGGCATATTCACGATCTACCGGAATATTAGTTTCGTTAACAAGTGGTACATATAAATCATAATTATGCAAGTCTTTTAAATTCAAGATTTTTTTTCTTAATCTAACATATTTATGAAGCAAACCGATATGCTTATTAGTTGTATTTAATAAATTTTGAAATACAATTTCTGGAATAAAATTATTATATAAAGCTGCTTGGCGCGCGGATTTAAATCCATGAACTTTTGCAAGGAAATTATCTGTTTTAACTTGTCCATATAAAGTTGATGCAAAAGTATTTATAAACTCATGATAAGGATGATAATATTTTTTAAAAACGGCTTTTCTTATTTTGCGATTTCTCGATTCAATTAGTAAATCATATCGCCCATGTGTTAATTCAATTTTTTTTCCTTTACCATTAAAAACTTCACCGAACTTTAAATCTACATCATTAAGAACACTAAAAGTTTTAGAATTTGAAAGCAAAATGTTTCCTAAAGAAGCTAAAAATTTCTCTTTTGAAGTAGACAGAATATGTCCTCTTTTTTTTGTAATTGAATCAATTAAATGTTGATATTCTTTTAATTGAGGAGTAGTTTCATAAAAAGATTTCAACTGTTTATCTGAGAAAGAAATTATAAGTGGATTTAAAAAAGAAATAGTACCCTCAGCTTTAGAAACTAAATCTTCTGCCTTTGAAAGATAAGAAATATAAATAGTATTATTTAAATCTTGGTCAGACTTCAAAGAAGCATACGAATATATTTTTTCCACATAACGCATTAAAGATAAAACAAAAAAAATTGCTTTAAAAAGTTTTTTGCCATTATCTATATTTAGATTAGATATACTAGAAACCCCTTTAATTTTTTTTTCGGCCTCTTCATACGCATTTTGCCATTGTCTATCATTTGAAAAAATTTGTTTAAGGTTCCAAGTTTGTGATATATATTTCTCAGCGTCACCCCTAGTTGGTAATTTTTTTATTTTTTCCATAAAAATATTATGAACCTTTTTAAAAATATGAAAAACATCTTTTAATCTTAATAAATAAGTTTTTTATCAATAAAATTTAAAAAGTAAAATAGATCTAATAAATGAAAATTAAACTTTAAAATATTTTTTACCTAATTCTAAAGCAAAATTAGTAAATATAGGTTTTTGTAAATCTGAAACCTCAACTTGTTTTGAACTTATTTTAAGGCCAAAATCACTCATTAAAAGCTCTATAATAAAGGATTTCTTTGCATTGGAAAAAAGATGTAAAAGAAAAGCATGGCGCAAATTTTGATTTCTATTACGCAAATGAGAATTATAAGGGACGCTTATTTCATACAAATCCGAAACCAAATTTTTTGACTTAATAAATCCTGCAATAGTAAGAAATTCATCAAAACTAGTAAGAAGGTACCAACCATCATACCTGTATTCCCCTTCGTTTTTATTATATCTATTTATTTGGTTTTTTTTTGCTAATGAAACCCCTTGTCTTTTAGTTAAATTTTTATTTCTACTTCCCTTATTCCTATTAAAATTGGTATTATCATATCCTTGCAGTAAAGAAGCAACTTTCGGTTTTACTTTTTCATTAGTAAAACCGAAAGTCATATTTCCTTCTTTATCTAACGACAAATTAGATTTGTCAGCCACCTTTGAAATAAACATTTCAACCCCGTGGTGCCCAGTAGGCATAATTTGAAATGTGACTTGATCATTATTACTAAATCGATAAGCGATGCCAGTTTCCTCGAGAATTGAATAAAAAAATTTTTCTATACGTTTACGACTAGACATCAAATCGGTCATAGAAACCTGCCTATTATCTAAATCCGATTTCGTTAGCATAATATGTAAAGTATTGGCATCAATTTTTTCTAGTTTCATTACCCACATTATAACAGGGTATCAAAGCTAATGATAGATATTAATTCCTTAAATTAATAATCAAATTTTCCTTTATTTATAAATAAATATATATCTAAAAAATAAAAATAATAAATTTTTAAAAATTAAAAATGGAGGTAAAATAATTTATAAGATGAAAAAGATATTTTTAACATTTGGCCCTAAAAAATATATAATTTCTTTAGCAAAAAAAAACAAACAAGAAGGTTTAGAGTTCATTTCTCAACCTAACCAATCTGAATATGGAATTCTATCAAAAGCGCAACTTTTAAGCACAAAATACCCTGTTAAATTCCAAATTATTGATGAAGTCCTTTCAGAAGAGGCTTCACCTAAACTAATAGTTTTATATTATTTTGTTGGGAACGAAAAAGCATCTGAAATAGTTCAAAAATCATTAAATTTAAATAAGGAAAAATTAAAGGAGTTTAGTATTTACAGAGCTATATGGATGCAAGAAATAAAAGATTTAAAGCGATATGTGTTATTACTTTCTTTTGAAGATAATAACGGTTATCAAAGTTTCATTAATTCAAACTTTATGCTCCCAATTAAAACAAATTTTTATTCTAATTTCCAATTAATTTATGAGAGCGGCTTAGGAGGATAATAAATATTTTTATTTTAAAATAAATTATTTTTATCTTATTTTTGAACCAATTAAATTAATCAAAATTTTATATACTCAAACATCAAATATTTAAACAATTAGCCTATAAATGCACCGGCTACTTCTTTAACAGTATTCCATTCTTGATTATTTTTTATAGGATAAAGTTTTGCTCCTACATAATCATAAGAAGTAGGTTTATAAGTAAATGCTTGTATTTTTCTCTTAGCCTGCAACCTATTCTTTCTTTTATTATCTACATAAGAAAAAAGTATATAATTTTTATTAAATTGATCAGAATAAAAAGTTAAAAAAACTTTGTATTTATTTTTATTTCCTTGTTCATCTTCCAAAATAATGTCTGAGTCATTTTTTTTCATATAATAATTTTCCCTTACTATCTAAATAATTTTGTAAAATTAGTTGAGCAGATAAACTGTCAATAACTTTTTTTCTTTTTTTTCGCGAGAGATCAGCCTCTTCAATCAATAAGCGATTAGCTTGTACACTTGTTAATCGTTCATCTTCGTAATCGATCGGTAAATTAAAATTTTCACTTACTAAATCCCCATACCTCCTTGAAGCCTGTGCACGAGGACCTTCAGTGTTATTCATATTTTTAGGTAAACCAATAACAATACCAGTTACTTTATGAGTCTTAATAATTTTCCCTAAACGATCTAACCCAAAATAACCATTGTTTTCGTCTATTCTAATAATCTCGACAGAATTTGCCGTCCACCCAAAAGGATCAGACTGTGCAACTCCAACTGTTTTTGATCCAACATCCAATCCTAATAGTCTCATTTTTTATTCCTATTTTTATCATTCATATTTTCATTAGTTAGATAATTTTTAATTAGTTCTTCGACAATTTCGTCACGGGGGAAATGTCTTATAAAATTACGTGCTCCATTTAATCTAGGTATATAAGCAGGATCACCTGAAATCAAATACCCTACTATTTGATTAATTGGATTATATCCCTTTTCTTGCAAGGTACCATAAACAAACTTCAACATTTCTTTAACATTATTTGGCTTATTATTACCAAACTTAAATATAGTTGTATCCTCAAATTCTGCCATTGATCTTATTTTACCTTATTTGAAACGTCTAAGAAATGGTTTCTTATATAATTTGGAACCAAGTCTAAAGCCTTTTTAATACCAAGGGAGTTTTTTCCACCAGCTTGTGCTAAATCAGGTCTACCACCACCACCACCTTGGATTTCCTTGGCGATAGCTTTAATCAAATTATTTGCCTTTAAATTATTAGGCTTAATCGAAGCAGCAACTATAATAGGCTTTTTATTATTACTAGAGGCAAGAATAATTAAATCAGAAGCTCTTTTATTCCGCCAATTATCTACAATTTCTCTAAGAGAAGTCATATTCTGGTTTTTAATTATTGCTGTAATATAACTAACATTCCCTACTTTTTTTACTTTATTTAAAACTTTGGAAAATTCTTGATTAGCAAGTTGGGATGATAAAGATTCAATCTTTTTTTTATTTGCTCTATTTTCTTTAATAACTTCAGAAACTTTGTTATTTAGTTTATTGACATCTTGAATATTTAAAAGGTTTGCAGCTGATTTTAATATATTTTCATGTTCATTTATAAATCTAAGAGCATCTACCCCTGTAACACCTTGGATTCTACGAATCCCTGATCCAATACCAATTTCATTTGTAATCCTAAATATTCCTAATTCGCTAGTATTCTTCGCATGGGTTCCACCATCAAATTCTTTATTATAATCATCAATAGAAACAATTCTTACTTTTTTTCCATATTTTTGATTAAAAACAGCTATTGCTCCCATTTTTTTAGCTGAATTAATATCAGTTTCAAACCACGTAATAGGAAGCGATTTAAAAATCTGTTCATTAATTTGTTTTTCTATTTTATTAAGCGTATTTTTGTCTACCGGCCCTTGATGGGTAAAATCAAATCGTAAAAAATGCGGTTCAACAAGGGAACCAGCTTGATGAACACCGTTTCCCAAAATATTGCGAAGAGCTTGATCTAAAAGATGGGTAGCTGTATGATTTTTTGATATTCCTTGATGCCTTTTTTTATTAATCTTTAAGTTTACCTGTTCTCCGATCCTAATAGATTTATATATACTAGCATTGTGTATATGTTGCTTATTTGGACCACTCTGAACATCATTTATCCCTGCTAAAATTTCTTGATCGTCTAAAGATAAAACTTGTCCTTTGTCGGCAACTTGTCCTCCCATTTCCGCATAAAAAGGAGTTTTGTCAAAAACCAATAAAGCTCTTTGCTTAGGATGAGCTACATTTATTAACTTATTATTTGCTATCATAGCAACAACCTTAGCCTTTTTAACTTGGTCTTTTGTCCATCCAACGTATTTAGAGGGTGCTTTTAAACTCATTAATGCTCCATTTTGAGCTCCAAAAGTTTTTATTTTCCCTTGAGCTTTTCTTGCTCTTTGTTGTTGCCGTTTCATTTCAGCGGAGAATCCATTTTTACTAACTTTCAAATCAGCATTTAAAACTTGTTCTCTTGTTAATTCAAAAGGAAATCCGTACGTATCAAAAAGTTTAAACGCATCTTTACCAGAAATTTCTTTTTGGTTATTGTCTTTTGCATTTTTAATTAATTTATTTAGTAAAGTAAGGCCTGAAGTTAAAGTTTTATTAAAACGTGTTTCTTCTTCTTTAATTACCTTAGAAATTTTATCTTTATTTTTAAGAATTTCTGGATAATAAGCCTGCATAATTTTGCCAACAGTAGGGACCAACTTAAATAAAAATAATTCTTCAATACCAAGCTCTCTTCCATGCATTACAGCCCTACGAATAAGACGTCGTATAACATAGCCACGTCCTGTATTTCCAGGAAAAGCACCATCAGAAATTGCAAAAGTTACTGCTCGAATGTGGTCAGCAATTATTTTAAAATTAACATCGTCTTTTTTATTTTTTCCGTAGCTCTTATTCGAAATTTTTTCTACTTGATTTATAATTGGCAAAAATAAATCCGTTTCAAAATTTGTTGGGGCGTTTTCAAAAATTGAAACAACACGTTCTAAACCCATCCCGGTATCAATATTTTTATGTGGAAGTTCAGGATACTGTGTATTATCAGTTAATCCTGGAAGATGATTGAATTGAGAAAAAACAATATTCCACATTTCCAAATATCGTCCATTTTCACCGCCAGGATACATTTCAGGGTTATCATCAGACAAATTTTGGAATTTTTTTCCACGGTCAAAAAAGATTTCTGTATCGGGACCAGATGGACCTTCACCAATATCCCAAAAATTATCATCTTGAGAAATAGCATGCCCTTTAACAAAACCAGGTTGAGCCAACCAAAATTTTTCTGTTTCTTTATCTCTTGGATAATATGTTATATAAAGTTTTTTGGGATTAATATCAAACCATTTATCATTAGTTAAAAGTTCCCATGCCCATTTAATAGCTTCTCTTTTAAAATAATCACCTACAGAAAAATTTCCCAACATCTCAAAAAACGTATGATGACGAGCAGTATGGCCAACGTTTTCAATATCATTAGTTCTAATTGATTTTTGGGCACTTGTAATTCTTGGGTTTTCAGGTACAACACTCCCATTAAAATATTTTTTTAAAGTTGCCACACCCGAATTAATCCAAAGTAAACTCGGATCATTATCTGGAATTAAAGAATGACTTGGCTCTATTTTGTGTCCTTTTGATTTAAAAAAATCTAAGAACATTTTTCTTATTTGTACAGAATTAAGTTTTTTCATTTATAGACCTATATTACCTTGATTTTTTATTTTTTATAATTAATGCTTAATTTATAATTAATGATCATTAAATCCGTTTACATGGATAATCAAATATTAATTATACCTATTTATCTATTTAATTTTTTTATCTATTATATTTTAATGAAAAATTAATCTATATGTAAAAAAATATATTATTTTACTTTATAAATTTATAAAGTAAAATTAAGTTTATAATTTTTTTCAAATTATTCTAAAAAAATAAGCTTGTTAATGAAAATTTATGTTATTTTAATTAACATTTCCTATTAAAATAAAAAAAATAGGCTTAAAATCAACTATAAAAATTACGAAGAAAAGAAAGTCGCTTTGATATGAACATTTTTCGAAAAAAAAATATTAAAGATCTTTTAAAAAATAAAACTCCACTAAAAAGAACTCTTAAAACTTGGGATCTAACTTTTTTAGGAATCGGAGCTATTATCGGTACCGGAATATTTGTTTTAACCGGTAAAGGAGCCCTAACAGCTGGTCCAGCTTTATCACTTTCGTTTTTAATCGCAGCTATCGCTTGTGGTTTTGCAGGGCTTTGTTATGCAGAATTTGCTTCCATGGCCCCTGTTTCCGGATCAGCTTATACATATTCTTATATAGCATTTGGAGAAATGGTTGCTTTTGTTATCGGCTGGGATCTTATTTTAGAATATGCTTTGGGTGCTGCCACTGTCTCTGTTGGCTGGTCAGGATATTTTGTTAATCTAATTGAGAATTTAGGCTTGCATATTCCTGCCGCTTTAACTGTTGCAGCTGGTACTCCTGGAAGTAATGGATTCTTTAATTTACCTGCTTTTTTAATTGTCATAATAATCACAACTTTAATTTCTTTAGGCATTAACCAAACAAAAAGGGTTAATGATACTATGGTTATCATTAAATTGGTTGTTATTGTTTTGTTTATATTAATGACTGTTTGGTTTATAAAGTCAAATAATTGGAAACCTTTTTCACCATACGGATGGTATTCTCAATCTGGCGGCACATCAAAGGGAATAATACCTGCCGCTGCGATTGTTTTTTTCTCTTTCATTGGTTTCGATTCAGTTGCTTCAAGTGCTGAAGAAACTATTAATCCAAGAAAAACATTGCCTAAGGGTATTCTCTTTTCGCTTTTAATAGCTACTGCTCTATATATCATAATGACTTTGATTATGACCGGTATTGTTAATTATCCACAATTTTCTCATTATTTAGATGCCCCAATCTTAGCAGTTCTTGCAAAAACAGGCCAGAAATGGCTTTCATTTATTGTTAGCCTTGGTGCAATCTTAGGTATGACAACAGTTATATTAGTTCAATTATATGGGCAGTCTAGGATAAGTTACTCAATGTCTAGAGATGGGCTCTTCCCACGTTTTTTTGGTCAAATAAATAAAAAACGCCAAACTCCTTTTAAGGGAACATGGTTTTTTGGCGGTATTACAGCCCTTGCAGGCGGTTTTATCAATTTAAATATTCTTTCTGAACTTGTTAACATTGGTACTTTAACTGCATTTATCTTAGTTTCAGCCGGCATTATATGGATGAGACATAAAAATCCCGATGCCCATAGAGGATTTAAAGCGCCTGGGGTTCCCTTAACCCCAATTATTGCTATAGTTTTTTGTATAACTTTAATCTTAGGGTTAAATTGGGAAACATGGATAAGATTTTTAGTTTGGTTTATAGTAGGTATTATAATTTATTTCTCTTATTCAAGAAAACATTCAAAATTAAATAACTTTTCCCAAAATAAAAAATAAAACTAAAACCAGTTTTTAAAAAAATTATAATAAAAGGGGGTATTAAATATGACTTACAAAAATATTTTAGTTGGAATTGATGGTTCTGACAGAGCTAAAAAAGCACTAAAGGTAGCTTGTTCTTTAGCTTCAGCATTATCAGCAAAATTACATTTAGTATGGATTGTAAATCGAGACCATGCCATGATTTCTTCTTTTGATGTAGATGAAGATTTTTATCATGACAGATACTTAGAAATTAAAAAAAAACTAGCCCCATATATAAAAAAAGCTAAAAAAGTTATTCCTGATGCTACAGGTGAAGCAATAGTAGGTGATGCAAAAGTTCTTTTATCAAGAGATATACCTAAAAAATATAATGTAGACTTAATTGTTCTTGGAAATACGGGGTTAAATTCTATTGAAAAACTTCTTATCGGATCCCATACGAATTTTGTAATTCATGATTCATCCTGTGATGTATTAGTTGTTAAAAAATAAATCGTTTTTTTTTAAATGATTGCATTAGGATTTATACTTTATATCTAAAATTTTAGTATTTTAAAAAACATCTACAATCATTACCATGTAGATGTTTTACAATTATAATTTTTTTAATTTTATAAAAGATCGTTAGTTGCAGATTCTATAGAAGGGAAAAGATAAATTAAACGACCTATTTGTTTCTTATTAAGTTTAAATTCAATTGCAGGTAATAAAGTGTTAATAACATTAACAGCTCTTTCACTAACTTCTGAAGCACCAACTAAATTTTCATTCTTATCAAAAATAAGATAATAGTTATCAATCGTTTCTTTTTCTACTTGCCTAAACCAATCGCCCTCTAGGTTGCCATTTTCTATCTTAAATTTACTAGGGTTATTTTTAGCAGTTTGATAACTGATGCCAACTTGAGAAATTCTTGGAGAAGTAAAAACAACAGATGGTATAGCTGGATAATCAATAGGCTGAGTGTTCTCATGTAAAAAGGATTGGGTTAAGTAAAGGGACTCAAAAATAGCCGTAGGGGTTAGTTTTGGCTGCTTCTTATCGATTACATCACCAGAGGCATAAATATTACTTACGTTAGTCTGCAAATGATCATTAACAACAATTCCATGAGGATTATAGTCAATACCAACTTTTTCTAAGCCTATATTTTTTACATTAGGTACACGCCCCGTTGCATCTAAAATCCAATCACATTCAAAATTATTCCCATCTTTTGTTTCAACATTTAATTTATCATCTTTCTTAGAAAAGGCTTTTGGTTCGGTTTTTCTAACAAATTTAACGCCTCTTTTTTCTAAGTCTTGAATGATAGTTTCAACAAATTCCTGATGGTATGCTCTTAAAGCTTTATTTCCATGAGTTAATACAGTAACATCTGCTCCTGAAGCATTAGCTATTGTAGCAAATTCCATTGCAACATACCCTGCCCCTAAAATTAAGATATGCTTAGGTAGCTTCTTTAAATTCATAAAATCACTACTATCACCCGCTAGATCTTCTCCAGGAATATCTAAACGATGTGGATGTTGTCCTGTTCCTATAACGATCTTATCAGCAGTTTTGGTTTCTTTTTCATTAATCTCAACAGTGTGGGAATCTTTTAAAATACCATTTCCATGAATAACATCAACATTTGCTGATTTTAAAGACCCAGAAATAAAATCTGGTAAGCCCTTAATTACTTCTTCCTTATGTTGAAAATTTTTATTCCAGTTAATTTTTAAATTACCACTAACAATACCATTCAAACGTTGGAAAGCTCTTTTTAAATTTACTGGAGCATCAAGGGTTATTTTTGCATTACAACCTCTATTAGGACAAGTGCCCCCTATTGTGCCCTTTTCTATAATACCTACCTTAACTCCCTTAGAAGCCAAAGGGATTGCTCCATCAAAACAAGCATGTCCGCTACCAATATAAAGAACATCGTAATCATACTTTTTAGAAGACATTTTAACTCCTATTTCAAGTTTTTTTATTAAATTATTTTATGAATATCCGTCATTTTTAGATTACATCAATTTTTTTACTAAAGCAAACAAATGCGATTAAGGTAGATTTTTTATTAACTTATATCTTACAAAGCTAAAAAAGATTAATTGAAAAATGATAAAAAAGTATTTGGCTATCTAACCAAATACTTCATTTTATATCTGGAGATTGAGGGATTCGAACCCTCGCGTCGGTATTACCCGGCCTACACCCTTAGCAAGGGCGCCTCTTCAGCCTCTTGAGTAAATCTCCAATAAACTCAGAAATTAAGAAAAACTGTTTATCTATAATAAATACAAGTTATTTTTAATTTAAATTAAAAATAACTTGTTAATGGACCATCCAGGACTCGGACCTGGGACCTCTGCGTTATCAACACAGCGCTCTAACCGGCTGAGCTAATAGTCCAAAGCGAATGACGAGAATCGGACTCGCGTAACCAGCTTGGAAGGCTGGGGCTCTACCATTGAGCTACATTCGCAATCATGGGTTTAACCCAATGGCTCGAGGCGGAATCGAACCGCCGACACAAGGATCTTCAATCCTCTGCTCTACCGACTGAGCTATCGAGCCCTTCAAAACTTTAACTCTTCGATATTACTATCGAACGGTCCCAACGGGATTCGGACCCGTGATCTCCTCCGTGACAGGGAGGCGTCTTAACCAACTGGACCATGGAACCAATAAAAGATACTCTATTCATTTATCGTTAATATATTTAACATTTAACACATTTATGCCTTTATATTTTAAAAAGGCAATTGCGGGAGATGGATTCGAACCACCGACCTTCAGGTTATGGGCCTGACGAGCTACCAGACTGCTCTATCCCGCGATATTTTTATATTTTAGGCCTAATTATTAATAGGCACTGGAGAATAGAGGATTTGAACCTCTGCGCCGGTTTCCCGACCTGACGGTTTTCAAAACCGTTCCCTTCAACCAGACTTGGGTAATTCTCCAATAATTTGGCCAATGGACCCTGCTGGACTCGAACCAGCGACCGAGCGGTTATGAGCCGCCTGCTCTAACCAACTGAGCTAAAGGTCCCTCTTAAGCCAATCGCGGCGGGGGGGATCGAACCCTCGACCTCCCGGGTATGAACCGGACGCTCTAGCCAGCTGAGCTACACCGCGATGGATTGAGTTTAACCCAATCGGGACAACTGGGTTCGAACCAGCGACCCCCTGGTCCCAAACCAGGTGCTCTCCCAAACTGAGCTATGTCCCGAGTTAGATAAATGTATCTATTTTTTAATGAAATAAAAAACAGAAAAAATACCTTATCGATCATTACTGACCGATGCACCATGAAGGAGTCGAACCTTCAACCTTCTGATCCGTGGTCAGACGCTCTATCCAATTGCGCTAATGGTGCATTTAGATCCGTCAGCATGTTTAAGATCTTAACAACATCCTCAGGACATGCCGGCGCCCGGGCTCGAACCGGGACGGTTAAATACCGCAGGATTTTAAGTCCTGTGCGTCTACCAATTCCGCCACACCGGCGACTACCGCCTTAAGCGGCAAAGCGAATGGCGGGATTCGAACCCGTGACCCCCACCATGGCAAGGTGATGTTCTACCACTGAACTACATTCGCAAATTTTTGGAGGAAACCCTCTGCCGACTAGAGGGTTCGAACCTCCGACCCCCGCTTTACAAGAGCGGTGCTCTGCCAACTGAGCTAAGTCGGCTCACTTAATCTTTAAGGGAAAGACTCCCTATGGACGCTACAGGGATCGAACCTGTGACCTCCTGCTTGTAAGGCAGATGCTCTCCCGGCTGAGCTAAGCGTCCTTTTTTCAAGTTAATTATTTAACTTTTAACAACAAACAACTTAAGATATTACCCGAAAAAAGTTCGAACGTCAACTAATTTATTAGTTTTTTTGAAAGTTTTTTAACTAGCTACCCTTTCTTATGCGCTTAATGGCTTCAAGTTTGCTCCTGCAAATTGTTTTTGCTACGGTTTTAAAACCATAATTTGCTTTCTTCGATGTCCAAAAATGTTTATGAAATTTATACGGGACCTGTCTTGAAAAATTTTCTTCTGAAACAGAATTGATAGCTAATTGGCGAAAACTCAAGCTAATTTTTTCATCATAATTATCAATATTTAAAATAATTGCTTCTACTTTTTGGCCTATTTTAAATTTATTTTTTAAATTTATAGAGGAAGCATTCTTATCAGATAGTTCAGAAATATGAACTAAACCTTGAGTTTTATTATCTAATTTTATAAATACACCATATTTTTGGATTCCTGATATAAAACCATATATTTTTTGTCCAATTACAAATTTCATAATAAATTTTCTTTCATGAAAAAATATACTCAAACCTATTTTTCATAACTTTTAATTTATTTCCATTCTAATTTTTCCAATATTAAGAAATCAAGGACTTCATAAAATGATAATTAAAAACTTGAAAAAAATTTCTTAACAAAAAAATAAAATTATTAATAAAAATAATTTATAAAATATACAAATTAAATATAAAATAAAAATAAAAAAGCAAAGAAATTATTCTTCGCTTTCTTTTTCATTGCTTTTATTATTGGAATTATCTTTTTCGTTAAAAACAGCTTTGACGTTACCAGCATTAATTTCTTCTAATGCTTTTCCAATAGGCTTAACTGATTTAAACTTTTCTAAAGTAGGCCCAACCAGTGAATCTAATTTTAAAGCAATATTTTGCATTTGATATTTTTCCCGTTCGGTAGGTTTTTCATCTTGCTGTAATCGTAAAAGCGCTTCTTTTAAACGTGGAATTTCTTCTAATTCTTTAGCTCGTTTAGAAGCTAAAGAAATTAATTCATAACGAGAGCCGATTTTTTCTAAAAGTTTATCAACTGGTGGATATATTAAACTCATTTTATGCCTCCATTATTTTAATATAATTACTTGCCATTCTTCCAGTTTTCATTCTTTCAGCACAAATAATCATATAAATCCTTTTAACTGCCTTATTTACTTTATCATTAATAACAGCATAATCATAATTCGTCATCATTAAAATTTCTTTTTTTGCTTTTTTTAAGCGTTGATTAATAATTTCATCAGATTCAGTACCACGAAATTCTAGTCGATTCCTTAATTGCAATAAGTCAGGTGGTAACAAAAAAATTAAGATAGCATCTGGAACCTTAGAACGGACCTGCATAGCTCCATTAACTTCAATTTCCATAAAAACATCTTTACCATTTTTTCTTTGTTTTTCAATCCATTCCTTGGGTGTTCCATAATAATTATTAACATATTGTGCATATTCAAGCATTTGACCATTATTGATTAATTTTTTAAATCTTTTTTTATCAATAAAAAAATAATCTTTACCATCTTTTTCACCACTTCTGGGTTTACGTGTTGTAGCCGAAATTGAATAAAGTAATTTATGAGAATTATTTTTAAATAAAGCCCGTCTAACAGTTCCTTTCCCTACACCTGAAGGCCCAGAAAGTAAAAACAATAAGCCACGTTCTTTCATATTAAATTAGTCTAGCACTATTCAAATAAAATAAAAATTTAAAACTCAACCCTTTATTCATAACAATTAAGAATTATTTAACAATAGTTCCTTGGCTAAAGCCTTAGCTTCTTTAGTAATTCGATTTCCTGCTATCATTTTTGCGATAGCAAGGACTTTTTTATTATCTTTAAGCCTTACTGCTCTAGTATAAGTATGATCATTTTTAAATTCTTTTTTAATATATAATTGATAATCAGCATAGGCTGCTACTTGCGGAAGATGAGTAATAGAAATAAGTTGTATTTTTTTACTAATTGTTTTCATCTTCTTAGCAATAGCAATTGAAGCTTCTCCTGATAACCCTGTATCTATTTCGTCATAAACAATAGTAGGCGTTTTTATAAAATTAACAAAAACATTGGTTAACGCTAAATAAATTCTAGAAGTTTCTCCCCCAGACAAAATTTTTTCTATAGGCCAAAAATCTTCACCAGGATTAGTTTTAATCCAAAATTGTATTTTATCAAAGCCAGTATCAGATAATTTTTTAGTTTGAATAATCCTAATATTAAATATCACATTAGGGAGCATTAATTCTTTTAAATTATCTTGAACTTTTTTCTTTAAAAATAAAGCTATGATCTTTCTTTTTTTATGAAGAAACTTTGCTAATTCGATTAATTGGTATCGATAATTTTCAAATTTTATCTTCATTTTTTTATAATTTTTCTGAAACTCTTTTATATTATTAATTTTTTGGTTTAATTCATTAGCATAATTAAAAAGGTCATTACCAGTCCTATTATATTTATGTTCGAACGCTTTTATTTGAGTTATTCTATTTTCAATTTCTTCTTTTTTATCTTTATCAAAATTAAGACTAGATAATTTTTTATTTAAGTCATAACTAAGGTCTTGTAAATCTAAGAAATTCGAATTTACTCTTTTGAAATATTTTTGGTAATCTCCACTTACCGTTTTAATTGAGCGCAAACCTTCTAAAATAGATTGTAATGATAATAATACCCCTTCCTTTTTACTATCAGTTAAATTTGAAATAATTTTTGATAACAAAAGATACACTTTTTCATTTCTAGCAAATAAATTATTTTCATAAGTTAAATGAGCTAATTCATTCCTTTTTAAATTTAAACGAGATAATTCTTTATATTTTGACTTTAAAGATATTATCTGATTTTGGCTCAAATTATAACTTTTTTTTCTATTAAAAAATTTTTCTCGTAAATTAGAATAAACCGAAAATTTTTGATAATAAATATTTAATTTTTTCTGAAATTCTGAGTCCTGATAAAAATTAACAAATTTTGCTTGTTCGTTCTCCTTGAATATTTCTTGATTAGAAAATTGCTCTGAAATATTTAGTAAGTATTTCCCTAATTGCTTTAATTTCTTTAAAGAAATCTTTTTTTTATTAACTAAAATTAAATTCTGCCCTTCTCGATTTATTTCTCTATGAATTACTAAATTTTTTTTATGAGGTATATTTAATCGTAAAGTATTTATCTTAGGGAAATCAAAAGAACCTTCAATAACGGTTTTATCGCTTCCCCTTCTAACCATTGAAACCGAAGACCTTTCACCAATTAATAATTCTAAAGCTCTTATAATAATTGATTTCCCAGAACCGGTTTCACCAATCATAGCTATAAAACCCTTATTAAAATCAATAGAACAAGACTTAATTATTGCAAAATTTTTTATTAACAAATTTTTTAACATTTACATATATTTCTTATAAATTAGTTTTTTAACTTTACTCAAAGACAAATTTTGAACTCTTTTTTTCTTCTGTTTTGATAAAAAAATTAAAAATTCTTGGTTACCTTTTGCTCCCTTTATAGGAGAATCCGTAAACCCTAAAATCAAAAAGCCTAATTTTTTAGCTATTAAACTTATTTTTTTATATGAATTAAAAACTGCTTTTGGTTTTTTCACAATTCCATTTTTTTTTACATTTTCATATCCAACCTCGAATTGGGGTTTAAATAATGCTATCACTTTTCCCTCTACAGATAATATAGAATATAAAATTGGTAAAATTAAAGATAATGAAATAAAGGAAACATCTACTAATCCTATCTCTGGCTTCCCATAACGAAAATCTTTAAAATTAGCATAACGAAAATTATATTTTTCCATATTAATTACCTTCGGATTGTTTCTTAATACAGAAATTAACTGCCCATATCCTACATCAACAGCGTAAACTAATTTAGCTCCTTTATTAATAGCATAATTAGTAAATCCTCCTGTTGAAGCTCCCACATCAACTACAATTTTATTAAAAAAAGAAAACGAAAAAATATTTGCCGCCTTTTCTATTTTAAATGAAGCTCTCGACACTAAATTTTTGTATTTTTTACTAAGATATAATGGAATTTCTTTTTTGATTAAAAAACCAGGCTTCATATAAACCCTACCTTTTCTATCAAAAATCATCCTAGATTTAATTGCTTGTTGGGCTTTATTGCGGCTAATAAAAAAGCCCTTTTTAACCAAATATTGATCTAAACGTATTGGAAATCTTATCATAATTTATCTACAATATTGATTAAAAGTTCACCTTGAAAATCATGTATGTTTCTAATTATTTTTTTAGCTCTTTCTTTATAAAAACCTAACTTTTGTTTACTATCGTTGACGCCTATTAAAATAGGAAGACTAACCCTTTTTTCCTTTTTATCTTGATCAATATCATTCAAATCATCTTTAATTTGAAAGGCAATACCTAAATTATTGCCAAATTTACTTAATTCATCCAATGCATCAAAACTTAAACTAGCTAATATACCACCAGTAACAGCTGAATATGATATTAAAGCTCCTGTTTTCATAAGATGGACTAATTTTAAATTTTCTACAGATTTTATTTTTGTTTTCCCAAAAAGATCGAATTGTTGTCCTCTAACCATATTTTCAGGCCCTGCGGCTTTAGCTAAATTATGTATTAATTTTAATTTGATTTTCTCTGGAATATGAGCATCAGTTATTTTTTTAAAAGCTTCAGTTAAAAGACCATCGCCACCCAAAACAGCATTTCCAACTCCATATTTTTTCCAAACACTATCTTTATTTCTTCTTTTACTATCATTATCCATTTCTGGGAGATCATCATGAACCAAAGAATAAGCATGAACAAATTCTACAATCGAAACAATTGAAATGATCTCATTACTAATATTTTTTCCAGCGGAATAATAAGTAGCTAAACTAATTAATGGACGAATTCTTTTACCATTTGAGGTTAAAGCATATTTCATAATTTTAAAAATATCATCTGACTTGACAGAAAAATAATTATTTAAACAATTATTAATTTGTGGAACATATTTTTTTCTAAACTGGTTAAAATTCATTTTTCTTCACTATGATTTTTATTAATATTTTTTTGATCATTTAAATTAAGTTTACCTAAATTTTGGTCTATTTCTTTTTGAGCATTACTAAGATATTTTTTTAATTCAGCTGAAATTTTAACCCCTTTTTCAAAACTCTTCAAAGCTTTATCAAGCTGAGGATCACCATTTTCTAATTTAGAAACAATTAATTCCAATTCTTTCATTTTCTTTTCAAAATCAAAGGTTTTATTCATTTTTTTCTTTCCTTTGTTTACTTTTCAATTCTTTTATTTGTGCCAAAGCCTCACCTGAAGAAAATATAATTTTTATTTTATCATTTATATTTAATTTCTTAGAATCCTTAATAAGACGTTCACCTTTAAAAGTTAATGAAAAACCTCTCTTTAAAATTTTTAAAGGACTAACAGAATCTAAACGATTTATAAACATCAAAAATCTATTTTCTTTATTCTGATAAAGATGATTGAAAGAAGTAAAAAGTCTTAAATCAATATTTTTAAGTTGCTGATTATAAACACTAAATATATGATCAAAAGATTTAATAGCTGAAGAAGCAGCAAGAATTTGGTATGAATTATATTTTTCTTTATAAACTTTTTGGATGTTATTAGATAAAGAAATTATTAAGTATTTATATTTTTCTTTATAATCATTTATAGATGGAGTTACCAAATTAGCAGCTGCTGTAGGGGTTTCAACTCGATAATCTGCAGCCATATCAGTTAAAGTAATATCAGTTTGATGACCAACGGAACTTATAATAGGTTTTTTTAAACTAGCAATTACTCGAATTAATTTTTCATTATTAAAAGACCAGAGATCAAACATAGATCCCCCACCACGGGCTATGATAATAGCATCGCAATTAGATTCATCAGCTTCTTTTAATGATAAAATTAAATCTCTACTTGCTTTAGAACCTTGAACTTGAGATTTAAAAATCTCAAGTTCAAGGTTAGGATTACGATGACTAATAGTTGATTTTATATCTTGAATAACAGCTCCAGTTTTAGAAGTAACCACAGCAATTTTTTTGGGAAAAAAACTTAATTTCTTAGGAACTTTATTAAAAATTCCTTCTCGACTTAATTTTTTTTTCAAAACATTTAATTTAATAAAAAGGTTCCCTAAACCAGCTGGTTTAATAGAAATAATTTTAGCAGAAGCAAAAGACCTTTTTTTATAAAAAATAACACTAGCCACTACATTTACTTTATCGCCTGACTTTAAATCAAAAGGCGTGTTTTGTAAAACATGAAACGGCATAAAAGCGTTAATAGAAGATTTTTTTTCATCTTGAAGTTGAAAAAAAGCTGATCCATAAGCAATTTTATATCCAAAAATTTCTCCAGTTAAATAAACCTTTTCAAGATAAGGATCATAAGAAAATTTAGCAGATAAATAAGTATTAAGTTCTCCTATGGATAAATACTGAATTTTCTTTTTATTTTCTTTTATCATAATATAAATATATAAATAAATCTAAGTTAACTAAAACGTTTGATTTTTATAAAATTACTAATATATAATTTTTAGGCTTTCTTACATAAATCGAGCCAAAATGCCATTTACAAAAGCCCCTTCTTTAGGGCCCCCAAATTTTTTTGCTAAATTAGTAGCTTGATCAATAGCAACTTTATTAGGTATATCTATTCTTTGTTTAATTTCATATAAACCAATTTGTAAAGCAATTGAAGATGTCTTAGAAATCCGTGATAAACTCCAATTGCTTTTTAAAAAATTGGAATATTGTTTTTCTAAATCGTGGTATATAGGCAAAATACCCTTCACTAACTGTTGGTAATAATCATCGGGTTTTCTTTTTTTAAACAAAAGAATATTAAGTAAATTAAAATTCTGTTGTTTATTATTTTCTAAAGCAAATAAAGCTTTGAAAACTAATTCCCTTACTTTTTCACGTGAAAATTTCACAATAATTACTTTTTATTATTTCCTTAATCTTTAAATAAATTATTTGGATCTACTTTATTTTTTTTATTTGTAGAAGACGTTTCCTCTTTCAAATTAATCACGTTAATGTCTATATTTGAAATTTTTAAATCTGTCATTGAGGAAATAGCTGAATAAACAGAATTCTGTATTTGCAAAGAAACTTTTGGAATATTTACTCCAAAAAATAAAGAAACATAAATAGATAATGCGATACTGCCATCACTTTTTTTATTAATAAATATCCCCTTTGTCTGGTTAAATTTGTTAGTAGAAAAGAAACGTTCAAAGTGACCTTTGCCCGAAAAATAAAGATTGTAAACACCCTTAACCTTTTTTACTGCAATAAAAGCAATTACTTCCAAAGTTGGTATAGATATTTTAGTTTCTCCACTAAGTTTATTGCCGCTAAGAATGATATAATTCTGGTCTTCTTCTCTAGCCATTAAGCGCGCTCCTTATATGACCCATCTTCGGTATTAATTACTAATGTATCACCAACATTAACAAAATCGGGAACTGTTACTACAAGACCAGTTTGCATAGTAGCAGGTTTACCGCCACCGTTTACCGTAGCTCCCTTAATGTTTGGCTGAGTCTTAATAACCTTTAACTTAACTGTTCCTGGCAATTCAATATTAATAATTTCGCCATTATAAGAAACCACTTTAACATTCATATTTTCAAGTAAAAATTTTAAGCTATCCTTAATTTTTTCACCAGAAATTTCTATTTGGTTATATGTCTCCGTATCCATGAAAACATAATTATTTCCTTCTTGATAAAGATACTGCATTGGACGAGTTGTTATTTCTGCCGGTTCCATTTTTTCTCCAGCACGAAAAGTGACTTCATTAACAGCCCCTGTACGTAAATTCTTAAGTTTTGAACGAACAAAAGCACTACCCTTACCAGGCTTAACATGTTGAAACTTAATTATTCTCCAAATAGCATTATTATATTTAATAGTTAAACCGTTTTTAAAATTTGATGTGTTTATAGCCATTTTTTTAATACTCCTAAACAAAAAGTATATTTTCTTAACTTATTAAAATCTTATGAAAAAGCTACTATTATGCTATTAATAGTATAGTAACAATTACTTAAAAAGTAAATTAAGTACATAATTAAATTAAATAAAGCGTTACGTTTATTTGCTCAATTTACATTAAAATAAAAAATAATTTTAATAATTAATTATTTAGCTGATATAAATTAAAGTTATTCAAAATTTATATGCCTATCGAACTAATTATAACAAACATTAATTTATTTCCATTAATTAAGGTAATTAAGGGATTTTAATCTTAGAAATATTTGTTATACTAGAATTAATTATTATTTTACTTGCTCAATTTTCCACTTTAAATTCCAATAAATTAATAAATAAAATTTTTAATTTGAATAAAAAAGGAAGTATAATTCTATGTTAAAAAATAAAACAAAAACAAATTCTTTTAATACACATGTGAATATTAAAAATAATGAAGTAGCTGTTATGGCTCTTGGTGGTCTTGGTGAAATAGGAAAAAACACATATGCAATTCAATATCAAGATGAAATTATTGTTATCGATGCTGGTGTAATGTTCCCTGAGGACAACCAGTTGGGAATTGATTATGTTATTCCAGATTATAATTATTTAGAAAAAAATATAAAAAAAATTAAGGCTCTTGTAATTACTCACGGTCATGAAGATCATATTGGTGCAATTTCTTTTTTTCTTAAAAAAATTAACGTACCTGTATACGCTCCCCCTTTTGCAATGGAATTGATTAAGGGCAAATTAGAAGAAAAAAACATGTTAAAAAAGGCTGATTTACACAAAATTAATGAGAATAGTCATCTTAATTTTGGTAAACTTTCAATAGAATTCTTTCAAACCACTCATTCTATTCCGGATACCGTTGGCATAGTTATCCACACGCCTTTAGGAGCTATTGTAGAAACAGGAGACTTTAAATTTGATTTTACGCCCTTTACAAAACAATTTCCCGATATACAAAAAATGGCAAAAATAGGCCGCGAAGGAGTTCTAATTTTAATGTCTGATTCAACTAACGTAGAACGCCCATTATTTAGCAAGTCAGAATCTTTAGTAAAACAATCGGTAGATAAACTTTTCAGCCGAATAAATAAGGGAAGAATTATCTTTGCTACATTCGCATCAAATTTTGGTCGTGTAGAAATGGCTATGCAAGCAGCAGTTAGAAATGGTAGGAAAATCGCAGTTTTTGGGAGGTCAATGGAAAATACCCTTGAAAATGGACGTAAATTAGGCTATTTAAAAATACCGGAAGAATATTTATTAGAGCCTAATGAATTAAAAGATACCCCAGCGGATAAAACTTTAATTCTTTGTACCGGCTCCCAAGGGGAATCTATGGCGGCCCTTGCTAGAATAGCTAACGGTACCCATAAGCAAGTTCATCTTCAACCAGGAGATACCGTAATTTTTTCTTCAAATCCAATTCCGGGAAATAGCGTTTCTGTAAATAAAGTAATAAATGAATTAGAAGAAGGAGGAGCTAAAGTAATTCATGGCTTACGGTATAATATTCATGCTTCGGGACACGGAAGCAAATTAGAAAATAGATTAATGTTAGAGCTAATGAAGCCCAAATTCTTTATGCCAATTCATGGAGAATATAGAATGCTTAAGATCCATGAAGCTATTGCCGAATCGGTAGGTGTTCCCAAAAACCATATTTTTGTAATGGACAATGGAGATGTTTTAGCTTCAGATGGTAAAAACGCCCATCCGGCTGGTCATTTTCATGCTGAAGATACCTATGTTGACGGGGGTGGAATTGGTGATACCGGAAATGCTGTTGTGCATGAAAGAGTAAGGCTATCAGAAAATGGGCTTGTAATTATAACAGCTACTATAAATATTAAAAATAAACAAATTTTATCAGGCCCCGATTTGCTTAGTCGCGGATTTGTTTATATGCGAGAATCCAGTGATTTAATAAATAAAGGGCGTCGAATAGCTTTTACAACTATTAGAGAAGCTATGATGAAAAAAAATGTTAGTGAAAGAAATATTAAAAGACAAATAGTAAACGAAATGGGCCATTTTCTTTACCAAAAAACTGGACGAAAACCAATGATTGTCCCAGTATTAATAAAAGTAAATTAAAATAAATTAACTAAATATAAATAGGGCAATATTTAAGAATTAAAATATTGCCCTATTTTAATGACTTCAAACGAAATTTATTAGATTTGTTAGCTAAAGTTAAACTATTATTAACTACTGGATTTTCATCTATTTTATTAATCATCTTTTCGTTAATATTATCCCGATTTATTAAAGAATATATAGCATAGATAACGGAAATAAGAGTTTGTCTTTGCTTTGGAAAAGATTTAATTGCGATTTTCAAAGCTTCTAAAAGATTATTGGAGGAAGATAAAACCCAATAAATATTTTCTAAAGTATGAATTACGCTTCCGTCCTGTACTAATTCATTTAATTTTATAGAAGAAATATCAGGCATGTTTAATCGAGAAAAATTAGAAAGTTCAGTTTGAAAAATAGTTCTTCGAAAATAATATTCGTAAGTAATAGCAACTGAATTTTCTAATGCTTGATGAAGCTGTTCTTTAGAAATAATTTGAGAAATTAAGAAAGAAATCATGGAAGCACTCATTATTGCCAAAGGATAATCATGAGTTAGAGACACAACACTTTGAATATCATCCATTGATTCCTCATTATTAATAAAGCCTGTACCAAATCGAGAAAATTCATAAACCGCAACGGGTAATATACGAGCTAAAACATTTTCATCATTTTTAACATTTTCTTTTACGCCAATTAAATTAAATTCATGATTTGACTCAAAATTTATAATAGCTTGTATCTCAGTACTAAAACGATTAGACTGTTTGATTTTATTCATTGAATAAAAATCTCTAACCCACCAATCAGCAAATCGATGCATGATATTAACTCTTGAAAAATTAGTTGATATTGAATCCGTAATCGCTAAAGATAATCCTGTTGTAGGGGTCCACGAAAATTTAAAACTCGGTTTATTTAAAAAAGAAGAAGATTTTAAAATTTTAAGAGCAGTTTCTTCATTAAGATTTCCAAGAGCATCTCCTATAGCTAAACCATATAAAAGTTTCCCAATTACTGATAATTTTTTTTTCATTTTGCTTTAACATCTTTCCAGTAATCGTTATAGATATCTGCTGCCCCTTTCTCTACATTCCCATAGGAACCAACTTTATCGTTGATATAACCAATAGCTAAAGCTATGGGGGCATCGGATCGAGGAGAATACATAACTAATGTATCATTTTGGGTTGCTGTTCCATTTTCAAATCCTTGAGCAGTACCAGTCTTGGCGTATACTTTAGGGTCTAATTTATGCATAGTAGGCCCTCCTGTATTAGTTGCACTACTTCCATTTGCCACATCATACATACCTTTTTTAATAGCCTGCCATCCACCGTTAGTTAAGTTAACCCTACCTTGGACGACCGGATTATTAGAATTAACCATTTTAGGCTTGTTACCGTTACCCGTAGAACCAAGTATCGAATTAACAATCCGTGGTTTAACTAAGTACCCTCCATTTGCAAAAACACTAACATAACGAGCCATTTGAATAAGAGAATAAGTATCATACTGGCCAAAAGCATCATAAACCCACGAAGTTTTATGCGATCCAGTAATAGAGCCTTGATTCCCTGCAGTTTCGTCTGGTAAATCTACACCAGTTTTACGTCCCAAACCAAATTGAGCAAAACCGTTTCTCATTTTATCCCAGATTCCTGGATTTTCCGATAAATTCATACCGGAATAATACGGTGTTCCATTTATTTTTAATGCTAACTGAACCATATAAGTGTTAGAAGAATTTTCAAGGGCCGAATCCACATTAAGAGGAATGGATCTCCCTGTAGGATTAAAATCGGACGTAATTGATGAACTACCAGCAAAATTAATTTTTTGATCATTTTGTTCAGAATTTTCTGGGGTAATGGCACCATGCTGGAAACCATTAGCTACCATAGCTGGTTTTATCGCCGATCCCATAATCATTGGATCTTGAATTGGAGCTAGATCATTTCGAGTTAACTTTCCTGTTTTATTGTCTCTATCCCATCCAGATATAGAGTATATTGCCCCAGTATTATAATTCATGGCTACAGCATATCCACCAGTAGATAAGCCACCTTGAATATACTTTTTAACATCATTTGAAGTATCTTTTTCAAACTTAGAATTAATTGTTAATCTTAAATTATTACCTGTTTGCCCAGGTTGGATAACTTTTTTTCCCACAATTTTATTATTAGAATTAGTAGTATATGAAGTTTTTTTATTTATACCTCTTAGAATATTTTCATATTGCTTTTCAATCCCCGAAGTTCCAACCGTAGCATCTCTAGAATATCCTTCATGAAGATAATTACTTAAACCAGTACTAGGAAGGCCTGTGCCAGTAGATGAAAGAGACCCTAATAAAGAATTAAAATCTTTTCCTTGCGGAAAATCACGTTTCCATCCTTGATCAATCCTAATCCCTGGAAATTCCTTTAATCTGGCCGCAATTGCAGAAACTTCTCCTTCACTAACATTATTAGTTTTTATAATTCCGTTTGAAAGAGTAGAAGTCCCGGCCATTTTAGTATAAATAGCAGCTTTATTTTTATCTTGTTGTGGCAGACTAAAATGGTTAGTTTTAAGATAATTAACTTCTTTTTTATAAGAACTACTATGGGCTTTTTTTGAAACCGATCGATTATTCTTTTTATTTGCTAAATAATAATCAATTTGTTGGCGAGAAGTTAAACTAGATGTATCTAAAAATAAGTAATTTGATAGCTTATTAGCAGTTCGATGAATTTTATAATTCGACATATTTAATGGCCTCAAAAAACTTACCGAAGGCATAAAAGTATTACCCACTAAAAGTTTACCTCGAGAATCATAAATAGAACCACGGGGCTTAACGGTACTTTCTGTAGTCTTATTTGTTTGGTTAATTAATGCAGAATATTTATTACCAGAAACTATTGTCAAAATAGAAAGCCTAATAACTAAAGCAAAAAGCAAAACTGCAGCAATCCCTAATAAAATATTTAAACGAGAAGAAATGACAGATTTATTATTAATATTATTTTCTTTAATTTTAATTTTTTTTGGTTTTAATTTTTTAAACACTTTTAATAATTATAATAAATTTAAATTTAAATAATTCCTAATTAAAATAATCATTTTATTTTTATTACCTAAAGTTATACAAAAAACTTTAAGCTCTAAAAATATTAAACTTAGTTTATATTAACAAATAATTTTGGGTACCTGAACATTTACCAAGAGCAGACTTTAACTCAGATTTAATTTTAACATGTTATATAATTTTTTTAGCTACTAAATAACAATTAATTTACTATCGGTTAATTCTAAGAATAAATTTATAACTATTCTTACTTAAAAATCCTGGTAAAATATTTTAGATAATAAATGAAAAAAAAATTTATAAAAACAATTTTCAATCAGTACCTACTAAGTTTTTTAATACCAGCCATTGTTGTATTATTTTACTACATATTTAGGCATTTTTATCCCTTTGGAAATAGTTCTATCTTAACTGTTGACTTAGGTCAGCAATATATTGACATGTTTGCAGGTTTTAGAAATACGATTCTCCATCACCCAGAACAAATTTTCTATAGTTTTTCAAAAAATTTTGGGGGAGAAATGTTTTCTGAGTGGTTCTATTATATTTCAAGTCCCTTAAATTTTATTTTTTTATTTTTTAAACAAAAATATCTTACGGTGGGTATTTTATTTCTAACCGTGCTTAGATTTGGCTTAGCTGGTTTATCAATGCAATTTTTTTTAATAAAAAAATTTTTGTTAAAAAAAAATTTTGCTTTAATCTTTTCTATTTCATACGCTATATCAGGATGGATGGTAGGCAACCAAGTAAATTTATTATGGCAAGATCAAATAATTTTACTTCCTCTATTAGCTTTAGTATCCATAAACGCAGTTAAACAAAACCGTTTTTTACCGCTAATTTTATTATTTGCGTTTTCAATTATAGATAATTTTTATATTGCTTATATGATCGGATTATTTTTACCATTTTTTTGTTTATGGGAAATTAGCCGTTTAAACGAAAATAAAAAAATTAAAATAACAAAATTTACAAAATTTATCGGTTCAATGTTTGTTTCAGTTTTTTTATCATCTATAATTTTAATTCCGATAATTTTTCAATTAGCCCAAGGAAAAGGTCAGGATATTTTAAGTCAAATAAATTGGGGCTTTGCAAAAAAGAGTTATTTAACCATTTTAAAATTGTTACCTGGATCCTTTGACTTTGACCAAATGAAAAATGGACAGGCAAATATCTTTGTTCCTTTTATTAATATTTTGGGCACGATAATTTACTTTTTCAACAAAAAAGAAAAAATATTAACCAAAACAATAGCTTTATTTCTAATCATATTTTATTTATTAAGTTTCGTTTGGCAGCCTTTAAATATATTTTTGCACATGATGCAATACCCTGCTTGGTATCCTTATCGATATAGTTTTATTTTCTGTTTTATAATTATTTATTTAGCAGCTCTTGGCATTAGAGATGAAAAAATAATTAATTGGAAGTCAGTTATCATTTCCTTTTTAATTGTCATATTAATATCATCTTTTTCATTTACAATTTATAAATCAGCAAAAAGTAATAATATTTCTCCCTCCCAAATTATTCTCTTTTTTATAATTTCATCCTTAACTATAATTATTTATTTATACCAAAAAAAAATATCTCCTAATAAATGGTTAATTACTTTAATTTTAATAACCTTAATAAGTAGTGCCAGCAATTTATATATATCAACCAATAATTTTAGTTATTTGACTCAAGGCGAATACCAAAGAACAATAAATGCTTTACAAAAAGCAACAAATTTCTTGCCAAAAAAAGGTTTCTACCGAGTTGGTCAAACATTTTCTCGAACACGTGGGGACCCCTATTCAATTGGATATAATGGTGGGATGCATTTTTCGTCAACCGTAGATAAATTAACCCCAGAGTTATTCGGAGCTTTCGGACAAACAGCCAGTGATTATTACACTTCTTATTCACACGGAACCATTTTAAGTGATGCCCTTTTTTCAATGAAATATTTTATTGCTCCAAATCCAAAAAGTTCTAGATATCTTTCGGGATCTCCAAAAAAAATGGGGAGTGCTTATAGACCTGATTTAAGTAATTATCAGCTAAAAAACAAAAATCGCTCTACTTATACTTATGAAAATAAAAACGTTTTACCAATTGCGTTCCTAGCAAATAAAAATGTATCGACTAACAAGATTTTATTAGGTAACCCTCTATTAACTACTAATAATTTATGGCACGGAATTAATGGTCATAATACTTTATTAAAAACAGGACAAACATTATTTTTTAGAACAAAAAATTTAAAAAAGATGAACAAATTATATGGATACGCTCAAAAAATAAATAAGCAGGAAGACGGAATCATATCAATGAACATTCGTCCAAAAAATAATGATTCTTATTATATAACTATTCCAAACACCTTCAATATAAATAACATTTGGATTTCAATTAACGGAAAAGAGATTCCACAATCAGCTGAACAAAGAGATGTTGTACCTTTAAATGTAGCAAATAATGATAAAAATAAAAATATAAATGTCTCTTTCCATATCAAAAAAAATAATATTTTCTTAAATAATTTTCAGCTTTATTCAATGAACTACAAAAAACTAAAAAAAGAGGTTTCGAAAATAAAACAAAAAAGTTTAAAACATATTTCTTTTTCACAAACCAAAATAACAGGAATTATAAACAATACAAATAAGAATAATGTTTTAATGACAACCATTCCTAAAGCAAAAGGCTGGCATGCTTATATCAATGGAAAAGAGAGAAATCCCATAACTATAGACAAATATTTTTTGGGTTTTAAACTAAAAAAAGGAAAACAAAAAGTAACTATATCTTATCGAGAACCATATTTTAGATTATCTTTAATTATTAGTTTATCTACATTAATAATAGTTTTATTAGTTAATTCATATAATCATAAGACAATTAAAAAAGCTTGATAAAACTAAAATCTTGACAGACCATAAAAAAATGTTATGCTATTCTAGATTTTTGCTAAAAAAGTCATTTTTTTTAGTGATTATAATTTATATTTTTAAAAATTAAGTAAGAAGGAAACCAATGAACAAAGAAAAAAGTTTTCCAATGACCGCTGAAGGTTTGGAAAAATTGAAAAAGGAACTTAATGATTTAATTAATAACCAACGCCCTAATATTACTGATAAAATTCAAAAGGCTCGTTCTTTTGGTGATCTATCGGAAAACTCAGAATACCAGTCAGCTAAAGATGAACAAGCTTTTGTTGAAGGACGAATAAAACAATTACAACATATGACCCAATTTGCTAAAGTAGTGGATTCTTCATCAGTTTCAAAAAACGTTATAACAATTGGAAAAAAAGTAACCTTTAAAGAACTTCCTGATGGAGAAAAAGAAAGTTACAAAATTGTAGGTTCAGCTGAATCTGATCCTTCTTCTGGAAAAATATCTAATGATTCTCCAATTGGAAAAAGTCTATTAGATCATAAAACTAATGATACAGTAGAAATACCTTTACCAAATAAACAAAAAATTACTGTAAAAATTTTACATGTGGAAAAGACATAAATATAAGGATAGCAAGGATAGGCAAAAATAGCTTTTAGCATTTAACTAAAAAAAGAAGCTTAAAAGGCTTCTTTTTTAGTTATGCTATTAAAATTTTATTTTATTAATCATATTTATTAAGTTTATAAGCATTTATTATAGAAATTAATTTACCAGCATAATTAGGATCGGTTGCATAGCCATCCTTTACCAAAGCATTAGCTTGCATTTTATAATTTTTAGCTGCTAAAACATCTTTAAATTGGGTAGAATTTAATTTTGTTCCCTTAAAGATAAATTCTGCATGAGCTTTCATCCCCTCTTTCCAACTTTTATAAACAGCGAAATTAGCTCTTTTAATTACAGTTTGATTATTAATATATTCACGGGTTTTTAAAGTTACGCTCTTTTGCCCTTTTTGGCTTTTAATACCATAATAATTATTATATTTTGACGCTAAAAGGCTACTGCCCCAATTTGATTCTAAAATCGTTTGCGCTAAATTTATTGATGGCAATATATGGTATTCTTTTTCTAATTTTTTTGCATAATTTATTCTTGTCTTAATAAAATATTTTCGATAATTTTGAACGTTAGGCCCTTTTTTTAAAATATTATAAATTTCAGGGATTGATTCTGATTTCCGTAAATAAAAAACGCCATATTTAAGTTGGCCATTACTAAATTGATTATTTTTGGCGTATTGTAAAAAATATTTATCTTTTTTTATTAAACCCGCTTTATATAATTCATGAGCAATTTTATTAATAGAGGAATTATTTTCTATCTTAATTATTTTATAAGTTTTATCATCAGGATCCATAGACTGAAGAGAATTTTGATAACTTTCTTGATGAACTTTAACATTAATAAATAGCAAAAAAACTATTATTAAAACTAATAAAAGAAATATTAATAATAGATTTTTATTTTTTATATTTATTTTTTGCAAATAAAATTTCACGTTTTTTATCATTTTTCATTTATAATTAATTGATAATTAGATAAGAAACCTAACTTCAGAAAATGTAGGAGATTTTTTATAACCTATTACTATTACTAATTATTTATATTTTAAAAACAAAAAATTCCAGAAATTAAAAGGGAACAATTCTAATTAAAAATTTTTTAACCTTATCTATTAATAATTTGAAATTTATAATCCATTTACAGATAACTAAAAACTATTCTAATTTTTAAATTAAAATTTTAATTTTGTTTGTTTAAGAAAGATTGAACATCTCTAACTATTTCAAGCTCTTCATTTGTAGGGATCATTAAAACCTTTATTGGAGAATCAGTAGTAGAAATTAACGCTTCTTTCCCATGATTATTATTAGCTTTTTCATTGATCTTAACTCCAAGGAAATTTAATTTATCTACAATCATTTTACGTATTGGAATTGAATTTTCTCCAATACCAGCCGTAAAAATTAAAGCATCTACTCCCTGTAATTCAAAATAATATTTTCCTATATATTCCAACACTCGTTTAACAAACATATCAATAGCTAATTTAGCAAAACTATTTGTATCATATATTTTTGTTAAATCACGCATATCAGAAGAAATGTTAGATATCCCCAATAAACCGGATTTATGGTTAAGAATATCTAACATTTGATCATCGGTTAGCTTCTCTTTCTCCTTAATATAGTTAACTAATGAATAATCTACATCTCCTGAACGAGTTCCCATTACCAAACCAGCAAGAGGGGAAAAACCCATCGAGGTATCAATGGATTTACCATATTTAATAGCTGCCACAGAAGCTCCAGCTCCAAGATGCATTGTAATTAGTTTAAGACTATTAAGGGGTTTATTTAAAAATTCAGCAGCTCTTTTAGAAACGTATTTATGCGAAGTTCCATGAGCTCCAAAACGCCTGGCACCATATTTTTGGTAATATTTATAAGGAACGGCATAAAGAAAATTACTTTTTGGCATCGTTTGATGAAAGGCAGTATCAAAGACAGCTACTTCAAGTGCATGAGGAATTACCTTAGAAAAAGCTTTTATTCCTAACGCTTCACTAGGATTATGTAAGGGAGCAAAATCTGAAAGCTTTTCGATTTTATTTAAAACATCTTTATTAACAATTTCTGAATGCTTAAAAATTTCTCCTCCAGACACTATCCGATGGCCGACCCCCTTTATTTCTTTAAAATTTTTAACTATTCCAAATTTTTTAAAATCATTAAGCATTACATTAATAGCTTGTTCATGATTATTTAACTGATGCTTTTGTTTATATTGTTTTCCACTAAACTTAATAGAGATATTATTTTCATTGTTTAGTTTTCCGCCTATTCTTTCAATTAAACCTTTTGCTATTAAAGATTCCTTAGGCATTTCCATTAATTTAAATTTTAAGGAAGATGATCCTGCATTTACTGCTAATATTTTGTTCATACTATTTGATACCTCATATTATTTTTTTCCATTTAGATAATTTTGAAAGAAAAACTGAAAAATTTTTTCTATTTGAAAGTTCCGGCATTTGCGAAAGCAAAACAGGAATATCTACTTTTTTATTATCTACTTTTCTTTTTAAAATTAGAAGGCTTAAAGAAGATTTTTTGTTAACAAAAAAATTTTCAGGTAATTTAATAATGCCAATTAATTGAAAATAATTATAAATTTGTAAAAATTCTATAAAAATTTTGTTTTGTAAAAATTGATTGTTAATTAACAAAATAGCATATCCGTTCTTGGCTATTAAATTCCCCCCAAAAACCTTACCTGATTTTTCCTTAAAATCTTTTTCTGAAAAGCGGCTTATCAGAAGATTATAATTTTGTTCTTTCGATAAATTAAAGTTATACAAATTAGAAAGGTATTTTGTTGACTGCCTAACTTCTGGTATAGAAGAACTAGCAAAAAAAGGAAGATTAAAATGACTTAAAAATTGAAAAATGAAATCAGGGAATATTACATTTGGATCTACGATTGTGATACCCCTTTTAATCAAACCCAATCTATTACTAATAAGTGCAACCAGATCCCCTACAACAGGAGGGGTCATTTTATCATTCCACACACGATCATCAGCAAACTTTTTTGCAAAAAATAAATTTAAAGCAGAGACAACTTCCCTCTTTTTGCCCCCTTTTGCTTCAAAGGAATCAAAAAATTTATTAATAGATTTATCATTTATTTCCCTAATTATAGAGAGTAAATCATGATTTTTTTTACTTACTCTTTTATCTAGGACACTAACAATTTTAACCAATTTATTATTTTCCATTTTTTATCCTTTAATGTTATATATATAAGCTTTTATTGCTTAATTTATTAGATCATATTTTTTTAAATTATAATAAATTAATACTTTTTTAAAGAATCTAATGCCTCACTAAAACTACTAATTGGAACTAACTTAATTTTTAAAGAAAATTTTTTCTTTGTTTCCTTGGCTTCCTGCCAATTAGTTTTTCCTCCATCTGTTTTCAAATGTTGCGAAGTTGCTTTAACATATGGTACTAAAAAAACCTTAGATTTAGCTTTTTGAGCTGCAATTAACTTTTTTGAAATACCTCCAACTTCGCCAACTTTACCCTTTTTATTAATGGTTCCCGTACCTGAAATATTTCTACTTTTCTTTATATTTTGGCCTGTTAATTGTGAATATAATTGTAAAGAAAACATTAACCCTCCAGAAGGCCCCGAAATTTTTTTAGTATTCATCCTAATTTTTGGTTTAGTTTTAAAATTAACATCATTTATAAGAGAAACTCCAATACCATTTCTTCCCTGAGGATAAGAATCGTTTTTCGTTTTAGGCAGATGAACAACTTTACCAGAAAAGTTTATTTTTTTATTTTTTCTAAGAACCGTTAAGATAATTTTTTTACCTACAGGCATATAAGCTAAATAATTTTGATAACCAGAAGCCCTGTTAAAATGATGATGATTTATTTTAGTAATTACATCCCCAATTTTAATTTTATTAAAAAAATTTGAATTTTTATTAACATCTAAAACATAAATACCCTGATAATAAGTTTTTATTTGTGAAGATTTATTGGCTGCGTTGAAAGCAACCTTTTCAGCTGATAAAATCGAGTTTTTCATCTGGAGTTCGCTAAGTACCTTATAAATCCTTGAATTATAATTACCTTGAACACTTTTCTTTGTTTCGATAGAAATTGTATGATTAAAAAATCTTTTAATGTAATCAATATTTCTTGCTGGAAACAAATATACAGATACAAACCTCAAGTTTCCTCGAGTCTTATCACGTTTTTTTCCTACTTTCATTACTCTTCTAACATCAGTTGCTTTACCGGGCATTTCTACATAAGCTTTAGCTGGCAAAAATAAATAAAAAATAAATAACACAAATAGTAAAAAAAAGATGATTATTAAAATTTTTCTTGTATTCTTCTTTTTTTTCATTGAACTTTATATTTAATCTTCTATTTTTTTAATTTAGTTTTTAATAAATAAGCTACATTTTTAGGAACAAAATGAGAAATATCTGCTCCTAATTTAGCAACTTCTTTCAAATTTGATGAAGAAATATCCTGATATTTAGCTCTTGATGGTAATAAAATTGTTTCAACTTCACCTAATCTACGATTAATTTCCGCAATATCTCGTTCATATTCATAATCTTTAACATTACGGATTCCTCGAACAATTACTGAAGAATGAATACTTTTCATAAAATCTACTGTAAGTTTAGGTATCGTAACCACAAAAACATTATTTTGATCATTAATATTTTCTTGGATTAATTTAAGTTTTTCTTTAGTTGTAAATAAAGATGATTTGCTTGTATTTAAACCTACGCCTACTATAACCTTGCTAAAAATTTTTGCTGCTCTTTTAATTATATTTAAATGGCCTAGAGTCAAAGGATCATAAGAACCTGGAATTGTCGCTTTTATTTCTTTCAAATAGCTAGTCTCCATTCCCTTTTAATTTACAAATAGTCAGATAAGTTATACCATACCTTTTTCTTTTCGTAATATTAAACATATTAGGTAAATTATCTTCCAAAAAATTAAATCCATGTCTATTAGTTTCACATATAATGACACAATTATTCATTAAAAGGCCTTTAAAATACATGCTAAAGAGGTCTTTAACAACATGTTGTTTAGCATAAGGCGGATCTAAAAAAATAAGATTAAATTTTATTTTATGTAATTGAAAAATTTTTAATGCCTGGCCTGCTGGCTTTCTTAAGATCTTATAATTGTGATAATTCTTTGAAAATTTAAGATTACTTTTTATAGTTTTTATAGCGAGAGGCATCTTATCAACAAAATAAGTCATGCAAGCACCTCGAGAAAGGGACTCAATACCCAAAGCACCAGAACCAGCATAAAGGTCTAATACTTTTGCTTTATCAATATATGTATTTATCATCGAAAACATGGCTTCTTTTACCTTATCCGTTGTTGGTCTTGTTAATTTTGTAGGAACCATTTTTAAATGAAAACCACGGTTTTTTCCTGAAATAACTCGCATATTTTTATCCTCTGTTTATTTTATTTTTCTATTTCTATAATCTCTAGATATAAGGCAAATTATACCAATTGAAATAGAATTCACTAACATCGAAGATCCCCCATAAGATATAAACGGAAATGTAACCCCAGTCATTGGAATAACACTAATAATACCTCCCAAATTAACTAGTACTTGAATAAAAAAATAACTAGCAATACCAAAAAGCGAAATTCTTGCAAAATTATTTTTTAAATGAAAAGAAATATAAAAAATTCTACCAATCATCATTAAAATTAAACCAATAATTATAATAAGCCAAATTGTCCCCAACTCTTCTATAAGAACAGACATGATAAAATCTGTATTAGGTTCAGGAAGATATCCCATTTTTTCGATTGAATTTCCTAAACCAGTCCCAAATAATCCTCCTCGTGATATAGCGTAAAAAGAATCAATTAATTGAAGAGATTCTTTATGGGCATAAGGCCAAGGATTTAAAAAAATTAAAAATCTTTTTAAAGAATACTGCCCATTTAAAAAACTATTTGGTAATATTTTTAAAAGGGTTGGCAATAAAACATAACCTATAGTTATTAGAGCAATAATTAATAAAATATATCTAGTTTTAATGCCTGAAGATAAGATAACAATTAATATTAAAAATAAGGCAATAAAAAAATTACCAAAATCAGGCATGCTGGCTATTAAAATTAGATTTAATAGTATAAAAAAAAGTTGGGAACATCTGAAACCAAAAAGAGTCTTTTCCTCATTACTATTAGTATTTTCTAAAGGAAAAACACGTTTTTTAGTTCTTCTCCTCATTTTTTCTGCTGATAAGGCCGATAAATATAAAATAACAGAAACTTTAAACAATTCTGCAGGCTGGATGTTAAGAAAATATAAATTGATCCATCCGTGAGCTCCGGTCCCTGCAGTAGGAGGACTAATCCTGGCAAAAATGAGTAACAAAAAAACAAGCAATAAAATAATCGAATTATTTCTAATGGAAGATATCCATGATAACTTACCAAAAAAATAAAAAAAGAATATTATTAATAAACTGATAATAAAAAAGGTAAACTGTTTAAATAAAAAAGTATAAGGTGAACCTGAAAAACCTGCAGATGCAGAAAAAATTATTATAATTCCTAATAAACTTAGGAAAATAAAGGGGCCAAAAATGAACCAATCTAACTGTTTAACCTTTTTTTTCATCAATTTATTTTAACAATACGAAAAATTAAATTACAATGTAACGATAATAAAATTATGAATAATCTAAGAATTTTTGTTTATACTGATGGTGGAAATAGAAACACCGGAAATAAATTAGGGCAACATGTTAAAAAAGAAGACTTATCTGCATGGGCTTATTTAATTTTATATGGTAATAATAAAAAAATAAAAGATTCAGGTTTTGAATTTGGCGCTACCAACAACGCTATGGAATTAACAGCTGTTTATTTTGCTTTAAAAAAAATATTATCAATAAAAAAATTTTCTAATAAGCCTATTACCCTAGTAAGTGATTCTCACTATGTTATAGATCCGTTGGAAAAAAAATGGATTGAACACTGGATTCAAACGAAAAAAAACAGACCTAATTTAAAAACTTGGAAGGCTCTTTATCCTATTTATAAAAAGCTAGATAAAAACTTATCTTTTCGTTGGGTTAAAGGACATAAAAATAACTCAGGCAACATTACAGTAGATCATATGCTTAATTATGAAATGGATAAACATATAAAACTTGATCATTAAATCATTATTATAGCTTAGCTTGCAAATTAACCTTAGGATATTCATTTTTAAACCAATTTAGAGCGAACTGATTTTCAAATAAAATAACCGGCTCATCATTTTTATCCTTTACTAAAAGGGAACGACTATTATTCATTTTTGCATCTACTTGATCAGGTTTTATCCACCGGGCAATTTTTTGTCCTAAATTTTCAAAAATAACTTCTGAATGATATTCACTACGCATTCTAAATTGAAAAACTTCAAACTGTAATTGGCCAACCGCACCTATAATATAATCTTGACTATGAAAAGACCTAAAAAGCTGTACTGTCCCTTCTTGAACTAATTGTCTTATTCCTTTATGATAAGTTTTTTGTTTCATGACATCTTTTGGAATAATTCTACTAAAAATTTCAGGAGTAAAAGTGGGTAGCGGCTTAAATTCAATTTTTTTCTTATCAGAATAAATGGAGTCCCCAACTTGGAAATTCCCAGTATCGTATAAACCGATAATATCTCCAGCGACTGCGGTCTTAATATTTTCACGTTCATCAGCCAAAAATTGAGTAACGTTATTAAGTCTAATCGTTTTTCCATTAGAAGCTAGAGTTACTTCCATACCCTTATGAAATGTTCCAGAAACTATTCGGACAAAGGCGATACGATCCCGATGCCGAGGATTCATATTAGCTTGAATCTTAAAAACAAAACCAGTAAATTGTTTATTTTCTGGGTAAACAAATTTTTTATCAATAGTTTGTTTAGCTTGAGGCGGCAAAGCATACTTTAAATATTCATCAAGTAATTCTTTGATTCCAAAATCTGTTAAAGCTGATCCAAAAAAAACTAAAGTTTGTTTTCCCTCTTGCAGTTTATTTTTATCAAATTTATTGCCAGCATCTTTTATTAACTCTATTTCTTCTAAAGCTTGATTTAATATTGTTTTATCCCTTTGGCCTTTATTATTAGAATATTTAATTATTTTACTTTCTTTTATATTATAAAGACCCTGCAAAGAAGAACCAGACCCGATTGGCCAATTAAACACTGAAGCTTCTATACCAAGAGTTTTCTCTAATTGGTCAATTAAATCTAAGGGTAAACGGCCATCACGATCTAATTTATTAAAAAAAGTAAAAATAGGGATATGTCTTTTAGACACAATTTGAAAAAGCTTTTTTGTTTGAGATTCAATACCCTTTGTAGAATCAACAACCATAATTACGGAATCAACAGCCATTAATGTTCTATAAGTGTCTTCAGAAAAATCCTCATGGCCTGGGGTATCTAAAATATTAATTCTTTTATTCTTATAGTTAAACTGTAAGACCGAAGAAGTTACAGTAATTCCTCTCTTTTTTTCAATTTCCATCCAATCAGAAGAAGCCATTTTATGGTTTTTTGACCCCCTCCCTTTTATGGTGCCAGCCTGACGAATAATTCCACCATGTAATAAAAAATGTTCAGTAAGGGTGGTTTTACCAGCATCAGGATGAGAGATAATTGCAAAAGTAATTCTATTTTTATATTCTTGGTTAAAATTGTCCATTAAAAAAACCGCCTCTAAATAAGGAGCGATTTCTAGGATAAAGTATCTACCTATAAAAATCAACTTCTATTGGCAAAACTAAAAAGTTGAAGGAAATAGATAAATAAGTTAATAAAATCTAAATAAAGCATCAAAGCACCAGAAATAGCTAAACCATTAGTTGTATTCATGCCTTGACTTTGTAAAGCAAAATACATTCTTTTTAAATTATGGTGGTCAAAAGCTGCATATCCACTAAAAATCAAAACACCTACAATAGTGATAATAAAATAAAGGCCCGTTGAGTGTAAGAAAATACTAACGATTGATCCTATAATAAGAGCTATTAATCCTCCAAAAAGTATAGGGGCAAAATTAGATAGATTCCTTTTTGTAAAAAATCCATATAGTGCCATCCCCCCAAAATCAACTGTAGCAACTAGAAAAGCAGACACAACTGCTTGAGCAGAAAACATAGAAAGTATGGTACCAAAAAAGATACCTTCAATGACGGCAAAAGCAACTAAACCACCTACAGCTTTCGAAGTATTTTTTAAAGCATTTCGATTAATCAAGAAAATAAGGGCTATTTGGGCGCCAAATAAAATTATCCACGTTAGCATGTTGGATCGTAAACCAACAAGTTGTGAATGAAGTGGATAAGCCATTATATAAGCTATTCCAAACGTTAATAGTAAAGAAATACCCATATAAGCATACGTCTTTTGAAAAAAAGAAGCTAAACTAGATTCATTGGCAGATGCAGTGACATCTTTTACAGTTCGATTATCCTGAAAATTCTGCATTCTTACCTCCTTTTCTGTTTCTGAAAACATTATACTAGCTTTTAATTATTTTTACTAATCTTATTTTTAGGTTATTTATTTTATTTTTAAATATTGAATTAAAAAATAGCTTAAAAAATTTATCATAAGGATTTAAAAGTTTTTAAAAAAACCTTTTCATATTTTTCTATATCCCCCGCCCCCATAAAAAGAAGAACCGAGTTTCTTTCTAAACCTAATTTTTTAATTATATCATCTTTAGTAATTAGACCTCCATTATTAGGTAGCTCTTTTAAAATGTCCTGACTTCTAATATGACCGTTTTTTTCTCTTATAGAACCAAAAATAGGTGTTAAATAAGAAGTATCAGCTTTCTTTAAGGCTGATATATATCCTTGTTTAAACGTTTTGACGCGAGAATAAGTATGGGGCTGAAAGATAGCTACTAGTTTTTTATGCGGAAATTTCTGCCGAGCAGCTGAAATAGTAGCTTCAATTTCATGAGGGTGATGAGCATAATCATCAATTATTATAAAATTATTAAGGTATTTTATATTAAAACGTCTTTTAGTACCATTATAATTTTTAATACCTTCTTGAATTTGTTCCTGATTAAGTCCTATATAATCCGCAATAATAACAGCTGCTGTGGTATCAATTATTCCGTAATTACCTTCTAATTTTGTAAAAAATCGGCCTAAAGCTTTTTTCTTTTTTTGTATAGTAAAATAGCTACCCGTAGTTATTTTATTTACATTGGTGATAACGAAATCATTATATTTATTAAAGCCAAAACTAAATTTATGAGCTTTTAAGGGGGATATTTTTTCCAATTGATTTTTATTATCTCCAAAAATAAAAATTGCATTTTTTACTTTATTAGCAAATTCAGAAAAAGCAGTTTCAACTTGTGAAACATTTTTAAAATAATCCGGATGATCCCAATCCATATTTAAAATTGCAGCAATATTAGGAGTAAAAGACATAAAATGCCTTCTGTATTCATCAGCTTCAACTATAAAATATTTTGAATTGGGTATCCCTTCTCCCGTTCCGTTACCAATTAAAAAACTAGTCGGTTTCTTATTAGAAACAATATGTGATAAAAGACCGGTGGTACTAGTCTTACCATGTGTTCCCGCAATAGCAATCGAATAATGTTTTTTTATAATTTTCTCAACAGCTTCTGGATAACTTAAAATTTTGTTTCCATATTTTTTAGCTTGGAGTATTTGGGGACTTTTATCAGAAAAGGCATTACCCTTAACTAGGACATAACTCTTTTTAATCCATTTAGGATTAAAGTCTGTAATTTGAATACCAGCTTTATTCAAAGGAATCTGGGTAAAAGTTTCTTTAGAAATATCTGATCCAGATACATGGTCCCCTCTTTCATGTAAAATTAAAGCTAAACTAGACATTCCAGTCCCTTTTATACCCACAAAATAATAATTAGTCATTATTTACTTTTTAAACTCCAATTTGTTTCCTCTTTGAAAATTAAAGGGCTCGCCTATTTTGCCAAAATTAGTAGGTAAAACTATTAATCCCGGCCGATTAGGAGCGTTTTTAAGGTTTAGTTCTCTAGGAGAAGCCATCATACCGTATGAATCTATGCCTAATAATTTCCCTGGCCAGATAATTTGTCCTGACGGCATCATTGCTCCTGGTAAACAGACAACAGTTTTTATGCCCACCGAAATGTTAGGACTACCAGAGACCAGTTGAATATCTTCTTTTTTATTTATATCCACCTGTGCTATTTTTAAATGTTTTGACTTAGGATGTTCAGATAAAGAATCTACTTTACCGATAACAAACTTTGGACTTATATCAGCTATTAATTCATCTTTAAATCCAGCCCTTAATAAAATCTTATTTAATTTTTCGACCATTTTTTTATCTAATAAAATAGGGCCACTTTTTTTAAAACCAAGAATTCCTAAAAAATTATAGCCTAAAGTCTTATTATTAACAGGATCAAAAATTCTAACAACTCCTTTATTTTTTTCAAAAGAAGATTCCTTTTTTTCAGGAGCTACAAAAATCATTAAAGTATTAGTATTATAATCTGCAATAAGCATATTTATATCTTAAAACAAAAGTAAATATAAATTTAAAAATTTTTTTATCATTAACTGTTCAAACTAAAAATAGAAAATACCGATTAAAACGAAAATCTAATTTAATTAAATTTAGTTGTCGATGTATCGATACTAACCATTATGTACTTTAACCCAAAATTCACGCATGCCCATATTTTCAAATTTTTCTTCATATTCACTTTTAATATTATAAATTTTTTTTCCTAATTCATGATGCAAATCATAACTAATTTCTTTTTTTGAAAAAGAAAAATTATATTTAGAAAAATTATATAAAGAATATTCAAAAAAACCCAAATTATCTGTTTTTAACTCAATCTCCCCATTTCTCGGAAGAAGATAATGGTATAATTTTAAAAATTGAGAAGAAGTTAGCCTTCTTTTTTCATGTCTAGTTTTAGGCCAGGGGTCACTATGATTAAGAAATATTTTTTTAATCTCGTGTGAAGAAAAATATCTTTTTAAATTTGACGCATTCCCTAAAATAAGTCTTACATTATTTAGCTTTTTATGAGAAAAGAAAATTCTTCTCGCCCCTATAGCAATTGGTGTTTTTTGTGTTTCTAAACCGATAAAATTTATTTTTGGATATAATAAAGCATTCCCAAAAAGAAACTTACCTTTACCAGAACCTATTTCTAAATAAATTGGATTTTGATTCTTAAAAACATTAACCCATTTATTTTTCATAAAGCAGGCTTTTGAATCATTAATAATAAAACTTTTGTGGGCTTTGATAAAAGGATCAGTCCATTTTTTTTTCCTTACTCTCACGTCTTGATTTTACTAAATATAATAAATATTTGTTAATAACTAGCCAATATAAAAATAAATCGATAACTACCCAATAAATGTTATCCAAAATTGGGTGAGAGATTACTAAAAAAATTATAAAAAATAAAGTAATAAAAAATATCACTCCAGCTGCTAACTTTTTAAAATCTAATGTTTTCTTTTTTAGATCATAAGGATATATTCTAACCATAATATTATTATTAGAATAATTAAAAAGCGGCCTCAATTGAAAAGAAACAACAAAAATTCCTAAAACAGAGAAAATTCCTGATATTATTAAATTTTTAGAAAAATAAATTAAAAATAAAAACAAAAAACAGGTCACAAAAATTGGTTGAATGAATCTCTTACTTCTAAAAAAGTTTCTCACAAAAAGAATCCAATTATAGCTTAAATTATATTTAGGAAAAAATTTGATAACCAAATTCCATAATTTGGTAGGTTTTTCTTCTTTTTTTATATCTTTAACGTTTGTAAAAAAACTCAAAAAATTATTTATTTTAGAAACTCTTTTATTTTCAACTTTAATTACGTATCTCAAATTTATAAAAGTTTTATCAAAAAATTTTAAGTACCTAATCGATAAAAAAACCACTTTTAAGCACAAAAAAAAGATAAAGTAAAGAAAAATAATTTTTAAATCAAATAATTGAATTAAAAAAGGAAGGATTAATAAATTTAAAAAAAATTGCAAGAAAATATTCCTAAAAGTAGAATATATAAAACATAATTTTAAATGTTTTTTTATAATTTTAGGGTTATCAATTAAAAAAACTTCATCCGCTTTTTCTAAATAAGTAGCAATATTTCCAAAAGATAAAATAAAAAAACTGTAAATTAATAAATATACCCTAATACCAGGAATTAAAATAAAATCATCAATATTTTTAATATAATAATAGCTAGCTAAAATTAAGGCTAAAAAAAGAAAACTAATAAATTGTTCATTAAAAATCCTTCTTAAATACAGAAAATTTTGTCTTCGAATTAAATCTTTCCTTCTATTAAAAATTTTATTCATTTTTTGAGTTCTCTATTTCTTGGCCTAATTTAAAATAAATATCATTAAGGTTTCTAGAGCCCTTAAATTGAGATAAAATTTGTTTAAAATTTCCTTTCGCTCTAAGAGTCCCTCTATCAAGAAGCAAAAATTTATCAACTAAATTAAATATTCCCTCTAATGTATGAGTGCTCAATAAAATAGTTGATCCCTTGTTCTTTCTTTGTTTAATAATTTTGATTAAATCATATTTTGCTAGAGGATCAAGGCCGATAAAAGGCTCATCAATGATAAGCAAGGGCGCTTTGCTTAAAAGTGCGCAAACAATCATTACTTTTTGGCGCATACCTTTTGAAAAATCTTGTGGAAACCAATTTTCTTTATTATTTAAATGAAAAATTTTCAATAATTTTTGGGCCATTCGATTCGCTTTAATGATATTTAAATTATAAGCAGCAATTGTAACCTGAATATGTTCTAATAAAGTTAAATTCTTATACACAACTGGAATTTCAGGTATATAGGCAAGATTATGATGGTATCGTTCAGTGTCAACATTTATATTAAATTTATTAAAATATATATCACCCTTTTTAGCATGCAATAAGCCTACTATATGATTTATTATGGTTGTTTTACCCGAACCGTTTAATCCAATTAGGGCAGCTAATTCGCCTGAATTAACTTCAAAATTAATTTTATTTATAATATTCGTTGAACTATATCCGCCAGTGATTTTTTTTACTTTTAATGTCATAATTTATTTTTAAATTTTAACAGAGAAATTTTCAAAATTATATAATAGTTGTATGCTAGATATTTTTGATAAAATAATTAAGGGAAAAATCCCATGCTATAAAATTTATGAAGATGAATATGTGTTAGCTTTTCTTGATCTTTCTCAAGAAACCCCAGGACACACACTCATTTTACCCAAAAAACATATAAAAAATATCTTTGATTATGATCAAGACCTTGCATCTAAGGTTTTACCGAAAATACCGATTATTGCAAGAGCTATAAAAAAATCCAATCCACATATAATAGGTCTGAATATCTTATGTAATAATGGGGCTGCAGCAGGTCAATCAGTTCCTCATTCTCATTGGCATATTATACCGAGATATAAGGATGATGGATTAACATTAGGTCAAGAAAAAGATAATTCTGCCAAATACAATAAAGAAAAATATGAATCTATAGCAAAATCAATAAAAAAACAATTTTAAAAAAATTAATTATATATTTTATATGAACCTTAAATTTTTCTTTTTACCAAATTGGCTAACTGCTAAAAAATTTATCAATATAAAGTAAATAAAAAATAAATTATCTCAATAATTTCAGCATTGGAGGAAATTAATGCGCAAATTTATATGGGCCATTATTATTGTCCTATTTCTTGGAGGGGGCATCTATCTCGCTACAAATTCATCTAATGTCCTTGTTACTTCAAAATCTGGTTCAATAACAGAAAAAAAATATATGTCATCTGTAACTAAAACGTCCGCTGGAAAAAATGCTCTTATCTCAATGGTAACAAATCAATCTCTTAATAGATTATATGGTAATAAAGTACCGTCTAGTAAAGTACAATCAGCTTATAATCAAGAAAGAGCCCAATATGGTAGCCAATGGAATAGTTTATTAAGTCAACAACGCCTAACTAATAAAAAGTTCCTAAAACAACTAAAAACTCAAATGCTTTTAACTGAAGCGGCTAAAGATCATCACAAAATTAAGGAATCCCAACTTAAAAATGCTTATAAAAATTTTGCTCCTGAGATGAAAGTTTCTGTTATAAAAACATCAAATAAACAAAAAATAAATCAAGCATTAAATGACCTAAAAAAGGGAGCTAATTTTCAAAATGAAGTTAGAAAAAAATCGGATGACAAATACTTAATTTCTAAAAATGGTAATTTACCAGAATTTAATTCAACTTCGCAATTTACGTCTTCTTCTGTTATCCAAGCAGCTAAAAAATTAAAGGTTGGTTCCTATACACAAAAGCCTGTTCGAGAAAATTCTAATTATTTAATAATAAAATTAAATTCTAGGAACAAAAAAGAAGGATTAAATAATTATCGAAACGTTTTAAGCGATCAATTAGCTAATAAATGGCTTAATAGCTCTGGATCAAGTAAAAGAGTACAAAGCCTTATTGGGAAAGTTCTAAATAAAAATGATGTAAAAATAAAAACCGATGATTATCCTCAACTTAAAAACGCTTTAAACCAATATTTGCTTAATAATACTTCAAAGAAAACTTCTTCGGTTTCTGGTAACCAATAAAAAATTAAATAATTTATATTTTTAAAATAAACCAGATAATTTACTTTTAAATCTTAATTTTAAATAAACTAAAAATGCCAGCTTTAATTTTAGCTGGCATTTTTATTCATATAATCTTAATTTTCATAAGATTATTTAACAAGCTTAAGTAAATCAGCCTTTTTAAGTTTTGAAGTGTATTTAATATTGTTTTGGTCTAAATAAGTTTTAATTTCTTTTACAGTAGACTTATCATTTGGCTTAGCAAGCTTTTGCTTGTTTTTTTCTTCAGAAGGAGCCTTTGTATTAGCAATTTTTTTCTTATTTTTTGCCAAAGCAGTTTTTTTAGAAGTCGCAGACTGGTTTTTAGTTTTAGCTTTATTCTTATTTTTAGGGATATTTTTTATTTTAATTTTTGTTTCTAAAGTTGCTGCTTTTCTAGTAGGAGCAGAAATTCCTTTTTTTGCAGTTTCTACTAAATTAGAAAAAGCATGGGGGTCAGATATAGCTAATTCAGATAAAACTTTTCTATTTAAATTAACATTAGCTAACTTTAACCCGTGCATAAATTGTGAATAAGAAACGCCATTAATACGAACAGCTGCATTAATACGAGAAATCCATAATTTTCTAAAATCATGCTTAACTTTTTTACGATCACGGTAAGCATAAAGATAGGACTTCCAAACTTGTTGTTTAGCAACCTTAAAATTTATGTGTCTTTGTCCACGATAACCCTTTGCTAATTTCACAAATTTTTTGCGTCGCTTACGAGTTGTATTTGTATTTTTAACTCTCATAATCCTTCTCCTTAATTATTTTATTATTTACTAAAGAGTTGTGAATAATGTTTAATGTTGCCTTTTTTTCTCATGACTGGCCGACGTAATTGACGACGCTGTTTTTTCGTTTTTCCATGAAAACGATGAGATGTAAAAGCTCTTGCCGATTTCAATCCGCCAGAGGCAGTTTTCTTAAACCTTTTAGCGACAGCTCTCTTAGTTTTCATTTTTGGCATTTTTTTCCTTCCTCACTTCATTCTTTTTTTCCACTCTTAATTTTTTAATAACCTCCCGTTTAGGAGAAAGTAATAAAGACATTTGGCGTCCTAACATTTTTGGCTTTTGTTCAACATTAGAAAGATCTTTTAATTCATTAGCCATCCTTAATAAAACGTTACGACCAATATCTTTATGAGTCATCATTCTTCCACGAAAACGAAGATTTAGCTTAACTTTATCTCCGGAAGATAAAAATTTAGTTGCTGCTTTTTTTCGAGTTTGAAAATCTCCCTCTCCAATAACAGGGCTTAGACGAACTTCCTTAATTTGAATCGTAACTTGCTTCTTCTTATTTTCACGGGCTTTTTTTTGACGTTGAAATTTAGCCTTTCCCCAGTTCATAATCTTAGCCACTGGTGGTTTAGTTTTTGCCTGCACAATAACTAAATCAAGGTTTTGATTATTAGCTAACTTCTGAGCTTCATAAGTTGATATTATTCTTTTTGTGCCTTCACCAACTAACATAACTTCACGAAAATGAATATTATTATTGACAAGGTCTATATGACGTCTTGGTCTTCGTCTTGGTCTTACTATAAGAAAAACCTCCAATATAAAATATTGATATAAAAATATAAATCAAAAAAAGTGGATTTTATTTAAAAGTAAAACCCACCTCACTAAAAATGTATAGACCAACATGGTATTTCACATGAGGTGAGAGATGAGTTTATCACCACTTCTTCCAACGAAGAAATTATAGCATAACTTCTTTTAAATATTAAATATAATATTATTTATTTGTATTTTCATATCTAATAATATTTTTAATTAAATTATTAACCTTATTAAAAAAATTTTTTTGTTTTGAAGACATTCTTGACATGCCTTTAATTCCATTATATTGATTTACAATTTCATCAATCCAATACTGCTTTTCAAAAATCCCATCTTTTATTTTAGGAAAAAATAAACTTGCTTGCATTCTTAAAGTACTTCCCAGACTTTCATTAGCTACAGGGTCTTTTGCTCCTATTTCATTTGACAAAATTTTTTTTAATTCAAGATAAGTTTTATCGGAAAAAAGTGAGGAAATATGAGCAGGATTTAATTTATAAATTTTATTATTGATCCAATAATAATTAACTTCTTCATTTATTCTTAGTTTTTGAGAAGTTTCTATTAAAGTAGCTCTGATCAAGGGATTGATATAAGGATCTAAAAACAAAAATTTAGTTCCATGCCACCATTCATACAAAGGCAATTTTAAAGAACTTTCAAAACGATCTCGTTGAACACCAAAATCGCCATCTGAAAGATGATAGAAAGACTGAGTTAAAATTTTCTTAGTTAATGGCATTTTTCTACGAAAATTGTCTTCTTCATCCCTAATAATTCTTAAACCATCATTCCTAAAAGAAGAAGAGGCAGAAATTACCATTTCATAAGCATTAATAAAACTTTGATTTTTTAAAAGTATTTTTAAAGCTAAATTAAAAAGTTTTTTATTGTTCAAGTAACCATTAATAAAATCTTCTAAATAAGTTTCTGCTAGAGAAAATTGTTGATCTTCGTAAAGTGTTCCTGTTAAGATTTTATTCAACTCAAAATTTTGTTTCTTCTGATATGCTTTTTGAAAATAAAAAGAGGCTTCATGATAATTCTTCAGGTTGAATTCACGCTGCCCTTTTTTAATTAGTTCGTCAAAATTAAATTTTTCAAATTTATCCTTCATTTTTTTTACCAGATAATTGGGCATTTATCCTTTTAATAGTTTCTTTTTTAGGCCTTATTGCTCTTGGAGCAAATTTTGTTCCTTCACGTCCTCGCTTATAACTTGTACGTCCATTTTTTTGTTGATTAGCCCTTTTATTTTTTTGTTCTTTTTTATTATTATTTGGCCGTCGGTTTTGGTTTACTTCCATAACTACCGGCATAACAATAGGTCTACGTTTGGTTTTTTCATAGAAAAACTTAGAAAGTGAAGTTTTAACTCCGCTTTTTAAATCATTCCAATCAAATTTAGTCGCCTTATGCATATACAGATTAATCTGATTAACCATCACTTTTGAAGCTTGCTTAATAATCTGACGGTTCATCTTAACAAAAATAAATCCTCTGGTAGTAATTTTTGGAGAAGTTACTACTTTTTTCTTTTTCTTATCTATTGTAGCGGCTGCGATAACTACCCCATCATCAGAAAGCATTTTACGGTCCCTTAGAACAATATTACCTACATCTTTAGAATTTGAACCATCTATCATAGTATCGTCTACTTCAAAAGAACCTTCTAGTTTGAAATTCTCCTTTTTTGGATCATAATTATATTTATCCCCTTTCATAGATAAGAAAATATGATCTTTTTTAAGACCAACTTCTTGGGCTAAATAATCAGCAACAGAAAAGACTCTATACTCCGCAGAAACAGGGAACAGATATTCAGGAGACATAAAACTAAGCATAAATTGAAAATCTCTTTGACTTGCATGACTGGAAGCTTCTATATTTTCTTGTTCCTTAATGGACGAAACTACTGCTCCATGACGATAAATCATATTTTTTGTATTCGCTATAAGAGATTCAATAGCCGGATCAGGATTAGTTGAAATAAAAACTAAATCATTTTTTGACAAATGAATTAAACGATCCTCATCATTTGCAATCCGATTAAGTTCTTTTATAGGTTCCCCTGATTTCCCTGTTTCAAGAATTACTAATTTATTATTAGGAATAGATTTAATATTTTTAATATTAACAAATAACCGATTATATTTTTCAGGAAGATGAAGTTGTTTAGAAAAAATAGCAGTTTTTATATTTTTTTCTAATTCTTTTCCGTAAATAGAAATCTTTCTTCCATTATCATAAGCAGAATTAATTATTTCTTGAATCCTAATGATATTTGATGCTGTAATTGATGCAATAATTCTTTTTGAAAAATTTTCTTTAAAAATCTGAAATATATATTCGTCAATTTCAGATTCATTTGATGGTTCCCCTGGTGATTCAACGCCATTTGCGTCTTCCAAAAGTGCTAAGACTTTCTTATGCCCTATCGAAGTTAAACGATAATAATCTGTCCTATAATGTCTCTTTACAGTATTATCAAACTTAAAACTTCCTGTATAAACTATTTGTCCATATTTAGTTTCAATTACAATACCAACTGATTCTGGCATAGAATATGTTTCTCCAAAAAAAGAAACCTTAGCCTTTTCAAATTGGACTGCTGAATCAGAACGAATAACATTAAAATCATTAAAATCAGATAAATCAGAATATTGGGATATCTCATGTTTTGCTAAAGCAAGAGTAAATTCTGTACCAAAAACAGGTATCCGAAGTGCTTTTAAAAGATAGGGTAAAGCGCCTATAGAACCGGAATGACCATTAGTAAGAAAAACACCAGCAACTTGATCAGCATGATCAACTAAATAATTAAAATCTGGAATAATAAAATCTATACCTAATAAATTAGTTTGCGGGTACTTTAACCCACAATCAAGTATATAAATTTCATCATCAACAGTGACAGCAAACATATTTTTGCCATTTTCACGAACACCACCAAAGGGTATGATATTTAAATTAGTATTAACCATTTTATTTGTAACCTCTAAACAATTAATTTAAAAATATTTATGCATGAATCTATTTCCGGACAATCAAAAATTTAGTCCAAAAGAGTTCTGTTATTTTTTATTTTACATAAATATCTCGTTTATGTAAAATAAAAAGAATCTGCTATAATAAAATAGCTATGTTTTATATATATAGTGAACCTTAAACTTAGTTGATTGTGGATCTTACCTTTATACTTTTAACTAGGTTTCTGGAAATTTTTGAGGAGGTAAAATGGCTTTAACTCAAGAAGCAAAAACTAAAATTATTAAACAGTATGCAACCCATGAAGGTGATACTGGATCCGTTGAAGTACAAATAGCGGTTTTAAGTGCAGATATTAATGAAATTAACGATCACATGAAAAAAAATAAGCATGATTATTCTTCTCAACGGGGCTTAATGAAAAAAATTGGCCACCGTAGAAATTTATTACGATATTTAAGAGAAAATAATATATCAGATTACAGAAAATTAATCTCTAAGTTAGGTCTTCGTCGTTAATATATTTTAAAGGAGGAATTAAATTTTGCCAATTATCAAATCTTCAATCAAAAGAGATCGTTTAAATAAAATTCAATACGCTGCTAGATCGCCACAAATAAGTCATTATCATACTGCAGTTAAAAATTTCGAAAAAGCTGTTAAAACTGGAAAAGATAACATAAATGACTTATATAAAAAAACAAGTTCGGTTATTGATAAAGCTCAGTCTAAAAATTTAATTAAAAAAAATAAAGCATCCCGTGAAAAGGGACGACTATATAAACTACTAAAAGAAACTGAGTCAAAAAAATAAAAATAAAAAAGCTTGGCCTTATAAGCTAAGCTTTTTTTTATATCTGATAAATAATTTTTATTTAAAACTTAAATATATTTACTTAACTTTATTTAAAAATAGATCTACATTTCTCTAATCTTACCAGCATAAAATCATTAATTATACTTAGCCTTTTACTAAACTTAACAAATCCTTAATTATATTTTTAATCTCATTTGAGTCTCTTGCTTTAGCACCACTTGCCAATTTATGGCCACCACCATGGTATTTTTTTGCTATTTGATTAATTGAAGGGCCTTTTGACCTCAAACGAACACGATAAGAACCATCATTATTTTCTATAAAATTAGCCCAAACATTTACTTCTTCAATAGACCCAAACATGCCTACAACAAAATTTGTTCCATCAGACTTTAAATTAGCTTCTTGAATCATCTTTTTGGTTAAAATAATCCAGGCAACATGATTTTTAATTCCCATTTTTTGGTAAATAAGGCCCGAAAACCGTGCTTGAGCAAGAGTTATTGAGGACATTTTACGGTTAATAGAATTAAAATTAACATCATATTTATATAAATAACTTACAGCTTTAAATGTTTGAGGGTGGGAAGAATACATAAATCGTCCTGTGTCACCAACTATACCAATATATAAATAACGAGCTGCTCTATTGTTAACAGATAAAGAGGCGTTATTAATACCTAAATATGTAATCATTTCAGAACTAGAAGACCTTTTTGGTTCATCCCATATTAATCCTCCAAAAGGTTCATCGTTTGGATGGTGATCAATTTTAATTATAAAACTCCCCTTTTTATAACGTTTATCATCAATTCTATCAACATTAGCCGTATCAATAACAATTACTAAAGCATTTTTATAAACATTGTTAGAAATTTTATCCATACTCCCAACCCAGTTTAAGCCTGTTGCTTCTTCTCCAACTGCATAAACTTTTTTTCCAGGAAAAGAGTTTTGTAAAATTTCTTTCAAACCCAACTGTGAACCAATTGCATCAGGATCGGGGCGTTGATGCCTATGTATGATAATAGTGTCAAATTCTTTTATTTTTTTTATAATCTTTTTTTGTATATCCATATTTATTTCTTAATATATATCAAAAATTAACTTTTATACTAAAAATAAAACAATGATTTTAAATTTAATATGTTAATTTACCTCAAAAAGAACCTAATATAATTTAAAATCAAAAATTTACTAAAATTGTTCTTAAAAAAGAAAACATTTAATATGATCTTTACTAAAATAATTTACCCTTTTTAACACAATCAATCTAAACAAAGCATTATAATAAAAAAGTTTTTTAATTCATTCCCATCATTTTTTATCCTTTGTTTCCTTTGCAGTCTTAGAATTATTTTCTTCGGAATTATTTTTATTATCAAAAGAACGTTGGTCTAATATTCTAGCTATAGCACGTTGCTCAAAAGGTAAAAAAACGCCTTCAACATCAATAGTTACAATTTTCTTTTTTCTATCTACAGAATCAACAATGCCATGAAGACCGCCAATTGTTACTACGTGAGCTCCTTTAACTAACCCGCTTCTCATTTTTTCTTGCCTTTGAGAAACTTGCTTACGCCGATGGCCCATCCACCATATAAACGCCACAATTATGATTATATATATAAAAACAGTAAAACCCCAATTTCCATTAGATTTAGCCGCTAAAAAATAAATAAAATTAAACATTAAAGCCTCCTTTGTAAATTTTATCAAATTAACTAAAAGAAAAATATTTAATACATAAATGTATATAAAATTTTTATCTTCTTTCAACTAGAATTCATTTAGTTATTTTCACCTAAACCAAAAAATAACCTAATACCATAGATTTTTTAAAAACTCAAATTTATTTAAATATTCTCTACTAAAATATATTTTTTAAGTTCTAAAACTGAAAATAATTTTTATAATTTAAACCAATATAGGTTTATAAACTATTCCTTTATATAAATACATACAAATAGTCAAAACTTATTTATAAACAATCAATTTTTTACATTTCATATTAAACAAAATTACAATTATAAAACTATTACCCTTTTAAATTACTAGAAAAGAAACAATGAGATAAACCTAGCTCTCTAATTTTTTAATAATAATAAAATTAATTAAAAACAATATATCTATTTTCAAAAAAATTAAAACAAAATAACAAATAAAAAATATATTAAGTTTTTTTCAATTTTATTAACTTTTTGATATTTTTAAAAAATTAGATCTTCATTTAATTATGTGCTTTTTTAGCTAATACTTATTACTTATAACTTAATAAACTTACTTTTAAATGAAGAAATAAATTAAGAAGTATCCTAAAAATAATAATAATTTTTAAATTCTAAAAAATTACCTAAACCATTACAAAATAACAATTTAGATCTCTCAATCTTTTATATTATTTTTGTTTTATTTAAATAATCGATATTATCTACAAGATCTTTATAATCAAACTTTTAATCTATTTCCTGATTAAAAGGATTCTAAATTTTCTCCATTAAGATAATTGGTTTCTAAAAAAATTAATTGAAGGTCCAATGGCATCTTTTTCATAATCTTGAGCATGTCGATCTCCAGGAAAAATTAATGTTGACACTTGATCTCCATTTTCAATGAGCGCTTCTTGCATGGTATAGACTTCATTAAGTGGAGCTAATTCTGAAGCCGAATTAATTAAAAAGGTAGGCCCTACTTTGTTAGTAACTACATATTGCAAACTAGCGTCTCTAACTTTGGAAAAATTATGATTAAAAAGTTTTTCTAATATCCATTTATAATAAGATAATGCCTTGCTCCCTTTATCAGGATTTGAATTATCTTCCATTTTTCTTCCCTTAATTGAGGTATGCGTATTTAAAAAACCTTGAAAATTAAATTGGCCAGACCAAGAAACGGTCGGATAACTAGTTTCATTAGAAATAACTAAAGCTATATATGCGCCTGAAGAAGAACCTAATAATCCAATTTTGTTCCTGTCGAAATCAAATTTACTATTAATCAAAAAATAAAACGCCCTTTTTGAATCTTCAATTTGGATTGGGAAAAAATTTTTTTTATCTACTAATAACAAACGATAATTTATTGATGAAACAGAAAACCCCGCTTTTAAAAAAGAAGAAAAAACAGCTTGATCTTTTGCTTTATCTCCCCTCCACCATCCGCCTCCATGGATATAAAAAATCATGGGAGCTTTAAAATTTTGAAGGTAAAGATCCAATTTTTGTTGTTTATCTTTACCATAAGAAATATTTAAAAACTTCTTCATAGGGCAATTTTAACAAACTAAAATAAAAGAGGAGGTAGAAATGAAAATAATTTTTTATCTTGTAAGACACGGACAAACTTTTTTTAATAAATACAATAAACTACAAGGATGGAGTAATTCACCTCTAACTAAAGAAGGAATAAAAATCGCTAAGGAAACAGGAGAAAAACTTTCACATATAAACTTTTTTTCAGCCTTTTGTTCCGATACACCCAGAGCTAGTAAAACTGCTCAAATAATATTAAAAAAAAATAAAAACCATGAAAATATTCCATTAATAACTCTACCCAACTTTAGAGAAGAATTTTATGGGTCTTATGAAGGATCCAATATGGATAAGGCTTGGTTAGAAGCTGGAGCTCCATATGGTCTAAAAACATATAAACAAATAGTAATGAAATTTGGGCTTTCTGCAACTAAAGATCTTTTAAAAAAAGCTGATCCATGGCATGATGCTGAAAATAACAAAGAATATTGGCAAAGGATGAATAAAGGGTTTGAGAAAATAATTAAAAGAGTAAGAGCTAAAAGAAACAATAAAACTAATGTTCTATTAATTTCACATGGAAATACACTACTATCTTTAGCTGATAAATATGGCAGAGGAAAAATTAAAATTGAAAATAGACCAAAAAATGGTTCTATATCTAAATTATTATATAATGAAGGAAAGTTTAATTTTATTACATTCAATGATCATTTACTTCAATAAAATAATATTGTTAATCTTAGTCCAGGTTTGGATTAATAAAATAGTTCTAAAAAATTTCCATTACTAAGTTAAGTAATTTAATTAAAGTACTATTTTGAATTTCTATGTTTTTTAATATTTGTGAATTAAAACTTAAACTTCGTTAATATAATTATATTTACTCTTAATTACGTCCAAAAAATATACAATATTAATAAACTAGCATTACTAATAATTTTTAGGATCAAATAATAATTTTTTATTCTTCATCATTTGTATTGTAAAAAGACAAATATTTTCTTATTACCATTTTCTATAAAGCTTACATATAACTAAAATATAATTAAAAGTATTTTTTCTATTTAATTTTATTTATGTTATCGCTAAAATATAAAACTCTATTTATGATTCCACTTTCAGAAAAATGTAACCATTTTTTAATTTTGACATTATTTTTATAATGGCCTAGCCATTCAAGTCGGCCATTATGTTTAAAAAACTGCCATTCTCCCTGTTTTTGGCCTTTAAAAAAGGGGCCTTTTTCTCTTATCTTATTATCTGAATAAAAATAAATTCGTTTGTCATCATAACTTAAAAATCTAGGGTTACCATTATTAAATTTTTGTTTATTCGATATTTTAACAATTTTTCTGGTCATTTTATTTTTTTTAAAAGATAAGCTCTAATATAAACAAATTTATAGATTTTATTAAGTATTAAGCTTAACTTAATAGGAAAGAACAGTTATAAAAATTAATTATTCATTAAAATAAATGTTTTTTTATAATTAAATTAATTCTAACACCTTCATATTTTATATAATCTTTTTTAAAACAAAATTTTTGGATTCTAAAAATTAAACCAAAAATAAATCTAAGAGTCCTTTGTATTTAATTATTCTATATAAAATTAATTTTAAGTATAATTATTTAATAAATAATTTAATTTATAGGTAAAATCAAAAATTTGAAATATTTTTTCCTAATATTTAAAAAATTATATTTAAAAAATTTATAAGGTTATAATCATAGAATTAATTTTAATCTTCAAATAAACACCAATTAAAGTAATTTTATAAACAAATTAAATAATAACCGCTTAATATGCTATAACAACAAAATTTAAATATCCTTTTAAATCAAGATTAAAATAATTCAAAAAAAAACAGTTCTTATTTTTTCAAATAAAACTGTTATAAATTTGCTTGTTTATCATTTATTTTTTAAAAATATTACCTAAATAAGCCTCTTCGGCGTTGAGGATTTACTTTTTCGCCTGTTAAATCAGCAAATTTCGAAAGGGATCTTTTTTCTTTTTCATTCAAATGCTTTGGAACTTGAACAATTACCTTAACGTAATGATCTCCTTTACGATTTGAATTCAAATATGGGGCGCCTTCACCTCTTAAACGAAACATGCTATCTGTTTGGGTACCAGCAGGAATTCTTAATTCAACATCTCCACGAATAGTCTTAACCCTAATTTTATCTCCTAAAGCAGCTTGGACAAAGCTAATCGGATAAATACTATAAATATTAGGGCCTTTTCTTGTAAAGCCTTCTTTTGATTGACCTACTTCAAATACTACATATAGATCACCATAGGGGCCGCCATTTCTTCCTGCTTCTCCTTGTCCCTGAAGACGCATCTGCTGGCCCTGTTCAACACCAGCTGGAACTTTAACCTTCACAGTATGTTGTTTAGATTGGCCATTGGCTTCTTGTCTTACATACGTAACATTGGTTTCTTTTCCAAAAATAGCTTCTTCAAAATTTAAATGAATACGATATTGTAAGTCTCTACCTCTACGAGGCCCATTAGGATTAAAGGCTTGACCAAAAAATTGACTAAAAATATCCCCAAAATCGTCAAAATCTGATCCATTAAAATTAAAGCCACCGCTTTGAAAACCACCAAAACCATTCTGGCCGCCTCCAGCATTTGCGCCAGCCTTCCCATATTGGTCATAAGCAGAACGCTTCTGAGGGTCACCCAACGTTTGATATGCTTCCTGAACCTTTTTATACTTATCCTCAGCATCAGGAGCATGGTTTAAATCAGGATGATATTTTTTCGATAATTTTCGGTAAGCATGTTTTATTTGATCTTGGCTAGCATCTTTATTTATTCCAAGAATTTTATAATATTCTTCATTATCCATAATATCGTATATAAATTAAAGGGAAAACAACTTCTTATTTCTTGTCGTTCGGGTTAACTTCTTTAAAATCTCCATTAACCGTTTTTCCGTTACCGCCTTTATTATTGTTATTATTTCCATTATTATTAGGGTTTCCTGAATTTGTCCCTGATTTAGAAGAATTTCCGCCCTTAGATGAATTTTGCTTATAAAGTTTTATAGCTAATTGCTGAGAAGCTTTAGAAAGGGCGTCTTTCTTTTGTTTTAAGGTATCAATATTATTAGAAGTCTTTGCCTTCTTTAAATCTTCAAGCTTATCTTTTACAGGTTTGGTATCACTTTCAGGTAACTTTTTGCCAACTTGTGAAAGTGTTTTTTCTGTAGAGAAGATCAATTGATCAACTTCATTATGCAGATCTGCCTCTTCTTTTTTCTTTTTATCACTTTGCTCATTGGTTTTAGCTTCATTAACCATTTTATTTATTTCATCTTTTGAAAGATTACCTGGGTTCTTAATGGTTATTTTCTGGCTCTTCCCTGTACCCTTATCTTTAGCAGAAACAGAAACAATACCGTTTCTATCAATATCAAATTTAACTTCAATTTGAGGTACTCCTCGAGGTGCTGCTGGAATATCTGATAACTGAAAATTACCTAAGGTTTTATTATTAGCAGCCATTGGCCTTTCGCCTTGAAGGACATGAATATCTACAGCTGGTTGATTATCTGAAGCTGTAGAGAAAACTTGAGATTTTGATGTTGGAATCGTTGTGTTACGAGGAATAAGTTTAGTCATGACACCACCCATCGTTTCGATACCAAGAGAAAGAGGCGTTACATCAAGCAAAACAACATCTTTAACATTTCCTTGTAATACTCCTCCTTGAATAGCAGCTCCTAAAGCAACGGCTTCATCAGGATTTATAGAATGATTAGGGTCTTTTCCAGTTTGTTCTTTAACGGAATCCTGAACAGCAGGAATTCGAGTAGCACCACCATTTAAAATAACTTCATTTATATCATTAAAACTTAATTTAGCATCTTTCATGGCATTACGTACCGGCTTTTCTGTTCTCTGAATTAAACCAGAAGTTAACTGGTTAAAGTATGCCCGTGTTAGAGTCTTATCTATATTTAAGTTTTGATGAATAAATGGAAGTAAAATTTGAGCTTCATTTGCAGAAGACAAAGTCTTTTTAGCTTTTTCTGCTTCTGATTTTAACCTTTGAAGTGCTAAATTATCTTGTGATAAGTCAACTCCATGTTCTTTTTTAAAGTCATTGACTAACCAATCTATAATTTTTTGATCAAAATCATCTCCACCAAGATGAGTATCACCGTTAGTAGAAAGAACTTCAAATACACCATCACCTAATTCAAGGATCGAAACATCAAAAGTTCCTCCTCCTAAATCATAAACAAGTATCTTCTGATTTTTATTTAATTGATCTAAACCAAAAGCCAACGAAGAAGCTGTAGGTTCGTTTATAATTCTACGAACATTTAAACCTGCTATTTTACCTGCATCTTTAGTGGATTGGCGTTGTGCATCATCAAAATATGCAGGAACAGTTATTACAGCATCATTAACTTTTTCTCCTAAATAGTCCTCAGCATATTTCTTTATATACTGAAGGATCATTGCAGAAATTTCTTCTGGTCGATATTCTTTACCGTTTGCTTTAACACGATAATCTTTTTCTCCCATATGACGTTTGATTGAAGAAATAGTATCTGGGTTGACTATAGCTTGTCTTTTAGCCACATCACCAACCTGAGTTTCACCATTTTTAAAAGCTACTACAGAAGGGGTTGTACGCCCTCCATCTGGGTTAGTAATAATTTTAGGACTTTTACCCTCCATTACAGCTGCGGCTGAATTTGTAGTTCCTAAATCAATTCCAATAATTTTTGACATAACCAAATTTCTCCTCTTAATTATTTTTATTTTTTATAAACACTAACCATTGCTGGCCTTAAAATACGTCCATGAAGTTCATAGCCTTTTTGTAAAACTACTGCAACAGTATTGTCTTTTTGTTTTGCAGGATCACTTATTGGGGCTCTTTGAATTGCATCATGAAAATTTGGATCAAATTCCACTCCGGTTTTACCAATTGTAGAGATTCCATTTTCTTTTAAAGCATTAATAAGAGTTTTATAAGTTAATTTAACTCCATTTTTAAGTTTGTCCGGATTTTCATTATTAACAGACAAGGCTCTTTCTAAATTATCCAAAACGGGGAATATGCTTTTTGCTAAATTTTGGCCTTCATATTTAAGAAGATTTGCCTTTTCTTTCTCAAATCTCCGGTCCATATTTTGCAATTCTGCTTCAGCCCTATAAAAAAGTTCTTCAAAATTAGGTTTCTTCTTATTTTCCTTAATTTGTCTATCAACTTTTTTATTGCCCTTTTGTTCTACTTTATGAACATCTTCTTTTTCATTTTTATCTTTATTACTAAATTTGTTATTTTTTTCACTCTTTTTATTTTTTACATTTTCACGTTTTTTATTTTTTGAATCTTTTACTGCTTTTTCTATTTGTTGTTCACTTGCAGAATAATTTTTCTTTGATTTATTGTCCAACAAAAGGTCACCTCACTTCACAACTATGATGATGATAAACAATATTGGTCAAATAGTCAAGATTGGTCAAACATTTTTTTAAATTTTTCAAAATTAAGGAAAAATTAAAATTAAATTTACACTATTTTTTTAGTTTAACAAAAAAGAACATTTTAAATCAAGAAAAAATATAAAATTATCAAAAAATGATTCCCATTAATGGAAATCATTTTTATAAACTCATAGTTAACAATCTTTTTAACTAAAAACAAATAATCCTTATTAAGAAAAAATTATAATTTTTTATATAATTAACCAACAATCATTACCATCTTACCAGCTATCTAATTTATCATAATTTAAATTCTAAAATTTCAAAATTATGAAAACTAAAGAGTAAACAATAACATTAAAACCAAATATAATTAATCTTACATTATCATCTTATTTTCAAATAGAGTTAATTACAAAAGTCCTCTCTTTTAATGATTGACCAAAAAGTTAATTTAACTTAATAATGAAGTTTATTATTTAAATTAATTCACAAGATTTTTATTTTGTTTTTAATGATATAAATCAAAACGCCCTTTAGCAAAAAGTGCCTTCCTTCCTCCTGTATCAGTTAAAGATTTGTCTAAACTAACCTTTTTCATAATCGAAGCCGCTAAGCCCCTTAACTCTTTTTTACCCACAGTACCAAAAGCATGAGTATTTCCAATTGAAGCAATTGTTCCTCTCGAATTATATTTAAAATCAGTTGTTTCTTTACCAGATAATTGTGCTAAAAGATTTTTAGCTGCTACTTCCCCCATTTTTATAGCAATCTGAGCAGTTGTTGGATATGGACGATTCGAGGCCGAATCCATAACAGCAGAACAATCCCCAATAATATAAATATTATTATAATCAGGATCCTGCAAATTATTTTTAACCATTACTCGGCCTCGATGCTGACTAAACCCAGAATTTTCAATAACTTTACTTCCTGAGACTCCAGTGGTCCAAATGATAGAATTAGCTTTTAATTCCTTTGTTCCTCCTGTTTTAGCGTTGTCTTGATAAATAACGGTGTTAGGCTTAATTTCTTTAATCGGTTTTCCTGTAAGAAAATGAATCCCCCATTTTTTTAATTGTGAAACTCCATAATCAGCCAAACCTTTGCTGAATTGAGGCAATACACGGGTAACGGCTTCTACTACATAAATTTTAATTTCATCAGGAGAAACTTCAGCATATTTTGCTAAATCAGTTCGAGCATCGTTCAACTGGCCCAACAATTCTATACCAGTAAATCCTGCCCCACAAACAACAATTTTTAAATCATTAAGATCTTTAGTTTTCTTATAATCTTTCATTGAAGCAATTAAATGATCATGGACCGAAACTGCGGTATCAGGATCAACCATTTGTAACGCATTCTTCTCTGCTCCAGGTATACCAAAAGTCTCCGAACGAAAACCTAATGAAATAATTAAATAGTCATATGTTAAAGTTTGTTTATTACTTAGTTCAACTTCTTGCTTTTTACGATTAACTTTTTCAACCTTAGCTTGAATAAATGTTGTAATACTAGACTTAATTATATCTTTAATTGGATAAAGAATTTTTTCTTTTGGCTGTGTTCCAGCTGCCACTTCTTCTAAATCTATTGTTTCATAATGATAACTATTACGATCAACTAAAGTAATATGATAATCCCCCTTATGTGCTTGCAAAAAATGTAATGCACGTAAACCTGCAAATCCGGCGCCTAAAATTACAATCTTTTTCATTTTGTCCTCCTTAACTTTAGGATATAACTAACCTTAGGATATAACCAATACGTAAATTAAATAAGTTAATGCTTGAGCTGCAGATCCAAAAGCTAAAATTTGAATTGCATAAACAAAAGTTTCCTTTTTTACCTGTTTTTTTGCGAATTTTTTCACTTTTACAATAATTTCAGGTAAGACAGCTAATGACAATAATACCGCCCAAGGAACAATATTAACAAAAAAAGCAACAACTAATGATATAATAGCAAGAACATTATTAAAAACAAATAAATAGACAGAATTTTTTTGTCCTAAATAATAAACTAACGTAAAGCGATTATTATTCACATCTTCTTTTAAATCACAAATATTATTTGCAAGCATTAAATTAGAAATCCATAATGTATCAGGCAATGATATAAGAATAATTTTTAACATACCAGATAAATTAAAAGAAAATTTTTGATATGTATTTATATATATACAAAGTAAAGTAATTAAAAAACCCATAGTCGGACCAGAAACAATTTCTCCAACAGGCAGTTGAGAAAATGGATGAGGGCCAGAAGAATAAAAAATTCCCACTAAAAAACATAAAATGCCTATAAAAAGAACGGGCAAACCAGCAAAAAAAGTAATCATAATACCAATAAGAGCAGAAATAACGATAAAAGACACCATTAAATTACGAACAAGTGACAAAGAAAGGTGTTCACGACCAATAATATTAGTTTTACGTCTATAATTTTTTTTATCTATTGCATGATGATAGTCATTATAATTATCAAGTATATCAACGGCCATATTGAAAAAAAACATAGCTATAAAAAAAGCTATTAACAAAAAGGGGTGCAAAGAATGATAATTATACCAACTATAGCAAGCACCCAAAATAAATGGAAAAACACTTGCCGTTTTAGCTTTAATTTCTACTAACTCTAAAAAAACTGAAATTGGCAATTTAACGCTCCCTTTTAAAATCATTACTTTTTAAAAATAGAATTTAAATTTATTTTTAATTAATACGATTGGCAAAATTCCCGTGATCAATTTGAAGTAATTTTTGATAACGTGGATTTTTTTGTGCCAACTTTTTAGGATTCCCACTCATTTGTAATTGCCCATCTTCTATAAAAACGACTCTATTCATTAGAGATAAACCCTGTAAATGATGAGTTACCCAAATAAGTGTCTTGCCAGCTAATTCTTTAACAAAAATTTCTATCAATGATTGTTCAGTCATTGGATCTAAACCCACAGTTGGCTCATCCAAAATGATTATTGGTACGTCTTGTAATAAAATTCTAGCCAAGGCCATTCTATGACGCTCCCCACCAGAAAATCGATACCCAGCTTCATCAACCATTGTACTCAAACCAGATGGTAATTGCATTACCATCTTACTAAGTCCTACCCGTTCTAACACTTTCCAAATTTGATTATCAGAAACTTTTTCATTCCCAATGCGTAAATTATTTCTGATTGTAGTGCGAAATAAATAAGGTTTCTGATTAATAACCCCAATATAATTACTAATTTTGTCCCCAAATTTAAAAGTTGAAACACCATTCAACAAAACGGTACCATTTAGAGGCTTCAAATCTCCTCGTAATAAATGAATTAACGTAGTTTTACCAGAACCACTTCGACCTAAAATAGCAACTTTTTGTCCCTGCTCAAATGACAAATTTAAATCACGTAATACTAAATCCTTTCCTGTTGGATATCTAAAAGATAATTTGTTAATCAATATTTTATAAGGAAAAGATAATAAAGGTAATTTATTCTCTTTTTTTTTATTTTTAAAAACAGGCTTTTGTGAATCAGACAAATTATTTAAACGAGCTAATGAATCTTTATAAACGTTAGTTTCTTCAGCAGCTGATGAAAGAGGAGAAAAAGCTTCACTTAAGGGAAAGACGACTAAGACAAAAGCCGCAATCCAGTTTGCTAAACCACCATGATTCCCCGGAAATTTATATGCTGCCCAAATCACTAAAACTACAATAATAAAACCAATAATTAATTGAGTCACTAAATCACGTAAATTATTATAATGATTAATTTTATGGTTAATTTTACGCAATTTTAGCTCTTTATTATCATGTTGCTGAACATATTTTTTTCCATGTTGGCTAAAGACCCAGTCAGAAACTCCAAGAACATTATCAGTTAAATTAGTATATAAATTATTTTTAATAAACTTCCGTTTTTCTTGACGCATGCCATCAAAAATAACTGAAACAAGCGGCAAAATAACTGTCATAACTCCTATTAACAATAACATTAATAAAGCAAATGGAATGGAAAAAAAACCCAACGCAATAACAATTACTATATATAAAACCCAAGCAATTACAGTGGGAAAAACCGTTCTCATATAGAGGTTTTGAATATGATCAATATCTTCTGATAAAAGTCCTAAAATATCACCTGTTTGATGGTTTTCTTTTAAAAAAACCGCCCCTTTTTCTAAAATGTTATATAATTTTAAACGCAACTCACTAGTTAATTTGAGAACCCAATTATGGCTTGTTAAACGTTCTAAATAACGAAAAACTGGACGCCCGATACCAAAAGCTCGTGCTAAAACAATTGGTACAAAAACTAAAAGGATATTTTCGGGTAAAGAAGCAGATTTACTAATTAAAAATCCAGAATCAAAAAGCAAACCACCTGCACAAAAAAAAGTCATAAAACCTAAAAAAAATGCTAAAATCATCGATTTATTATACTTTTTTAAGAAGGGTCTTATCCACCGGTCTTTTTTGAGCAATTCAAATATTCTCATTTTATATTTCCTTCATTGCTTGCTGTAATTTTAAAAAAGAGCCTTGTGTATGCTGTAATTTATCAAGCCTACCTTGTTCTACAATTTTGCCGTGATTTAAAACCAAAATTTTGTCCATATTTTGCATCCAATGTAAACGATGAGTGGCAAAAATTATTAAATGATTTCTCATTAAGGGCAACATTTTCTCCTTTAACTCAACTTCTGTTTCTATATCAAGATGTGCAGTAGGCTCGTCAAATAGAATAATTTTACGTGAATTATCTAAAAAAGATCGTGCTAAAGCTATCCTCTGAGCTTGCCCACCACTTAAAGCACGCGCACCTTCCCCAATTTGGGTATCAAGACCTTGAGGAAGTTCTTTTATCAGTTTCTTCAACCCAACAATCCCAATAGCATCTTTGACTTGTTCTTTACTAGCATTACGATTATAAAAAGTAATATTGTCATATAAAGAAGCATGAAAAATATATGGATCCTGAGGAAAATAAATCACCTGTTTTTGCCAATCGTTTTGTTTAAAAGAAGTAATATTTTTTCCGTTAATTTTAATTTGGGCTAGTTGGGGCTGCAAAAAACCACTTAAAAGTTGGACCAAAGTTGATTTCCCAGCACCACTCAATCCTATAACTCCTATTTTCTGGAAACCGTGAGCTTTAAAAGAAAATTCATTATTTTGTTTAGAACCTTTATAAGTATAGTTCATACAATTAACTTCTAAAGTACTATCATGATTCCATATAGGAAGTGACACTTGTGTTGGTCGTTTTTCCTTAATTTGGAGAATTTCATTAATTGCATTAAAAGCATTTTTGCCGTTCAAAGTAGCATGATAATCTTTAGAAAAATCACGAATTGGCAAAAAATACTCTGGACTAAGGGTCAAAACAACCAGTGACGGAAATAACATTATTCTCCCAGCTACTAAAGCCAAACCTAAAAAAACAGCAACAATTGCAATGGATAAAGTTGTAAAAAAATCTAAAGCAAAGGTTGATAAAATCGCAATTCCAAGAGTGCTCATTGTAGCTTTTCTAAAATTTTCGCTAGTTCTAAAAATACTTTTTGCATATCTTTTACTTAGACCAAAAAATTTTAATGTATCAATTCCTCGCAACGAATCAACAAAATGATTAGAGAGAATTTGATACGATCTATATTGCTTATCAGCCTTAGATTTGGCAGCGTATCCTAATACGACCATAAAAATTATGTCTACAGGCAATATAACTAACAAAAAAAGCGCCGACTTCCAGTTAAAATAAGCAATCACAATGAGAACCAAGAACGGAATAATAGACATATTGATCATTTTTGAAAGACTTAATTTTAAATATTTTTCTACCTGGTCAACCCCCTCTAAAGCCATAGTAGTTATGTTACCTGTACCTCTTTCCTGGGTAATTAAAGGACCAATTCGAAAAATTTTTGATAATAATCTATTACGAATATTTGTAGATTGAAAACTTGCAAATTTATCTAATTTTTGTTCTTTTATATAAACGGACAAATATCGTAAAACAAATAAAATAAAAAAACCAATTAGATACGTTAATTGTGTTAGTAATGAATCTCCATTCCACAAATTTACAATAATATTAGCTATTAAAATAACTTGACCAATAATACCCATAGACTGGATAAAAGTAAAAACAGTTAAAAACACTATTAATTTTTTAGCTCCAGGAAGCTTCATAATTTTATTGTCTATCATGAATTATTTCCTACTGGATTTCTATTTGAAACACGTTTTCTAAAAATATAGTACGTCCATCCAATATATAAAAGAACAACGGGCAAAAAAATGCAAACACTGATGGTCATTATTTTTAGGGTGTAAGGGCTAGAAGAACCATTAGTAATTAATAGATCGTATTTTTGATTAATAGTACTTACCATTAAACGAGGGAATAGACCAACAAAAATCATAGCTACAAGTGCAACTAACGAAAAACCACTTGTGGTGAATGCAATACCTTCTTTACCCTTTAGGACCGAAATATGTCCGATAATAGTTAATAAAACTATTAAAACTATTAACAATAAGGTAGCAACAAAATGAACTTTAAAAAAGTCAGTTTTAAAATACAAAAGAATAGCAAAAATAACTAAACCAATATATAAAACAGGATAAAGCCATTTTGCATAAAGTTTCACACGTTGACGTAATGGCCACTCGGTTTTTAATCCTATATAATTTAAACCGTGAAGATAGGCTATTAGAGCCATTGCAATACCAGCTACAATTGAAAAAAGATTAACATAATTAGTAAATCCAGCCCATATATCTCCATTTTTATCAATTGGCATTCCTTGGATCATATCAATAAATACAACACCAAATGTAAATGGTACGATAAAACTCCCAATAGCCAGTATCCAATTCCAGATATGTTTACTTTTTATTGAAACTCTTCCACGAAATTCGAAAGAAACTCCCCGTATAATTAAAGCAAAAAGTATTAAAAAGAAAACAAGATAAAATCCAGAAAATAATGAAGAATACCAATAGGGAAATGAAGCAAACATAGATCCGCCAGCAGCTATTAACCAGACCTCATTACCATCCCAAACTGGTCCAATAGTTCTTACAATAAGGTCCCTTTCGCTATCATTTTTTGCCAATGTTTGAACAGACATACCTACTCCATAGTCAAATCCCTCTAAAAAAAAGAACCCAGCAAATAATACACCAATTACAATAAACCATACCAACTGAAGCGTAGTCATTATTCAAATGCCCCCTTATTAAATGGATCTTCATCCTTTGACTTAACTTTTTTTATAAGTTCGTTATCTTTTTCTGGACCTATTTTTAGTTCTCGTATTATTAGAACGACCATAACAATAGCAAGAGAAGAAAAAAGAAGAAAATAAATTATATTAGAGGTTAAAAGTGAAGAAACCGAAACACTAGGGGAAACACTTTGTTTTATAGTAAATAAACCATAAACTGTCCATGGATATCTCCCCAGCTCTGTAACTAACCAACCAGCTGTATTAGTCATAAACGGCACAAAAGTACATAAAGCAACAATCCATAACATCCATTTATGTCGATATAACAGCTGACTTTTCTTTCGTGTAAAAAGAAGCCCTAAAATTGATACGGCAAACATAACAAATCCAAAAATAGCCATAATATGAAAAGACCAAAATACTGTATTAACGGGAGGGTAATAATGGTTTTGATCTCCATATTTCTTCTCCAGGTGCTTATTAACTGAATCCATACCTTCAACTGAGCCAGAAGGCTTATGATAAGACAAAATACTCAAGATATAAGGGATTTCTATGGAAAACTTATTTTTGTGAGTTTTGGGACTATAAAAATCAATAACCTTCCAGGCTGCAGGACTACCAGTATTTTTAGTTTCTCCTTCAGTAGCAGCAAATTTCATAGGCTGATCATGAACTAATGCCCGCATTTGTAAATCACCTGCTCCTATTACTCCAAGTGATCCTACTAATGTAATAAGTAAACCGAGACGCATTGATTTTTTAAAAAATTTTATTTCTTTAAGGTTTTTCTTTAATAGTTGGAAAGCGGAAAGACCAGCAACAATCATTCCTCCCATTACAATAGCCCCAGCAAGAGTATGAGAGCATTCATACCAAGCTTGGCTATTAGAAGTTAACTTCGGAAAACTAGCCATTACAGCACGCCCACCAGAAATTTTGTAACCACTTGGATGTTGCATAAAAGCATTAGCCACAATAATCCAAAAAGCAGATAGCATTGAAGCAATTGTAACTAACCACATGAAAACCACATGAAGCCACGGTTTTACCATTTTCCAAGTAAACATCCATAAACCAAGAAATGTTGATTCCATAAAAAAAGCAAGTAGTGCTTCAATAGCAAGCGGAGCACCAAAAATATCACCCATAAATCGAGAATAATCAGACCAATTCATTCCAAATTGGAACTCTTGTATAATACCGGTAACAACACCGACAGCAAAACTTAATAAAAAAATATTTCCCCAAAATCTTGCCATCCTAAGATATGTTTTACTTTTGGTAGTTACATAGATTGTTTCCATAATTGCAACTGCCAATGCCGTCCCAATTGAAAAAGGAACAAAGAAAAAATGAAAAATTGTGGTCATTGCAAATTGGAAACGCGCTAAACTAACGATTGTCATAGACAATTCCTCTCTAAATAAAAATAAGGCTATTTAATTTAATTATATATTAAAGCTTTTATTAATAGTAAAACAACTTTATTAAAAAATAAAAATTATAATTACCTTAATAAAATCACTAGAAAATAAAATAAACTTGTCTATAACTTTTTTATTAAAACCAATAATAATTTATTGATTAATTATATCCTATTTAAACTAAAATATTTAAATTATAATAAAATTTTTTTACTTTCAATTTTATCCTTCTGTAGTTGATTTTTTAATTTCAATAGTGAGGAAAATTTTTTTTGTGCTCTTAAAAATTTTATCCATGTAACAGAAATCTTTTCTCCATAGATATTTCCTATAAAATCAAAAATATTAATCTCTATAGTTAAAGGATTATTTTTCTTGATAGTTTCATTATTTCCTATAGAAGCCATCCCACCATATGACTTATTAATAAATTTTCCTGAAAAAATTTTAATTCGGACTACATAAACACCATTTTTAGGTAAAAGTTGAGGAGAAAATAAATCTTGATTAGCAGTGGGAAAACCAAGTGTACGACCTATTTTTCTGCCTCTTTTTACAATGCCAATAGTTTTATATTTATAACCTAATAATTTATCTGCACCCTTAATATCTCCCATATCTAGGAGTTTCCTAATTCTTGTAGAAGAAATTTTCTTTTTTGAATCCGTCCTCTTTTTTACTGAAACTACCTGAAATCTTCCTTTAGCATAATAGGGTAAATTGCTCATATTTGCTTCACTTTTATTTGAGCCATAAGTATGGTCAAAGCCAGCAACTACAACTAAAGCACCCATTTTTACAATATAATTATCAACAAAATCCTGGGGCTTTTGTCTTGCAAAGGAAGAATCATAATCAATAATAAATAAATAGTTGACCCCTAATTTTTTTATTTTCTCAATTTTTTTTTCAAAAGAAAGTATAGGTAATTTCAAATCAGGATTAGGAGAATAAAAACTTTTTGGAGAATAGCGATAAGTCAATAAAGCTAATGAAAGGTTTTTTTCTTTTGCTATTTTTTTTCCGGTTTTTATGACAGCTTGGTGGCCAAGATGAATACCGTCAAAATAGCCCATAATTAAGACAACTTTATTGTTATTTTTATATGTATTTGGATATTTTAAATTAATTAATTTCATGAATAAGCATTACTTTAGGTTTATATATTTTTTTACCTGAATCATATTTATATAAAGCTTGAAATTTATTTTTATAAAATATTCTAATCAAATATGACCTTGATAAAGTGCTATTGAAAAACCCTCCATTTTTAACTTTCTTCCACAATGATGCTTTAATATTTATTTTGGGAACATCAGTAAGTATATTTTCTAAAGGTATGGTCAATTTATTAATTTGTTTATAACTTAAAATTTTTTTAAAATTATAAGCCTGATTAACGCTATATTTACCAACTTTAATCCTCCTTAATTTTTTTAATACTGATGGAACTAATAATCTCTTTCCAAAATCATTAACTAAGGTTCTTATATAACTTCCCTTAGAAACAGAAGCAAAAAAATTAATATATTGTTTTCCATTTTTTTTATCAAATTTACTAGAACCAATTTGATAAAATTTTTGTATTATGATTTTACGTGATTTACGTTTAACTTTTTTACCTTGCCTAGCTAAATCATACAAACGTTGGCCATGAACCTTTACAGCTGAAAACATCGGCGGGGTTTGTAAATAAGGACCAATAAAACTTTCGAAATTTTTTTTTAATTTATTATCGCTGAAGGGCTTATCTAATCGTTTTTTGTTGGTAATTTCCCCATCCATATCTTGGGTATTAGTATCTATACCCAATATCATTTTTCCAATATATTGTTTTTGATTTAACTGTAAACAATTTATTAACTTAGTTGCCTTACCCAAAGCGATAATTAACAAACCGGTAACAGAAGGATCTAATGTACCAGTATGACCAACTCTCTTTTGTTTAGAAAAATAACGAATTTTTTTTATAATATCAAAACTAGTAAATCCTGCAGGCTTATCAACTAAAATAATACCATTTAACATACAAAGACAATTGTACATAAAAAAAAACGAAATTTCTCAAAATTCCGTTTTTTAAATTTATTTTTCTTTTTCTTTCCCAGAATTTTTAATAATCTGTTCTTGAACTTTTTTAGGAACAGCAGCGTAATGATCAAAAAACATTTGGAAAGTTCCTCTACCTTTAGTAGCAGATCTTAAAGTAGTTGTGTAACCAAACATTTCTGCCAAAGGAATTAAAGAAGTAATTTCAATATTATTTCCATGATTATCTTGTTTTTGAATTTCACCACGTCGCGCAGAGATATGTCCCATCACATCTCCTAAATTTTCTGTTGGACAAACTATAGAAACTTTCATAACAGGTTCTAATATAACAGCTCCCGCTGTTTTAGCAGCTTGCCTTAAAGACATAGATGCTGCAATCTTAAACGCAGCTTCAGAGGAATCAACTTCATGATAACTCCCATCGTATAACTTAGCTTTTAAATCTACTATTGGGTATCCAGCTAAAGGACCTGACTCCATTGATTCTTTTAAACCTTGTTGAACAGATGGTATATATTCTCTTGGAACAGTTCCACCTACGATAGCATTTTCAAATTCAAATCCTTTCCCTTCTTCATTAGGAGAGAATTTTATCCAAACATCACCATATTGGCCACGACCACCTGATTGTCTAACATATCTACCTTGAGCTTTTACTGTTTTTGTAAAGGCTTCTCTATAAGCAACTTCTGGTGTACCAACATTTACGTCTACATTAAATTCACGACGCATTCTTTCTACCATAACATTCAGATGTAACTCACCCATTCCAGAAATTAAAGTTTGTCCTGTATCTGAATTGGTTTCTGAATGAAAAGAAGGATCTTCTTCCGATAATTTTTGTAGTGCCTCAGCCATTTTTTCTTGGTCTGCCTTGGTTTTAGGCTCAATAGCCATTTGAATAACAGGATCAGGAAAATCCATTGATTCTAAAATTAATGGATGGTCACTATCAGTTAATGAATCACCAGTTGAAGTAGTTTTTAAACCAATTGCAGCAGCTATATCTCCAGAAAATACTTCGGGAATCTCTGTTCTAGTTATAGCATGCATCTGTAAAAGACGCCCTACTCGTTCACGTTTATCTCGAGTAGTATTCCTTATATATGTTCCAGACTTAAGAGAACCAGTATAAACTCGAAGAAAAGTGAGACGACCTACATAAGGGTCAGTCATTATTTTAAAAGCTAAAGCAGCAAAAGGTTTTTTATCATCAGCTTTCAAATCAACTTCTTTATCTGTATTAGGATCTTTAGCAGTATAAGGACGAACTTCTAAAGGAGACGGAAGATAATCTACAACAGCATCAAGCAAAAGTTGAATCCCCTTATCTTTATAGGCAGATCCTACTAAAACAGGATAAAATTTTAAATTAATCGTAGCTCGCCTAATAGCAGCTTTTAAAGTATCAACAGAAATTTCATCTTCATCAAGGTATTTTTCCATTAATTCATCATCAACATCAGCAACAGCTTCAATTAATTCTTCTCGTTTCTCTTCCACTAGCTTTTTTAAATTATCAGGAATGGGCCGAGTTTCCCATTTTGTTCCCAATTTATTATCTGGGAACCAAGCTTTCCGAGTAATTAAGTCAATCACTCCTTTAAAATTATCTTCAGCTCCAATAGGCCATTGAATGGCTTTAGCATTAACATCTAACCTTTTTTTAAGAGAGTCAACTGACATCTGAAAATCAGCACCTAATTTATCCATTTTATTAACAAATACAATTCTCGGTACTGAAAAATTAGTAGCTTGACGCCAAACTGTTTCCGTTTGTGGTTCTACACCAGCTGCGCCATCTAAAACAGTAATAGCTCCATCTAAAACTCTAAGAGCTCTTTCAACCTCTACCGTAAAATCAACATGGCCTGGTGTATCTATTATATTTATCCTATAGGGTTTATTCTCAAATTGATTTTCAAATCCACCCCATCTAGCTGTAGTAGCAGCAGATTGAATAGTTATTCCACGTTCTTTTTCTTGATCCATAAAATCCATCTGAGAATTTCCCTCATGGGTTTCACCTATTTTATGAATCTTTTTCGTATAATAAAGAATACGCTCAGTAGCAGTAGTTTTACCCGCATCTATATGTGCTACAATTCCAATATTACGAGTTCTTTGAAGAGGGTATGCACGACCAACCATTCGATTCTCCTTATTAAAAATTTTAAACTTAAATAATGATGACTATTTTTTTGCAATATTTTTACCAACGATAATGAGCAAATGCTCTATTAGCTTCAGCCATTCTATGAGTATCATCCTTCTTTTTAACAGATGAACCAGTTCCATTAGCAGCATCCATAATTTCTTTTGCTAAACGTTCTTCCATAGTTCTTTCTGAACGAAGACGAGCGTATTGAACTATCCAACGTAAGCCCAACGTGGTGCGTCTTTCAGGACGAACTTCTATAGGAACCTGATAGTTTGACCCTCCAACACGGCGAGCCTTTACTTCTAAAACAGGCATTACATTTTCCATCGCTTGTTGAAATACATCAACCGGCTCTTTTTCCGTTTTCTTTTGAATCTGATTAAATGCTTTATATAAAATAGAAGACGCTGTACCACGTTTACCATCAATCATTAATTTATTAATAAGTCGACTAACCAATTTTGAATTATAAATAGGATCAGGCAACACTTCTTGCCTTTTTGTATAAGCTTTTCTAGGCATATTTACTCCTTATTTTTTATTTTTCACTTTTTCTTTGGACGCTTTGCACCATATTTTGAACGACCACTCCGTCGACCTTCAACACCCGCTGTATCTAATGCACCACGAATGATATGATATCTAACTCCTGGCAAGTCTTTAACACGGCCGCCTTGAATCAAAACCACAGAATGTTCTTGAAGGTTATGACCTATTCCAGGAATATAAGCGGTAACCTCATGTTGATTAGAAAGACGAACACGAGCATATTTTCTTAAAGCAGAATTAGGTTTTTTAGGAGTCATGGTACCAACACGAGTAGCTACTCCCCTTTTTTGAGGTGAATAGTTTTTAGTTTGTCTCCTTGCTATTGAATTATATCCGAAACTTAAAGCTGGTACACTGGACTTAGAAACTCTTGATTTACGAGGTTTTCTAACTAGTTGATTAATAGTTGGCATTTTTAAATTCTCCTTTATTTATTTTATTAATTATATTTATATTTTTTAAAGCTTTTATATTTTTATTGAAAATCTATTATCCACAGGACCAGGCGTGTCTATTACCACTATAAACGAGCTTTATCTTATTTTTTACGCCCAAAACACTGCTGTATTATATAACAATAATAACTAAAACGTCAATTTATATTATAAAAATTTAAAAAACCTGTAATTAATTATAATATTTTAATTATACAATTAAAGTCTAAATTTATAAAGAAACCGTTTAATTTTTATTACTTACAATTTTAGGATTTGTCCAACTAGCAAAATCACATTTAGGGTAACGTGAACAACCATAAAAAGTTCTTCCCTTTTTAGTATGTTTAACTATAACATCCCCAATTTTACATTTTGGACATTTAATACCAATTTTTTTCATAATTGATTTAGTTCCATGGCATTCAGGAAAACGTGCACAAGCATAAAATTCCCCTCTTCGAGAACGTCTAATTAACATGAGACCACCACATATATTACATAATACTGGTGCAATTCTATCAAAAACCGGAACTTCCTTTAAATACTTATTTGCAGAATCTACTTCTTTTTTAAATGGCTTATAAAACTGATCAATTACTTTTTGCCATTTTATATTACCGGTTTCTACTTTATCTAATTCGTTTTCAATTCTCGAAGTAAATTGGTAGTCAGCAACTTCGGGGAAAGATTTCTTAACAACTTTTTGAACTACACCACCTAAATCAGTAGGTATTATTTTTTTCTTTTCGAAACCTATATACCCTCTTCTTTGTAAAGTATCCATAGTTGGGGCATAAGTTGAAGGACGACCAACACCCAATTCCTCTAATTTCTTAATTAAAGTTGCTTCACTGTATCTAGCTGGGGGTTGAGTAAAGTGTTGTTTTGGAAATAATTCAATAAGTTTTATTTTATCCCCCTCTTTAAGTGGTGGCAAAAGGTTATCTTTAGAAGAAAAATTTTTTAAAACCTCAGTCCAACCATTAAACAAAACTCTAACGCCTCTTGCTTCCCAAAAAACATTATTTTGTTTTATTAAAAATGTCCTATTTTCAATTTTTTGGCTTTCCATTTGACTTGCAATTAATCTTGTCCAAATCAATCTATAAAGTCGGAACTGGTCTCTTGTTAAATAATTCTTTATTTTAGAAGGTACATAAAAAATATTAGTAGGCCTAACAGCTTCATGAGCATCTTGAACGTTTCCAGACTTTTTTACCTTGTTTTTAAGATGATAAAACTTTTTGCCAAACTCATTAACAATATATTTCTTTGACATATCTTGAGCAGTTTTAGATAGTCTAGTAGAATCTGTACGCATATAAGTAATTAAACCAACATTACCAGTTTTGGGTAAACTAATACCTTCATATAATTGTTGGGCAACTCTCATTGTTCTTCTTGCATGAAAATTGAGAATAGTATTAGCAGCTTGTTGTAAAGTTGAAGTAGTAAAAGGGTTTGGAGCTTTTCTTTGAGACTTTTTAAAAGAAACTTTATCTATTAAAAAATCTTTTTTCTTATCAATTAAACTAATTATATGTGAAACATCTTTTTTAGCAGTTAGTTTAATTTTTTTATTTTTAATCCCATAAAAAGAAGCTTTAAATTTACGCCTTTTGAAACCAAAAGAAGAATCAAGAGACCAATATTCTTGAGGCTTAAAAGAAACAATCTTTTTTTCCTTATTTAAAATAAGACCCAAAGCTACAGATTGAACTCTTCCTGCCGACAAGCCTCTTTTAACCTTTTTCCAAAGAATAGGGCTAATTGAATAACCAACTAGCCTATCTAAAATTCTCCTGGCTTGTTGAGAATCAACAAGATTTGATTCTATAGATCTTGGTTTCTTAAAAGCATTTCTTACAGCGTTTTTTGTGATTTCATTAAAAGTCACACGGTTTTTACCATTTTTAGACAACCCAAGCAGATAACCCAAATGCCATGCAATCGCTTCCCCTTCTCGATCAGGATCAGAAGCAATATATGTAATAGAAGCCGATTTGGAAGCCTTTTTTAAAGAATTGATAAGTGGAGCTTTTCCACGAATATTTATATACTTCGGTTTATAATTATCTTTAACATCAACACCTAACCTAGATTTAGGTAAATCACGAACATGGCCCATTGAGGCTAACACATTGTAATTTTTACCTAAATAATTTTTTATTGTTTTAGCCTTCGAAGGGCTTTCTACAATAACAAGATTCTTCTGTTTTTTGTTTTTTACTTTCACGAATATCAGTCTACACTAAATGTCAAGAGTTAATATAAAAAAATTATATATAAAAAAATTTTTTAAAAAAAATGAGCATTTTTTCTTATAGGGTTAAAAGACAATCTATGAATAGGAGAAGCACCCTTCTGGAATAGAGCTCGCTTATGTTTCTCCGTTAAATAGCCCTTATTTCTATTAAAAAAATAACCAGGGTATAATTTATTATAAATACTCATGAGCCTATCCCTATATTGTTTTGCTAAAATTGATGCGGCAGCTACAGAATTAGACAATTGGTCCCCATGTATAATCTTTTTTTGTTTTATCGAAGTTTCAATTGACATCGCATCAACCAATAAAAAATCTGGAACTAATTTTAAATTTAAGACAGCTTTTCCCATTGCTTCTTTACTAGCATTATAAATGTTTATTTTATCAATTTTTTTTGAACTAACAGAACCAAACGCAAAATCCAAAATTTGAAGCTTTATAAGCGGCTCAATTTTTTTTCTTTGTAATTTAGTTAACTGTTTTGAATCAAAACACCCTTTAAGATTAAACTGTGTTTTTAAGATAACTGCGCAGGCAACTACAGGCCCAGCAATACATCCTCTTCCTACTTCATCTATTCCAGCGATTAATGAATAGCCATTTTTCCTTAAACTTCTTTCAAACATGAAGCGTCTAAAAAAATTCTTTTTTATATCAATAAATTTCATTTATTACTTTATAAATAAGAATCACCATAATAATCAAGTGAAATCTTTCCAAACTCCCCCCTTCTAAAATCGTCTAAAATTTTTTGACTAGCCTTTCCAAAATTTTGTTGCATTCCTAATTGGCTAGTTATAGACATAAGAGCTGCACTAGCGTTATCTAAAGAAAAATGATTTATCTTATATCTTATCGGAATATTGGCCGGATAATATTGTTGAGCAAAATTTATAAACCATAAAGCTAATTGCTTATTTGTAAAAAAAGAATTTTTAGGATTTTCTAATAAATCATTTTTTTTTCTAATACTTTTATTTTCAATTTTTTTCAATAATAAAGAAGGTGCATCAATAAAATTGATATTGTAACGAGTTTTAGCCACTACAAACTTTTTAGTGGAATCTGGGGAATTATTTGTTCTTGAAACCCTTTTTCTAACTATATGATTTATAAAAGTTGATTTTCCAGTATTAGGTCCACCAATAACTAGTGCCTTTAAAAATTGCTTCTTGTTAGTTCTTAATTTTTTAAAAACTATATTACTTTTAAGTTGTCTTAAAAATTCTTTTATTAAAATATTAGAATTAGCTTCGGTAATTAGAATATCTGCAAAATTATTTTTGTTCTTCCTTATAAAGGCTTTTACTTGTATAGGGTCTGCCAAGTCAACCTTATTTAATAATAGAAAAATAGGTTTATTAATAATCTTTTGGTTAATACATAAATTTTGAGTTGATTGAGGAGCTCTAGCGTCCACAACTTCAATTACAAAATTGATTCTTTTTAAAATTTGTCTATTCTCTCTAAAGGCTTTTGGTAGGTGCCCAGAAAACATATGTATCCTATCTGTCATATATTTTCCTCTGAAGATAAGAATTTTTGCCATGCTTTATCAAAAATTTGCATACTCATTAAATAATTTGCATTCTCTTCCAAATAGTTTGAAATCTCAGAAAAATTTTTTGATTGTTTAGGAAAAGTTGAGTCAAAAAAAGCCGCGTTTGCAAATTCTTGAATGGCATTGGCTTTAGAAGGTTTTCTCTGTGTCATTAACCAATGATAAAAGCTCCGATGGATCATTTATTTCTTCCTTTCTTTTTATTTAAAAAATATAGATAAAATTGTCTATACCTTAAAACGATCACACAAAATTAACATTTATATAAAAATATATTATTAAATTGCACTTTTACTATATATTATTTTACTAACTAAAAAAATTTAATTGTTTGATAAGAACAATTAAATTTTATTTCCCTTTAAATCAATAAATATTTTTTTTGCATTTCTAAGAAGAATATTTTTCTGATTTTTTATTAGATCCATTATAACGTCATTTTTTAGTTTGTTTATGATAATTCCGACTAGAGGCCCAGAAGGTATACCTAAATTTAAAATATCATTCCCACTAATTTTTAATTGCTTCACATTGGTTATTTTTAATTCATCATGATTTTTTATTAATAAATTTTTATCTGCTCTTTCAATAGCATCCAAAGAATTTTTAAAATTCTTTCCAACATTGAAAATATCTAATTTATTAGGATGCTTTTTTTGTAGAAAATTTACAGAACCAATAATTTTATTTATTAATTTATTACTCATCTTCCATTTTCTTAAAAATCTATTCAAATTTTTTTTTGGTAAATTACCTAAATATACGAACCTTGTCCAACAAACAGAAAGATAATTTTGCTTTGGTGTTTGATATTTTTTAAATGCTTTTAATGGATTTTTCATTAAGGAAATCCCTGGTAAATAATCATTAACTGATAAATTCCAAAGCTGCACTAAAGTTCTATGAGCCCATCTTCCACTTAAGAGTTTAGAAAATTCGTCAAAGATTCTTTCAACTGCTATATTATTTAAATGGTTAGTTAATTTTTTTGCCCAAAATAAAGTATTCTTTTCTATTTCAAATCCAAGTTGACTTGAAAAGCGAAAAGCTCGTAATATTCTAAGAGCATCTTCTAAAAAACGTTTATCGCTATCGCCAACACATTTAATTTCTCGTTTTTTTAAGTCCTTAAGCCCCCCAAAATAATCAAAAATGTTACCCTTAGTGTCCATTGCTAAAGCGTTAATTGTAAAATCTCTTCTAGATAAGTCTTTAACTAAACTTTTTGTAAAATAAACATTTTTTGGGTGCCTATTATCAATATACTTCCCATCAATTCGGAAAGTAGTAATTTCATATGTATGACCATTAAAAAAAACTAAATCTGTACCATGTTTTTCGCCTGAATAATTAGGGGAAGTTTTAAAAATTTTCTTCATTTCTTTAGGAGTAGCACTCGTTGCAATATCAATATCATTAATTCTTCTTCCAATAACAGCATCTCGAACTGCTCCGCCTACAAAAAAAGCTTGGTATCCTTCAATTTCTAATTTTTTCATAACCGGTATCGCTCTTTTAAAGATTTTATTTAATTTTACTATCATGAAAACAAATAATTCTCCATTTCAATGTCATCAGGAATTAATTTTAAATATTTTTTCAAATACTTTTGAGCCTTATTTCTATTAACATTCCTAAGAATAAAAAAAGCATCCTTCAAAAAATCTGCATCCTCATTAAAATAATCACCAATATTTATAATTTTATTTTTCGCTAGACCAATATTATTAAGGCGATAGTAAGCTTTAGCTAAATACCACAGAAAATGGGGATAAAAAGTATCTTTATTAACATACGGAGATAACAAGTCTATTACTTTTTGATATTTTTTTTGATGAAGATAATTGTTTGCCAACAAAGTAAGCGTTTTTAAATCGTTTTCATCTTTTTTTAAAATATCATTAAGTAAATTATTAGAATTTTTATAATTTTTATTATTACTATAAAATAAGGCTAATTTAAAAGATGCTTTTAAACTAAAAGGATTTATTTTAGTAGATTCTTTTAAAATTTTTTCTTCTTGAAATTTTTTACCCACCTGATCATAAAGATCAGCTAATTGAAGGCAATCTTCTATCTTTGGACCGAAATTTGCAATATTTTTTTCATAAATATCAATTGCACTTTCTACATGTTTAGTTTCCTCATAAGCATGGGCCAAAACACTTAGTTCTTTAGAAGATAAGTTTTTTATCCCTACTTGCTTAAATTCCAAAATAGCATTTTCAAATTCCCCACTATAAGCAAATCCAAAAGCAAGCCTTTTATGCAAATTAATCCTGCCAATATTATTGATTCCTGACCTAATTAAAAGCTTATACAACTGAATTGCTTTTTGGTTTTCACCTTCAGAATTATAAAATTCTGCTAAAGCAAAGCGAACAACAGGATCACTACTCAAATTTTGTAAATCTAACAAAACTCCTTCAGCAGAACCTAATAAACCTTCATTTTGATAAAGATCGGCTTTATCTAATTGCGCCGATATAAAAAAAGAACTGTTTTTAGGAATTTCTGATATCAAATTTAATGCTTCATCATCTTGAGAATTTTCAATATAATTTTCTGCAAGAGCAAGTTTTATTTCATCATTATTTGGAAGCTTTTTATTTAAAATTTTTAAGATATAAATAGAATCGTCTACAAAACCCTTTTCAAACAAAAAATTAGATAAACTAACTAAATCTTTTGTAGGATCAGAATCTATCGCTTTATTTATTAATTTTCTATTATCAAATTTAAAATTTAATATATTATTTACAATTATTCTAGAATAATTACTCATCCAATTATCTTATAATAAATAGACAAAATAAAAAGGTCAACTAGATCTTTTACCAAATAGCTGACCTTCGAGTTTTTATTTAACAGCTTCTTTTAAAGCTTTTCCTGGTTTAAAAGCTGGAACTTTAGAAGCTGGTATTTGAATTTCTTCACCAGTTTGAGGGTTACGCCCTGTTCTAGCAGCACGATTCCGGACCTCAAAATTACCAAAGCCAATTAATTGAACTTTTTCTCCCTTGGATAAATAATCAGAAATAGAATCAAAAACTGCTTCAACTGTTGCAGCGGTTTGCTTTTTGGTTAAATCAACTTTTTTTGAAACTGAGTTGACTAATGCTTGTTTATTTGCCATGAGTTTCTCCTAGTATTTAAAGTAAATAGTAAAATTCATAAGTTCATGCATCCTACTATTAAAAACTTAACACAAGTTTCAATAAAAAAATAGTCTAAATAACTGATAGAACGCTATTTTTAACTATTTTTATAAAAATCATTAATGATTTTTTATTTTAAAATAAAGAGGGGTCCCAGAAAAATCAAAATTTTCGCGAATTTTATTTTCCAAAGACCTTTGAAAACTAAAATGCATTAATTTTTTATTATTTACAAATACGACAAATCTAGGCGGTTTTATAGACACTTGCGTAACATAATAAATTTTTAGGTGTTTGCCTTTTTTTGATGGAGAAGGTAAAAAAGGGATAGTATTCATAACTGTTTGGTTTAAAAGGGAAGATTTTACTCTTCTTTTATGATTATCATTTACCTTAACAACTAATTTAGGAATATTCGATATTCGTTGTTTTGTTTTAGCAGAAATAAAAAGTACAGGAGCAAAATTCAAAAATTTGAAATTATCTTTTACTATAGTTTTAAATTCGTTAATAGTCTCACTGTTTTTTTTAATAGTATCCCACTTATTAACTAATATAATGACACCCTTCCCTTTATTCTTTGTTAAACCTGCTATGCGTTTATCTTGTTCTCGAATACCAGTAGCAGCATCAATTAAAAATAAAACTACATCGGACCTATCAATTGCTATTTGAGCCCTTAAAATAGCATACATTTCAGATTTATTATCTATTTTTCCGGATTTTCTAATTCCAGCTGTATCTGTAATAAAAAAATTATTTCCACTCTGGTCTTGAAAATAAGTACCAATTGCATCTCGAGTTGTACCTTGCTTATCACTTACTATGGTTCTCTCATCTTTAATAAGAGAATTAAAAAGTAAAGATTTACCAACATTAGGGCGCCCAATAATAGCAATTTTAATAGTATTATTTTCATTTAAATTAGGTAAAGAAATTTCTTTTTTATTTGTTCCAATATCTTTAGTTAACTGATCAAGTAAATCTCCTACTCCCAAACCATGAGTAGCAGAAATTGGATAAGGATCTCCCAAGCCTAAAGAATAAAAATCATAAATCAAATTTTTCCGTTGAATATTATCAATAAAATTAACAGTTAAATAAATAGGTACCTTTGTTTTATAAAGAATCTTAGCAACAAATTTATCCTGGTCAGTTAATCCATTTTTTCCACTAGTCAAAAAAATAATAGCATCAGCTTCATTCATTGCAAGAGAAGCCTGTTTTTTTATATCCGAAAGAAAATAATTTTCACTACCATCTTCGCTTATAATACCGCCGGTATCAATAACTGAAAAAGATACACCATTCCAAGATGTTTGGCCATAAACGCGATCTCTAGTAATTCCTGATTGATCCCCTGTAATAGATTTGTTTGAACTAATTATTCTATTGAACAAAGTTGATTTGCCAACATTGGGTCTTCCAATAATAGCAATCGTAAATTGTTTAGTACTTTTTTTTAGCATAGTTATTATTCTTAAAAAATATATTAATAATCGAGATAATTCTTTTAATCACTTGTTTGATCGTTAAATCTGTTGTATCAATCTCAATAGCATCTTTAGCTTTTTTCAAAGGACTTAATAAACGATGGGAATCCTTATAATCTCTTTTTATAATTTCATTTTTTAAAGAGTTAAAAGATTCATTAATCCCTTTTTTCCTGTTATCAATAAGCCTTCTTTTGACCCTGGCCTCTAAACTAGCTGTAAGGAAAATTTTAATTTGAGCATTTGGCAGCACCGTAACCCCAATGTCACGTCCATCCATAACAACATTATTTTTTTCTGCCATTTCTCTTTGACGAGATGTCATTATTTTTCTAACTTCTTTAAAAGAAGAAACCAATGATACGTTATTAGTAATATCATTACTCCTTATTTTTTTTGTTACATCCTTACCTTCTATCAAAACATGTTGGACAGGGTAGCCTGGAATAAATTTTAACGGAATATTGTCTACAAACGTAGAAATTTTTTTTTCATCCTGATAACTTACATTATGAATTTTTGCATAAAGGGTGACTGCTCTATACATTGCTCCTGTATCAATATAAATAAACTTAAATTTTTTAGCAATTATTTTAGCAATAGTAGACTTACCTGATCCTGCTGGGCCATCAATAGCGATTTGTATTTTATTTAACATTTTAATATTATTTCACTTTCAAATGTTGTCCAGGATGTAATTCCGAACCTTGAGTTAAACCATTCCTCTGATAAAGTTGTTTAATTGTCATATGGTGATTAAGAGCTATCCTATAAGGGTTATTGCCAGCTTTAACTGTATATTCTGAATTTGTATTAGAATTCTGAGGATTTTGGCTAGAATTAGAAGAATTATTCCTATTATTAGAATAGTTAGAATTAACCGATGAAGAAGAATTTGTATTTATAGAAGATGCCTGTTGACTAGAAGATTGCTGTTGGCCTTTATAATTCAAATTTGAATTTGTTTGTACATTATCTTGATTACTAGAAACTGAAGATGAAGAATTTATAGAAGAATTAGCGGAGGAATTATAAGGTACGTCAGTAGAAGTATTAGTAGGAGTGGGAGGAGCGCTTTGAACTTGTGTTGACGATTCAGAATTTGAAGAAGGAGTATTCTTTATAGAAGCAGACGATTTTTTTTGAGATGAACTTGTATTTTTATGTGGTGCTTTATTTTTTGGTTTTTGGGAAACTGTCTGTTTAACATTATTTTTTCCTCCTCCAGTAAATGAACCTATTACAGGAATAAAAAATAAAATTATAAGTGTAATCGCTACTAAAGAAAGCAAAAATTTTTTATTTAAATTCCTAAAAAAATTTAAAATATAATTAATTAATTTTCTATTTTTATGAGAAAATTTTTTTTTATTATTTTTTAAATTATTTCCTTGATGAAAGTTGCTTGTTTTATGTGCTAAATTATTTTGGTGTATTTGATGGCGAGACACAAAAGGATGTTTATCCTGTGCCATTTTGTCATTCTTTTTTTCTTCATCGTTATCATTATTTTTTTTATTAAGCGGAGCTTGTTTTGGGCGTCTAGGGAATTTAAATTTGCCAATTCTAGAACTCTTATCTTTTTTTCTTTTGGAATCTTTATTTTGATTATCTTTTTTATTGTTTTGGTGATTTTTGTTATTAAATTTATTATTTTTATCTAAATTAATATTAGCAAATCTCTCATTAATTTGAGATATTTTATTATCCTTAGAAGATTTTTTTTGAGAAGACCCATTTTTTTGTTTTTCGAAAAAATTTGTATGATTATTCTTTGAATTTACATCGTTAATATGTTCAGAATCTTTATCATTGTTTATTTTTCTATTTTTTTCTTTTTTCTTTGTTCGTTTGTCTTTAGAATTTTTATCTTCATTTGGATCATACGGCTGAAAATCACTCATAATATCCTCTATTTATATACCCTCTAGCACTAAAAATATTCTATCATAAGCAATTATTTATTTTTTTAAATTAGCTATTTACATATATCTATTTATAGACAACTTATTTATCTTAATTTATAAATAATGTTTATAATACTTATTTTCCGAACTATATTAATTTACTAATCATTATATTTCAATAAATTAATTTTTTTAATTTTTCTTTTTTAAATTCTTTATATGAACCCAATTTTAAATTACTCAATTTTAAATTGCCCAATGAAAATCTATGCAATTTTATAACTGACAAGCCAAGAGCTTTAAAAATCCTTTTTACTTCTCGTTTTTTTCCTTCAGAAATAAAAACATATATAACGGAAACATTTAGTTTTTTATTATACCTAATAAATTTAATCTTGTTCACATAATAGTTTATATCCTTAAAATATATTCTTTTATTATATAAATTAAGGTCCCTATGTAACCCATTTATAATTACACGATACCCTTTAATAATCCTAAATTTAGGATGAATAATTTGTTGAGCAAAATCACCATCATTAGTAAGTAAAAGGAGGCCAGTAGTATTTTGGTCAAGTCTTCCAACGGAAAAAATAGGTATATTAGATTTAATTAATTTAATCACACTTGGTTGGTTTGGAAAACTGCGATTAGAGCATATATAACCCGATGGCTTATTTAAAAGGTAATAAACATGTCGTTTACTTGAAATTACTCTACCATCTAATTTAACTATATTTTTTCTGAAAACCCTAGTACCTAATTTGTCTATAACATTTCCATCTACAGATATTCTTCGATCTAGGATTAATTTTTCTGCTTTTCTTCGAGAAGTAATTCCAGTCGAAGCTATAAATTTTTGTAATCTTTCTCCTTTCATAATATAAAATATAATTTAATATTATTAACCAAATACGAATATATAAATTTCAGTGTCATAGCTTTTTAACTATTTAATTTATTCCCTTAATGTTTATTTCTAAATATATTATTGCCTTCTTTTAAAGTAATAATAATTATTAAATCCAAATTTTTCTAAAATTCTAGTCAAATTTACTAACCCCTTTGCCCTATCCTAAAACTAAAAATATATAAAAATCACTTAACAAATAATAATCATTAACATATTAAAAAATCAATGATTCAACAAACTAACTGTTAACTATACACTATAATCAAATCTAAAAAGCTTTAAAAATATTAAGTTCAATTTATAAAAAAACTCTTTAAGTGTAATTCTTTGCTAAAGAGTCTAATATAATTAAATTTATTTTTTAATGAAATATAAAAGAGGATTAACTTTTTTATTTTTAATTTAGAATAATTCCCTTTATTTAGGTTAATTTCAAAACATGAACCAAATTTGTTGTTCCAGGCTTTTCTATCGGTAAGCCAGCAGTTACAACAATTGTATCGCCTTTTTTAGCTAATTTGCGATCTAAGATATTTTTTTTAGCCAAACTAATTAAAGCATCAGTAGTTTTAGGTGCATTTTGAACAAGGGGATAAACAGCATAATTAATGGTTAAAGAGCGAGCAGTTAACTCATTATAAGTGATTGCAATAATTGGTACTGAAGGCTTATATTTTGCTAATAATCTTGCTGTGTATCCAGAAGTTGTTGAAGCCACGATAACCTTTGCCCTTGCTTGTTCAGCAGCAGAAACAGCTGCTTGAGCAATTAATTCAGTATAAGTGGGCCTAATTTCTTTTCCTACATTAACACGGTTTCCATATTTACCAACATATTTTTCTGCATATTTATCAGCAACAGACATTGTACGAGCGGCTTCTACCGGCCAATTTCCATTAGCGGTCTCGCCAGATAACATAGTAGCATCGGTTCCATCCCATACGGCACTTTCCACATCGTTAATTTCAGCTCGTGTAGCACGGGGATTTTCAATCATAGAATCAAGCATCTGAGTGGCAGTAATAACTGGTTTACCTATCTTATTTAAGTAACGAATCATCTTTACTTGGGTAGTAGGAACTTCTTGATATGGAATTTCAACTCCCATATCTCCTCGAGGAACCATTAAACCATCCGAAACACTTATAATTGATTTAAAATTATCGATACCTTCTTGGGATTCAATTTTAGGAAAAATTAAAACATGGTTTTCTGCATGGTGCTTCCTTATTAATTTACGAATATCAAGAACATCTTGTTTCTTACGTACAAAAGAAGCGGCAATAAAATCTATTCCTTGTTCTAACCCAAACTCTATATCAGAACGGTCTTTTTCAGTAATTCCAGGTAAGTTTATAGAAACACCAGGTGCATTAACACCCTTTTTGCCTCCTAAAACCCCATCATTATCTATCCTTATAACTAATTCATGTGCTTTTGCATCTTTTTCCAAAATGGTACTTTCAATAAGCCCATCATCAAAAAGAATTTTACCTCCAGTATTAACATCATCATAAAGGCCTTTATAAGTTACAAATATTTTCTTTTTATTTCCCTTAGCACGATTACTCTCATCCATGCCAATACGAACTTTATCTCCCTCTTTGAAGCTTATAGTTCCATCAGGAGTATCCTGAGCTGTTGTCCTTATCTCTGCTCCTTTAGTATCAAGCATAAAACCAATTAATTTGCCGGTTTTCTTCTCCGCTTGGTGAGCTAGAGACATTCTATGAGCATGCTCATCATGATCACCGTGACTAAAATTAAATCTCGCTACATTAATTCCATTTCGTATCAACGCAGAGATAATTTTAAGATTATTTGATGCAGGACCTAAAGTTGAAACAATTTTCGTTTTTTTCATAAATACTCCTAAAACTCTATTTATAATCAATTTTATATTAACATTTATTTTATAAATCGTATAAAAGAAAAATTTATATTCCTAATTTTTTAATCAATACAATTTTTTCTATAATTACTTCTACCTTTTTTAAATTTAATTGGGTTTTCCCTAAGATAGCTATTAAATTACCCTTTTTTAGAAAAAGAGAATTTTTTATAAACTGTCTAGAAAAAACTATAAAATTTGTAACCCCACTTCCGTCAGAAACTTTTAAAAAAGCCATTTTATTTCCATTTCTATCTCTTACAACATCTACAGAATCAATTAAAACAAGCATTTTAACAAATGTATTGTTTTTTAAGTTTTTAATCTGAACATAATTTTTCCTAAAAATTTCTTTTTTCCATAAATTAACCGGATGTTCCGTAACAGTAAAGCCCAAAACTTTTTTTTCACAATCTAAGCATTTAATTAAATTCAGATTTGGTAATTTACTTATTTGTGTTGTTGAAAGTAAAGCTTTACCAAATTTCATTCCTGTTATCAAAGTAGAAATATTAGATAGTATCTCATTCCGATTATAATTCAACTTATCAAAAGCTCCAGAATATGTTAAAAGTGATAAATCATTTTCAGATAAATCAGTGTTAGATAATCTCTCTAAGAAATTAATAATAGTCGTGTAAGGGCCATTCTTTTTTCTTTCTTTAATAATATTCGGAATAATTTCCCGATTAAAACCCTTAATTCGAGAAAATCCAGTATAAATAAAATTTTTATAGGCTGTAAATCCCTTATAAGCATGATTAATATCAGGAGGTTTAAGAAAAATTTGATCTGAATTTTTTATTTCTTCTATGTATTTCGAGTCATAATTAAAATTTAATAATGTTGCATAAAAATCAGATGGGTAATGACTTTTTAAAAATGCCAATTGAAAGGCTAATTTACTATAAGCAACAGCATGACCCTTATTAAAACCATAATTCGCAAATTTTTCTATGTATGAAAAGATTTTTTCTGCTTGTTTTTTATAATGCCCATTTCTAATTGCCCCTCTAATAAAAGAATTATGTTGAGACAAAAGTTGTTTTTTATTTTTATGCCCAATTGCTGACCTAAAAATATCAGCTTCTCGAAGAGAAAAGCCAGCATATTTCTGGGCAATTTGCATAACTTGTTCTTGATAAACAATAACGCCATAAGTAGAACCCAAAATATTTTTTAAAGAACCGTCCAGAAAAGAAATCTTATATGGTTTATTTTTATTTTTTACATATTGAGCAATATTCTCAGAAGGGCCAGGCCTATTCAAGGCATTAACAATTACAATATCATTAAAATTTTTGACTTTTACTGCTCGTAAAATCCTCTTAGCAGACTTCGACTCAAATTGAAAAACTCCTCCAGTTTTTAAAGATTTAAAAACATTAATTGTTTCTTTATCATTTAAATTAAGATTATCTAAATCTATTTTTTTATGATAATTTTTTCTAATCGATAACCTTATATCTGATAGTATATCTAAATTAGTTAATCGTAATAAATCAAATTTTACTAATCCTGATTCTTCTAAACCATTTTTGTCATATTGTGTAACGACATGGTCTGATATTATATTTAAAGGAACTAAGTCAACCATTTTCTTTGGTGATAATACAATTCCCGCTGCATGGATACCAATGTACCTTGGTAAACCAGATAAATTTTTTGCAAGCAAAATAATTTTTATTGAATGAGGTAAATTTGAAATTTTTTGAGGAAGCTTATTTATATTAACTTCATTCAAATGTATATTAGAAATAAATTTTGAAAATATATTTAAACTATTACTATTTAAACCAAAAATTCTAGCACTTTCTCGTATAGCTAGTTTTTCCTTAAAAGTATCAAAAGTACTAATCTGAGAAAAATTTTTTGGAGAATATTTATTCTGTAAGTAATTAATGACCCTTGGTCTTTTATTGCTAGGTATATCAATATCAATATCTGGTAAATGAATTCTTTCAGGATTCAAAAACCTTTCAAAATAAAGATTATATTTGAGAGGGTCAACACTAGTAATATAAAGAGCATATGCTACTAATGAACTTACAACAGATCCTCTACCTGGGCCTAATTGGATACCATGAGTCCGAGAAAAATTAATAATATCCCAAATAATAAGAAAATAATTATCTAAATTTAATTTAAAAATAACCTTAGTTTCATGGTTAATTCTTTTCTTATATTTTTCAGGAATTGGTTTGTTTTTAAAACGATTTTTTATGCCTATATAAATTAGCCTACTAAGATATTTTTTAGAATTAGTAAATTTTTCTGGTAAGGGGAAACTAGGAAGGGTTATATGTATCTTTGGCCAATTATATTTTATATTGGCAAAAATTTTTTCATTATTTCTTAGTGCCTTATGGCTAATAATATTTTCATAATACTCTTCTGGCTTTAAATAAGTCCCAGAAACTTCTGAAATTCCTGTAAAATTAAGTTTATTATTTTTTATATAGGAAAATGAAGAAGCTGTTATTTCATCTCCCTTCTTTAGCCAATCAATTTTTAAAAAACCAATTTCTTTTCTAGTAACAACATCTACATTTTCAAAGCCAGATAAATTCTTTTTTCGCTTATTCTCAAAAACGATTATTAGATTATTAATCTTCTTAAGATGCTCTTTTATTTTAAAAACCTCTTTTTTATGAAAAGCTATCCAACTACTAATTTTTATTAGATTTTGATATCCTTTATAATTTTTTGCAATAAAAATAATCTCTCCATTATCAGTTTTAGAAATAGTAATACCAATAATTGGTTTTAAATTAAATTTTTTAGCTTCTTTTAAAAATTCAGGAATACCAAATAAATAATTATGGTTAGCTAGAACAGCCGACCTAAAATGATTTTTTTTTAAATAAAACACTAAATTATGGGTTTTATTAGGACTTCTCAAAATGTCATATTCACTAAATAACTGAACAGGAGTATAGCTCATAATTAAATCCTATCTCTAAAATTTAAATTTGTTTTTTTTGATTTAAAGAACTAAAATTTTAAGTATGAAATATATAGTAGTTGCATTTTGGTCCCTTGTTTTAGGTATTGTAGGTGGATATATAACAGGCCAACTCACACAACAAACTTTTAATTTTATAGAGACTGCAATTTTTTCTATAATAATTGGTGAAGCTGCAGCTATTTTAATCCCTTCATTGTCTAATTCCGCAATTTTAAAAAAAAATAAAAAACAAACTAAATAAAAATAATAAATTATTTTTATAAATTTAACATTAATAATCAAACTCAATTTTTAATCTAATTTCTATAAAATCAAGAAATAATCTCAGAAATTAGTTTTTAATTAAAATAGGAAAAATTTCCCAATAAAAATAAAGGATAAATTATCATAGAAAAGATAAAATAAACTTATCACAAATACATAAGGACATCCTTAAATTCAAATTGCTAAGTTAAATTATACCTAATTTAATTAATTTAAAATTAAAAATATTCACATATGTTTTCATCCAAAAGGGAAATTATCAACACATAAAGATAGGGGTCTAAAAATGAATTTACAAGTTATTATTCGATAATATTATTAATCATATAATTTTCTTTAGATAATCTAAAAAACCTTTTTGATTTTTTTAAATTATTTTTCTTTAAAATATTTAGAATTTTCTTTTTATATAAAAATTCTTTTTTCCATTTCTTTAAAAAGATAGAACTTTTTTTCTTTAATAATAACGGACCGAAATATATTTGTTCGTCAGTTAAACTTATAGGTTTGTTAATATATTTTGCAGTTAAAATCTCATAAAAATGTTTTTTCTCTTCGATAATTTGTTCAGACTGAATTTGAAAGTTTAACGATTGAAGCTTTTTTCTTACAAGCGGAACTTCATTATTAGCTTCTAAAATTAAAAGAGACCTTAAAAGAAAATAGGGGAATTTTCCTAAAATTTTTGACATTAGCTCCCCCCCTATCCCGGAAATTACTATTGTATTAATTCTGTCTTTTGGATAAATAGGTGAAAAAGCATTACCTCTTCTTAATACAAGGTTCCTTTTATAAGTTAATTCAGCTATATCAATCTGTTCTTCTGCCTTTTCTAAAGGCCCCTTACGAATATCAGTTCCTAAAACAAATTGGGATCTATGTGTTTCAATCAAAGAAATTGGGATTAAAGCATGATCCGTCCCGATATCAGCAACTCGGGAGTTAAACGGGATTAATTGATAAATTTTTAATAATCTATCCGATAATTTCGTTTTAATTTACTCCTCATTAAATTTAAGTTTAAATTAAATCATTATTCTTCCATGAAATCTTTTAACTGTTTAGATCTACTAGGGTGACGAAGTTTACGTAAAGCCTTAGCTTCAATTTGTCGTATTCTTTCTCTTGTAACACCAAACACTTTACCAACTTCTTCTAAAGTCCTGGTTTTTCCATCTTCTAATCCAAATCTTAGCCTAAGAACATTTTCTTCTCTTTCTGTTAATGTACCTAAAACATCTCCTAATTGGTCTTTAAGCATTTGATCAGAAGTAGATTCTGCAGGAGACTCACTTTCATTATCTTCAATAAAGTCTCCTAAATGTGAATCATCTTCTTCGCCTATAGGTGTTTCTAAAGAAACTGGTTCTTGAGCTATTTTTTGTATTTCGCGAACTTTGTCTGCAGTTAAGTTCATTTCAGCACCAATTTCTTCAGGCAAAGGATCACGACCAAGATCTTGAACTAAAGTTCTTTGAATCCTAATTAATTTATTTATCGTTTCTACCATATGAACAGGTATTCTGATTGTTCTAGCTTGATCAGCAATCGCCCTTGTGATGGCTTGTCTAATCCACCAAGTAGCATAAGTAGAAAATTTAAAACCTTTTGTATAATCAAATTTATCTACTGCTTTCATTAATCCCATATTTCCTTCTTGAATTAAATCAAGAAAATGCATTCCTCTTCCTACATATCTTTTTGCTATTGAAACAACCAATCTTAAGTTGGCTTCTGCTAGTTCTTGTTTTGCTACTTCTCCATCGTCTCCTCCCTTCTCAATTCTTTTTGCCATTTCAATTTCCTGCTTAGCATTTAATAAAGGCACACGACCAATTTCTTTTAGATACATACGAACTGGGTCACTTATTTTTATACCCTTTGGTGCTTTAGAAACCTGTGATAATTCATTTTTGCTTAATTTAACTTGGCGGTTTTTCAGAGCCTTTTCAGAAGGGTTGCCTTTTTCATCTACTATAGAAATTCCGGCATCTTCTACTTTTTCAATTAATTTATCAATTTGCTTAGCATTCAAAGAAAAGGGTTTTGCTAAATCATTTTCTAAGGTATCATAAACAACTTGTTTATTTTTCTTATATTTTTTTATAAATCTTTTTAAAGCTCTTCTATACTTTTTATTAATGTCTTTCCCCTTTTTATTTTTATTATTTTTGTTAGAAGTTTTATAAATTAGATTAGGCTCTAAATCGCCTTCATTATATTTATCAGCTAACTTAAGTAATTGATCTTTTTTTCTCTTTTTTTTAAACTTAATATGTGCCTTTTGTAGAGCTTCTTCAATTTCAGGGATTGTATTTTTTTTAGAAACAAGTATTTTTTTAGCCATAGATATTATTCAATTTCTCCTTTCTTAATTTAACTAATTTAATATTTAATTTTTTTATACGAGTATCTTGATTCAGATTGATTGCTTTTTGAATATCTTTTTCAAGTTCCTTAATTCTTTTATCAATAGGGATTTCATTTTCAAGTTGTGAAATATAATCCTTAATTGCTAATAAATTATCAGTTAAATAAAAATCAGTATCCTTATCAACAACATTTTTAAAATCTTCTCTTTCATTAGCTGTCATATCATCTAACAAATTTTTTGAAACATTATCAGCCTCTGGATGTCTATACCTATAACCCTTAATTAAGAAAAAATATAATTGAAATCCCCCATTTTTAAAAGTATAGTGATGGGAATCAACTAAACTAAAAACTTTTTTATTTATTACTGACGAAACAATCAACTTTTTTTCTAGCAAAAAAACTTTCCTGTCTACAGAACTTTTAAAATGGTCATGATTTACTTTCGAATTAGAAATTCTAATATTTCTATTTTTTTTATGCTTATTTATTTGTTTAGCTTCAAATAATTGTTTAATACTTTCGCGACTAATTTTGAATTCCCTTATAATTTTATTCAAAATTAAATCATTTGCAACAGGGTTATTTCTTTGTTTTAAAAAAGTTAATAATGAATTAATATAACCACTAACTCCAGAAATATTATTTAAATTATAATTTTTTTTCAGATATTCAAAAGCAAAATCTTCTATTGATACAATACCCTTTTGAACAATATTTTTAAATTCAATTAGCCCATTCCTTTGAACAAATTCATCTGGGTCTTCTCCATTAGGGATATTTAAAATACCTATATTTAGATCTGGAAAAGAAATAGTTTCTTTAATTATTCTCCAAGTAGCATCCTGACCAGCTTCGTCTCCGTCATAACATACAATTAACTTATTAGAATTTCTGCTTATCATTTTAAGCTGATATTTTGTTAAGCTGGTTCCCATTGAAGCAATACCAAAATCTATTCCTGCTTTATGAGCTGCTATTACGTCAAAATAACCTTCTAAAAGAAGAAAACTTTTAGAAGTCTTAGCCGCTTGTTTAGCTATGTCAAAATGGTATAAAATTTTTGATTTTTTAAAAAGCTCATTTTCCTGAGTATTTATATATTTTGCTGAAACATTTTTGTTCAAAGAACGCCCGGAAAAACCCAGAATATTACCATAGTTATCTTTTAGAGGAATAATAATACGATCGGCAAAAACATCGCGAAAATTTTTATCACTATATTGAGAAACTAATCCTAAAGCTAATTGCGTTGCATCAGAAATATGTTTTGAAGATAAAAAATTGTGTAAAGACCATTTAGGTGGCAAATATCCGATTTGAAAATTTTTAATATCTTCCTGATCTAAATGTCTTTTTTTTATTAAATAATCTTTAGCTTTTTTTGATAAAGTAGTGTTAAGTAATAGATAATTAAAAATTATACTTACTTTTTTATTTATCTTAAGTAATTCTTGTTGTCTTGAATTAAAACGCCCTTGAAAGTTTTCTCTATATCTACTGTCTATTTTAATTCCCTTTTTATCAGCTAATCTAATAACACTATCTGGAAAGCTTAAATGCTCCATCTCTTCAATAAAATTAAAAATATTACCACTACGACCACACGAATAGCATTTATAACGCTGCTTTTCTTCATCAACAGTAAAACTAGGCGTATTTTCGCTTTGAAAGGGACATAAACCCCAAAAATATTTACCCTTTTTTTTGAGGTTGATATATCTTGAAATTACTTCAACAATATTATTTGAAGAACTAACTTTATTAATTGTTTCTTTTGAAATCAATTTACTCACAATTACACTCTCTGTTAAAAACACGTTTTAATAAATTGGCCGTACAATCAATTCTTGAATTTTAATTATAAATTAATAATCATCGAAAATAATTTTACGTAAAACTAATTTAAATTAGATTACTTTTTAATAATTTCTTTTAATTTCCCTAATAAAGATATATTTTTATCAAGGATAAAAACCTGTATAAGACGATTATTTCTAATTTTTAAATCTTTAGACATTATCATATTTTCTTTAAAATATTTATTAATTAAATCTTTTAAAGAAGCAAGTTGATCATAAAAAATATCTGGATTATTAAATAATAAATTAATTCCTCCCAGATTATTTACTTTTTTATATAATACTTTTTCAGAATTTGTTTTGAATAAGGAAGGATTGGGTAGCTTATTAACATCAACCTTAGTAGCAATATTTTGTACTCTTACCAAAGAGTCTAAGATGTCTTTAAAATCATCATCAGATATATGTTTATTTAAAATCTCTATTCTCTTAAAAGCTAACATAATAATACCACGATTATCATCTGATGTAACGCAATTTAAAATATCATAACGAACATGATCATTTAATTGTTTAATTCTATCAAGAACAAAGTTCATAATAACGTTAAAATTTTTTTTGGAAAGATAAATATCAACAAACTTAGAGTCATTAAAAGCATAAAAAGATCCTTCTTTTTTGATAAGAGATAAAAGCTTTTTCAAAGAAAAAACCAAATCAAATTTTTTAATAATTTTAATAATACCAGTCACTGATCTTCTAAGCCCATACGGATCATTAGAACCCTTAGGAATTATATTTACAGAAAAAAATGAAAATAATTTATCAAGTTTGTCAGATAAAGAGAGAAGAGCACCTATCCTAGTCTGTGGAAGTTCCCCATCAGTTGAAATAGGGAGATATTGTTCAGACAAAGCTTTTGAAACTATTTCATTTTCACCAAAATATTTTGCATAAATTCCAGACATTTTTCCTTGCAATTCTGGAAATTCATCTACCATATTGGTTCCTAAGTCAAATCTATATATTTCGCAAGCACGTTTTAAATTATCTCTTTCATTACTATTTAAACCAAGCAAATCAGATAATTTTTGAGCAATTATTTGAACTCTATGCATATGCTCAGAAATGGTCCCAATTTTTTTATGAAAAATTGAAGATTTTATTTTGTTTAAGAAAAAATTAATATTATATTTTTGATCTTGTTGAAAGAAAAACTCTGCATCATCAAGTCGTGCTACTAAAACTCTTTCGTTACCTTTTATTACGTTTTCTATATGATTGTTATCTCCATTCCTAATAGACAAAAATTTAGGAAGAAGTTCTCCTTTGCTGTTTTCTAAATGGAAAAAATGCTGATTTATTTTCATACTAGTAATTAAAACTATTTTAGGTAAGTTTAAATACTTTTTATCAAAATTACCAAAAAAAGCTGTTGGAAATTCTACCAGATTATTTACTTCTTCTAAGAGATCATAATCTATCTTCAATATCCATCCATTTTTTTTTGCGATTTTTCTTAATCCAGATAAAATAACTTGTTTTCTTTTTTTAGAATCAACCAAAACATAATTACTAAATAACTTTTCTTTATAATCGTTGGCTGTATTCAATCTTATATGATTATGACCTAGAAAACGATGACCATTCGTATATCTATTAGCTTTTAAATCTAATATCTTAAAAGGAATAACTTTATCATCCAGTAAAGAAACAAGCCAGCGTATCGGCCTAATAAAATAAAATGAATAATTTGACCATTTCATATAGGTGGAAAATTTCATCTTTTTAATTACTTCTTCGCCAACTAATTTTAAAATAGAAGAAGCAGGCTTACCTTTAAAATACTTAACAGCATAAACGTATTCATTCTTTTTTCTTAAATCTTCAACATTTACCCCCTTACTTTTAGCAAAACCTTGGGCCGCTTTTGTCCAATTTCCCTTAGAGTCCTGTGAAATCTTCAGTGAAGGTCCCCGATTTTCAATGATAGAAGAATTTGTCTGACTGTTAATTCCCTCAACAAAAACAGCTAGCCGCCGAGAAGTGGAATATTGAATAATTTTTTTAAAGCCTAAAGAATGATTATTTAAAAATTTTTTAATTCTCTCACATAATTGGTCTTCTGCTCCAGCAACTAAATGAGCTGGCATCTCTTCGACGCCTATTTCTAATAAATAATTAGACATCATTTTTCTCCCATTTTTTTATTCCATAAAATTTCAATCTTTTCCTCTTTTAACGTTTATATTTTTATCCCTTTTAAGGGTATTTTTTATTAACGGATATTTTAACTTTTTTCGTATTTTAATAAATTCTTTTGCAGCTAAATGAGCAAGAGTTCTAATTCTATGTAAATATTCGGCTCTCTCTATAACCGAAATTGCTCCCCTAGCATCAAGAAGGTTAAATGTATGACTCATTTTTAATATATAATCATATGCAGGATGAACTAACTTTAGTTTTAATAAATGATTAGCTTCTTTTTCATATTCATTAAAAATATCAAACAACATTTTTTTATTAGCTTGCTCAAAAGAATAAACAGAATATTCGTATTCTGGCTCTTTAAAAATATCTTCATAATTAACCCCATTCCCCCATTCTAATTTAAAAACCGAATCAACATTTTGAATAAAAGAAGCTAGCCTTTCTAGCCCATAGGTGATTTCTGAAGAAACAGAATCTACTTCAATTGAACCTATTTTTTGGAAATAAGTAAATTGCGAAATTTCCATACCATCAAGCCAAACTTCCCAGCCAATACCAGCAGCTCCCATAGAGGGATTTTCCCAATTGTCTTCCACGAAAAGAATATCATGTTCTAAAGGATTGATTGACAAAGCTTTTAAACTATCTAAATATAAATTTTGGATATTATCAGGAGAAGGTTTTATAATTACTTGAAATTGATGATGTTGAAAAAGTCTGTTAGGATTTTTACCATATCTTCCATCTGTTGGCCTTCTAGACGGTTGTACATATGCGGCACTCCAAGGTTCGGGCCCATTTGCTCTTAAAAAAGTATAGGGGCTTTGAGTTCCGGCACCAACTTCATTATCATAAGCCTGCATTAAATTTACACCATTTTGAGACCAAAATTTTTGCAAAATAAGAATTATTTCCTGCATACTTAATTTCTTTGTCATCTAATCCTCCAAAATAAAATTAAATTATGTTAATTAAAAAAATTTATATATTATTGGTAACACAAATCAATATAAAATTATATTATAATTTTTAAATTTACTTAGAAATAATTTAAGAATAATTTATTTACACAGATATTAGTTACTTACTAAATAGGCTGGCCAATTTAGATATCTATTGATTCATCTTTATTTCATAAGAATTTAATTAAATAGTTTTCTATTTTAATAATTTATAATAATAACGAATGTTTTTATTTCTCGGTTTCAAATTAATTTTTATATTAAGTTAAAAAAATTTTTAGCTATTTTTAAATATTTAGATATTATGATATTAATATTCTTTATGTGTATAGGTATTCATTTTTTCTATGAACCTTCTAGAATTAGTTTTCAAACCAATTTGATCATCATAAATTACATTAATGATATGCTGTAAACTTCTTTTAACAGTTCCACTAATTTTAATTGAATTTATTTTTTTAATATTAATATCAGAAAACATACGCAAAAAATAGACTGCTTTAGGATTGGCATGTAAGCGATAGTTATCTCGAAAATAATTTTCTTTAGAAATTATTCCGTTAAATTTTTCTGAATAATCGAAATCGCCAATTTTTTTATGATTTATTGGGTCAGATAATAAATTTTGTTTCACCCCAAATATAGGGAATAATTTTATTTCAAAAATATTAGAAATAATCTGAGGATCTAAACCGTCATTAATTTTTTTTAATCCAATTAAAAAATTTTTATACCATTCATCAATTCTTTTCCCAGAAATAAAAGCTTTCTCCAATAATTCAGCAATATGAATAGCATAAGCTTCCTTAATAATATCTGTAGATATTCTATTAAAAAAGGAAACATTTCCAATAGAATTAATATATCCTAATCTAGTACCTTTTGGTTTCTTGCCAATAAAAGTACCGTGGACAAATAATTGCCTCACAATACTTAACTTATTACTTGCTTTTCTACTTCTACGTACCAAATAAGTATTAATACCAATGACAGGACTAAAAATAGTAATAAGAGAATCATTCTCTAAATAATCAAGTTTTTTAATAACTATTCCAGTAATCTTATTTACCGACATATTGAATCAAAGGCCCTTTTTTAAATCATAGCCAAACTCCGAAAATATTTGTGGATTTGAACGCCAATTATTTTTAACCCTAACCCAACTTTCAAGATAAACTTTTTTATTTAAAAAATTTTCAATATCTTTACGAGAAGATTCCCCTATTTTTTTTATCATTTTTCCATTCTTCCCAATAATTATTTTTTTTTGAGAGGGTTTTTCAACAACAATAGTAACTTGAATATTTATTTTCCCCGTTAATTTATCAACTTTCATTGAATTAACAATAACGGCAATAGCATGGGGAACTTCTTGATTAGTAAATTTTAATATATTTTTTCTTATAAGTTCAGATACAAAAAAGTATTCTGGCTTATCACTTATTTGATCTTTAGGAAAATACCGTGGCCCTATTTTTAACTTTGAGGTAACATTGGAAATTAATTTATTCACTTGATCACCGTAAAAAGCAGAAATTGGAAAAACCTCTTCCCATTTAATATATTTTCTATAATCATTAATAATTCTCAATAGTTTCTCTTTATTTTTTAATAAATCGATTTTATTGATTATGAGAAACAAAGGAGTCCTTTTTATACCCTTTAAACGTTCTATTATAAATTTATCCTTCTTTTCTCCAATATTATTAACGCTATCCGTTACAAAAAAAATTAGATCCACATCTTTCAAAATGTTAATACTAGTCTTCTTCATATATCGATCAAAATTATTCTTAGGATGATAAATAATGCCAGGGGTATCAAAAAAAACAATTTGGACACCCTTTTTATTATAAATTCCAGCAATTCTATTCCTAGTAGTTTGGGCTTTTTTAGAGGTAATAACAACTTTTTTATTAAGAATCCTATTTAATAAAGTGGATTTACCTACATTTGGCCTTCCAATAATAGCTACAAAGCCTGATTTAGTTCTTACAAAAGACATATTTTTTACACTTTTTTAATTTTTTTTAATAATTAAATAAATCATGTATTCCAAAAGCATTCCAAATATATGGCTGAAAAATTATTGCTAATATAGTAAATTCTATAATTACAGCAAATACGACACCACCCGCAGCCACATCTTTAGAAATCTTTGCTAGATTATCATATTTATTTTTCACAATTAAATCAACAACGGTTTCAACAATCGTATTTAAAATTTCAGATATAATAGCTAAAGTTATAGCAACTATTACCCATAACCAATCTGAACGGCTTAAGTGAAATTGAATTCCTACTATGAGAACAAATAAAGCTATTAATATATGTATACGAAAATTACGTTCTCGATTAACTAACAGCCAAATTCCATTAAAAGCATTAATAAGTGCTTTTAAAAAGTTTTTATTTCGTTTAGGAGTCCTGTTCTTAGCATTTTTTAGTTGCTTATCCTTCAAGCCCGTATCCTTCCAAAATTTTTCTTTGTATACCAAACATTATTTTTTCGTCTCTTGTACTTTTTGTATGATCATATCCTAAAAGATGTAAGAAACCATGAACGACCATATAACCTAATTCCCTCTGAAAACTATGTTTTAACTCATGTGCTTGTTGATAAGCATGATCTAAACTAACAAAAAGGTCGCCCAATTCTTTAGGAAATCCTTTTATATTTATCTTATCGGTTTCTTCTAAAGCAAAAGAAATCACATCCGTTGCTCGATCCACGTGACGATATTGCCTATTTATTTTTCTTATTTCTTTATCGTTTATGAAATTAACTGACATTTCATAGTCTTCATGCAGTTTCATTTTTTTATACGCATATAAAAGTATATCTTTAACAAAAAAAGAATCATTATTTTTAACTTCTTTTCTTCTGTCATCCAAAACAACTATATTTAACATTATTTTTTCAGCTTTTTTCTGTTTTTGTCATACTCATCATACGCTTTAACGATTAAACCAACTAAAGGATTTCTAACTACATCTTCATGAGAAAATTGAATAGTTCCAATAGATTTAATATTATTCAAAATTTTATAAGCTTGAACTAAACCTGATTGTCCTGTTCCTTTGGGGAGATCAATCTGAGAAATATCTCCATTAGCAATCATTTTAGAATTAAATCCTAGTCGTGTTAAAAACATTTTCATCTGAGGTGGTGTCGTATTTTGAGCTTCATCTAAAATAATAAAAGAATTATTAAGCGTTCTACCACGCATATATGCAAGAGGAGCAACTTCAATAATATCCCTATCAATCATTTTGGCACTTCGTTCGGAACCAATTATTTCACTTAAAGCATCATAAATTGGACGCAAGTAAGGATCAACTTTTTCTTTAAAATTACCTGGCAAAAAGCCTAAAGATTCTCCAGCTTCAACAGCGGGTCTTGTTATAATAATTTTTTCAATTTCTTCATGCTTAAGGAAAGCAAGAGACATTGCCACAGCAAGAAAAGTCTTACCAGTACCTGCTGGCCCTATACTAACTGTAATTTGGTTGTTTCTGATAGATTGAATATATTTTCTTTGACTAAAATTTTTTACCCGAATTGGTCGATTTTTAGCATCATTTAACAATATTTCCGAGTAAAGTTCATGAAAATATTCAATTGTTCCCTTCTTCTGCATACTTATAGCACTAGCAATATCAGAAGAACTTATTGTTACCCCTCTTCTAATTAATTTTAAAAGTTCACTGATAACTAATTTAGCACCGGCAACCTTTTTTTCATCACCATTTAAAATTATCGAATTATTCTGCTGAGAAATACTAATTCCTAAACCTTCTTCTAAAGCCAGCAAAAATTTGTCTTGAGATCCAGCTAAAATTTGCATTTCTTTTGAATTTTCCAAAGGAAATTCAAAATTAATCTGTTTTATCATTGATTACCTAAATTTCTCCTAACAATTAAAGCTAATTTTTTTCCTTCAAAACGGCCCTTAGTTTGTTTTGAGACTTTGCCCATTACTTTTCCCATATCTTTAAGACCACTAGCTTGAAGCTCTTGAATAGTTTTCTTTACAATATTTTTTACTTCATTTTCAGAAAGAGGCTTAGGCATATATTTTTGTAAAACCTCAATTTCTTTTTCATTTTGGTTAACCAAATCTTGGCGCCCACCTCTTTTAAATTCAGGAATAGATTCTTTTCGTATTTTTATTTCCTTAGATAAAACGTTAATAACGTCATCATCATGTAATTTTCTACCCTTTTTAATTTTTTCATTAGAAAGTGCAGATTTTACCATTCTTAATACATTTAATTTTATTTTATCCTTAGATTTTAGTGCTGTAATTAATGATTTATTAATATTTTCTATTAAATTTTTATCCATTTCAATATTATTAAACAACTTATTTATAAAATAAAAAAGAGTCAGCTGACTCTAAAATTAAGAAAAAAATTAATCGTAAATTAATGAGAATTACGAGCGTGCTTACGAGCTCTCTTTTGAGCTGCTTGACTCTTTAATTTACGAGCTACTGACGGTTTTACATAAAATTCTCTTTTACGAACTTCTTGGAGGGTACCGTCCTTAGCAACACCACGCTTAAAGCGCCGAAGAGCATCATCAAATGACTCATTGTGACGAACCGTTATACTTGCCATAAAATCCCCTCCTTTCATATTTAGATTTGTAAAATAGACAGAAATATTATCACATTTTTTCGCCCAAAGAGCAAATATTTATAATGAAAATAAATCCATTTGGTTCTTTTCTGTTAAACCGTCCAACATATGGTGTTTATCCATAAAATCTATTAAAGTTTTATTAATAGAACCTCGCTTCATCAAATCTTCTTTTGAAATAAATTTATGTTCACTTCGAGCAGCAACAATTTCTTTAGCCACGTTGTCACCAAGACCAGGCAAAGCAATAAATGGTAGGATGATCTTATTTCCTTCAATTTTCCAACCAAAAGCTTCTGATTTATATAAGTCCACCATTTTAAATTCAATTCCTCTTTGCCAAGCTTCATTTACAATTTCATAAATTGCTAAAGTTTTAGATTCTTCTTTATTAAGCTCGCTATATCTACCCCTATAGTTTTTTACAAGGGTTTGTATCTTATTTTTTCCTTGAGTGATACCAACCGGATCGATAGTTAAGTCTTTAGCACGAACAGAGAAAAGCGCTGAATAATAAATTGTTGGGAAATATACTTTAAAATAGGCAATTCTCAAAGCAGATAATACATAAGCTGCAGCATGAGCGCGTGGAAACATATATTGTATCTTCTGCATAGAATTTATATACCATTGAGGAACACTTGAGTTTTCTTTTAGAACCTGCATATATTTTTCGGGAATCCCTTTCCCTTTTCGAACTTTTTCCATAATTTGAAAAGCATCAGAGGAATCCAAGCCAAAAGAAGTTAAATCAGTCATAATTTTATCTCTAGTTCCAATAACAGAACTAATATTAGCTTTTCCTTCTTCAATCAGCCTATCAGCGTTCCCGTTCCAAACATTGGTTCCGTGAGACAAACCTGAAATTTGTAATAATTCTCCGAAATTATGAGGTTTAGTTTGCTTCAACATACCACGAACAAAATTGGTCCCAAATTCAGGAATTCCTAACGTGCCAGTATTAGACATTATCTGCTCTTTCGTTACTCCCAATACTTTAGGAGAAGTAAAAAGTGATAAGATCCCAGGATCATTCACCGGAATCGTTTTTGGATTAACTCCTGACATATCTTGAAGAGAACGTAATAAAGTGGGATCATCATGTCCTAATATATCCATTTTTAAAACATTATCATGAATTGAATGATAATCTAGATGAGTAGTTTTCCAATTAGAATTAGTATCATTAGCTGGATATTGAATCGGAGTAAAATCAAAAACATCATGGTTATTCGGAATAATAATAATTCCTCCAGCATGTTGACCTGTGGTTCTTTTTACACCACTAATCCCTAAAGAAAGACGATCTTCTTCAGCCTTACGATATGAAATACTTTTTTTGTCCTCATAACTTTTTACCATGCCATAAGCTGTTTTCTCAGCCACTGTTCCAATTGTTCCAGCTCGAAAAACATTATTTTCTCCGAACATGACTTTAGTATAATTATGAGCAATAGGCTGATAATCTCCTGAAAAATTAAGATCAATATCTGGCACTTTATTGCCTTTAAAACCAAGAAAAGTTTCAAATGGAATGTTTTGCCCGTCACCAATTAACATTGTTCCATCTACAGGATTCTTTTTTTCAGGAAGATCATATCCTGAAGAAATACCCGATTTATTAATAAATTTTGTATAATTACCGTTTACAGATCGATAATGTGGAGGAAGGGGGTTTACTTCCGTTATACCTAACATAGTAGCCACCAAAGAAGACCCTACCGAACCACGTGATCCAACTATATATCCGTCTTTATTAGATTTACTTACTAATCTTTGACTTATAACATAAATAACAGCATAACCGTTACTAATAATCGCCCTTAATTCACGGTTCAACCTATTTTCAATCAATTTAGGAAGGGGGTTCCCGTACATTTCTTTCGCTTTATCAAAAGCTTTATTTTTTAATATACTATTAGCCCCTTCGATTTTAGGTGTCGATAGTCCTTTTCTCAAAGGTTCAACCTTGCTAATAAAATTATTAATTAAGTTAGTATTTTTCACAACAATTTCATAAGCTCTTTTTTCACCTAAAAAAGAAAATTCATTTAATAAATATTGAGTTTTTTTCATAGAAAGATCAGCTAAATTATAATTTATTTCTCTCCCTACTGCTGTCTTAGCAATTTTAGAATTAACTAAAATTGTCCGATAAATTCTATCTTTGGGTAAAGCGTAATGTATATCACCTGTAACCACTAATGGCTTTTTAATAATTTCTGATAATTTAATATAATTTTTTATTAAATTTTTAAGAGCATCTTTATTTCTAATAAATTTAGACTCAATTTTAGGTTCATAATTTTCTAGAGGCTGTAATTCAATATAATCAAAATTTATTTTTTCTGATAAATCTAAGGCTTTATCCAACCCCTCTCTAACTAATGTATCAAAAAGTTCACCTTCTGTGTCCCCTGATCCTATTAAAAAATTTTCACGATATTGGTTTAATAAACTTCGTGGAACACGAGGGACCCGATAAAAATAATCTATATTGGATTTAGAAATGAGCTTATAAAGATCTTTTAAACCCTTTTGGTTTTTAACCAAAATTGTCAAATGAGTTGGTCTAGTCTGTTTCCAACTATTAACATCAGAATTATGTTCATTAAGTTGATAATCAAATTTAACTTTAAATTTCTTTTCTGCTTCTTTTAATAAATAATATAATAAAATCCCTGTAGCCTGAGCATCATCAATAGCACGATGATGATGTTGAAGCTTTATATTAAATTTCTTTGATAAAGAATCTAAAGTGAATTTTTTTAACTCGGGATGAAGCCAACGAGATAAATTAAGAGTATCTATTACAACCGAACTAATTGGCTTAAGGTTATTTCGTTTAAACGCTTGATTTATAAAACCATAATCAAATTTAATAACATTATGTCCAGCAAGAATCGTGCCATGATAAAATTTCTGAAACGAAGAGAGTACGTCTTTTTCAGGTAAGCTATCTTTAACTAGATCATCAGTTATACCGGTTAAATTAATAGTTTTCTCTGATAAAGAAAAACCTGGGTTTATAAATTGATCAAATCTATCAATGATATTACCCTTTTTAATCTTAACAGCCGATAACTGAATTATTTTATCACTAATAGCTGATAATCCAGTCGTTTCTATATCAAATACTGTATATATTTTATCAGCTAGTAATTTATTATCTGTGTTAATAACAGTAGGTTCATTATCTTCAACATAATTAATTTCTGCTCCATAAATCGGTTTAATATTATTTTTTTTACTAGCTCTAGAAATTTCAGGGAAAGCCTGAACATTAGCATTATCAGTGATCGCTAAGGCTTTTTGTCCCCATTTCCTAGTTTGGTTAAATAAATCAGTAGCAGAATTTACTGCACTTAAAGTTGTCATATTAGAATGAGCATGTAATTCAACCCGATGTTCTTTGTCTTGAGGCAGCTCATCTTTATCTTGTTTTTTATTTATTCTTTGCAAACTATTAATAGTAAGAGATAAATCCCCTCCTAAATAGTTATCTTTAGCTACTCTTCCACGGACCTTAACCCAAATATGATTAGGGACTGATTGTAAAATTTTATTCCCATTCTTATCGCGTGAAAAAATTTTAGCATAAACAGAATTTGTATAATCTGTTATCTCAGCTGTTAAAATTCCCCCACCTCTTCTCGTTTTTCTAAAAATTAACTTAAAGATTAGCCCTTCAATAGTTACATTTTTTCCCTCAGAAAGTTCATCAATAGAAGTTAATTTTATATTAGGAGAAATTAAATTTCCAAAAAAAACTTGATCATTCTTCTCTTTTCCAGAATTGTTTTTTACTTTATTTGTAGAATTTATAATTTCTTGCTCTTTTGAATTTTCAAATTTTTTTTGTAAATTCATTTCTCTTTCTTTATCAAAAGAAAAAACAAATGGTAAATCAACTCCCAAAAAAGAAAAGGCTTTTTTTATCTTCCCTAATAACTTAGAAAAAAATTTTACACCTGCTTTAACAGGTAAATACGCTTTAATTCCTTCATCCGTATTAACAAAAAAAATCCTAGATGATAATTCCTTAGTAAAAGGGTTATCCTGCCCTATAATCATAAGAACTAAATGCCAATAATCATTAAGCTGTTTAACAGTAGGTTTTGCTGTTACTTTAAAATTAAAACTAGTATTTATATCCTGAGGCAAAAAATAATCTCTAAGGTTCAAATAAAGCTTAATAAGTAATTCGGCGTTTAAAAACCCTTCAGAATGGAAAATAAAAGTCCAGCTACGCGTTTTTGGGTCTACATAAAGATGTTCTAATGTAGTCTGTGGAAATTTTTCTAAAGAAAGACTTTTATTCTTATTTATATGTTCCAATAAAATTTTTAAATTTGAATTAGTAGTTTTATAAAGCATATTTAGATTTTCCTATTAATGTTAAGATAATTTATTTTTAACATATTGTAAAACAAAATCCGTAGAAATATTTTGGGATTTTTCTTCACTTCTCATTTTAATTTCAACTAATTTTTTTCTGGCATTTCTCCCCACAATTATTCTAATAGGAATTCCAATAAGATCAGCATCTGCTAATTTAACTCCTGGCCTTTCGTTCCTGTCATCAAAAAGGGTCTCATAATTAAATTTTTCTAAATTTTTTTCTAACTCATTTGCTAATTTCATTTGGGTAGAATTTTTACTGTCCATTACAAGTAAATGAACTTGAAAGGGAGCAACACTCTTAGGCCAAATAAAACCCTTATCATCATTAAATTGCTCAGCAACTGCTGACAAAAGTCTTGAAATACCTATACCATACGAGCCCATAATAATATCAGTTAACTTGCCTTTAGTATCTTGTACTTGTGCTCCCATTTTTTTAGAATAAAAAGTTCCTAATTTAAAGATATGACCTATTTCAATACCTCTTGTAAATTTTAATCTTCCTCTTCCATCTGGAGATAAATCCCCTCTTTTTGTCGTAACAAAATCTCCTACTTGGTAACTTGAAAGATCTCTTTTAGGATTAAAATTTGCGAAGTGTTTTCCATCCTGGTTGGCGCCAACAAACCAATTAAATTCATTTTCTAATTTTCTATCTATTAATAAAATAATTTTATTTTTATTTTTTAAATCTAAAGGCCCAATTGAACCAAAATGTGCTCCAAAAAATTTATACGTAACCCATCGATCGGCTTTTTTTATCCTTTGAATATTCAAAAAAGACTTAACCTTGACACTATTTGCTTCATAATCACCAGGGACGGTTACCGCAATTATTTTATCTTTAGCAACAAAAACTATAGTTTTGGCAATTTTATGAGATGGTACTTTTAAAAATTTGGCATCTTCTGCTACCGTTTCCAAATTAGGAGTATCTATTATAGAAAGTTTTTTCATTTCCCCCGTAGGATGCTTTTTCTGAAAAAAATCAGTTGCTTTGTCTAAGTTTGCAGCATAAGAACTTTTATCTGAATATACAATTATATCATCACCAGTATTTGAAATAGCTTGAAATTCAGTTGAATCTTTTCCGCCCATAGTACCAGAATCTGCAATAATTTCCTTATATTTAACGCCTATTTGATCAAAAATTTCCTTATAAGCTTTTTCAATTTTTTTATAAGCATCATTAAGCCCCTTTTCGGTTAAAGAAAATGAATAAGCGTCCTGCATAATAAATTCTCTAGCGCGGATAAGCCCATTTTTTGGTCTTAATTCATCTCTAAATTTATCTCTAATCTGATACAAAATTAGAGGGAGTTTTTTATAACTTTTAATCTCATCACTAATAACTTTTGCAAAAGTTTCTTCATGAGTAGGCCCCATTATAAATTCCCGTTGTTGACGATCTTTCAGTTTATACATTTCGGGCCCATAAGTGAAATACCTGCTTGATTGTTTCCATAATTCAGCAGGTATCATTTCAGGCATCATAACCTCTGCCGCGTTAATTGTATCTAAATTCTTACGAATTATTTCTTCTATTTTTCGAATAATTCTAAAAGCCAAGGGTAAATAAGCATAAATTCCACCAGCAATTTGTCTTATAAATCCCCCTCTTAACATATAAATATGACTTTTAGCCACCGCATTTCTTGGCGTTTCTTTTTCAGTAGGTATAAAAATTTGTGTTTGTTTCATTTTTACCTCATTAGATCATTTACTGTAACCGCAATCATTAACAAAAAAATAAAAATTACACTTAATATTAATATAAACTCATTAATTTCATTTGAAAGAGGTTTACCCCTTATCAAGCTTAGAAAATTTAATAGTATTTTCCCGCCATCGAAAACAGGAATAGGAATTAAATTAAAAATACCGATATTTAAACTCAAAAAAGCTATTAATTGAAAAATACTTATAAATCCTGATTTAGCGGCTGTATTAGAAATTCTAGCTATTTCTACAGGGCCCCCTAGCTGATTAAGGTTTGGATGTCTTATTAACTTGAAAATTGCAGACCATATAAGGAAAAAATTATTAGTAAAATTACTAAAAGAAAAAATAATTTTATTCTTAACCTTACTACTAGTTTTTTCTTGAATCCCCAGAAGATATTTTTTTTCTCCGTTAATTTTTTTAGGTTTTAAATGGGTATAAATAAACTTTTCTTTATCATTATTCCTTACATAACCAATTTTAATTTTTTTTTCTTTTAAATTTGATATATTTCTTGAAATATCAGACCAATTTTTGACAGTATTAGAATTAATGTTTTTTATGTGGTCTCCGTTTTGCAGTCCTGCCTGAGCGGCAGGGTAATTCGGAGTTATATTTATTTGATTACTATTAATCGGAACAGAAGATATTCCAAAAGATATAGCTAAGAATAAAAAAAGAGCTAAAATAAGATTCATTAAAGGGCCAGCTAAATTAATCAAAGCTTGTTTCCAATAAGAAATATTTTGCAATTGTCGAAATTTAGAAGGTATAATCAATTCTTTGTTATCACTCACCCTTAATTTAGCATGAGGATTTAAAGCAAAAGTCACATTACTTTTAGAATTATCTGAAAATGATCCTTCGATTTCTAAAGTATCTTTAAAAAAAATTTTTTTTATTCGTAATAACCCAAAATTTTCTTTAAAATTATTAGTATTAAAACTAATAACATCAATTTTTTTAAAATTGTCTAAATGATAACTGATCATTTTGCCGGGACGTAATTCTCTTAAATATTCATTATCTTTAAAGGGGCCAGCTAAAAGAACATATCCCCCAACAGGGAGCAATCTTACCGAATAATTAGTCCCACCTTTATTTAAGCCAAAAATTTCAGGGCCCATACCTATAGAAAATTCAAAAACTATAACCTTAAAAAGTTTTGCAAAAATAAAATGACCTAGTTCATGAACAAAGACAATAATGCCAAAAACAAAAATAAAAGCAATTATTCCTTCTAAATTCATATAAGAACCTCAATCCCAGCTAAAAGAGGCATTAAAAGAAGCATAGAATCAAAACGATCAAAAATTCCTCCATGCCCGGGCAAAATCTTTCCTGAATCTTTAACTCTGTAAGATCTTTTTAAAGCAGACTCAATTAAATCACCAATTTGATCAAAAATTGAAAGTAATAAGGCTATTAAAATAATTAGAAAAAGTCCCTGGGGGATTACTTTAAAAATAAAAGCATATACCGAAGCAATCAGAGTAGCAGAAAGTGAACCACCTATTGCACCCTCCCAAGTTTTATTAGGACTAATCTTAGGGATCAAATGGTGTTTACCAAATTTTTTCCCGAAAATATAAGCAAAACTATCAGTAGACCAAACAATTATCAACCCAAATACAAAAAGCATCCAGTTATTGGCGCGATCCTGCAAAAAATAGTGAAATCCAAATCCAATATAAAAAACACCTAAAATAATTGAACCAGCATCATTAAAGTTAAGTTCATTATTAGAAAGAACCATTTTAATTAAAATCAAAATTATATAAATATATAAAAAATCATTATAATTAAAATTATATAAAGAAAAAAATTTATTTATAGGATAGAGAATAAGGTTAGGAGAAATAAAAAAAATAACAGCCAAAAAAGAAAAAATTGCTTCCAGACTAATAAGCAACCTTTTCTTCATATATAAAAGTTCACCTACAGCAAAAATTCCAAGTAAAGAAATAAAAACTCTTAAAGGGGTCCCTCCTATAATAATTAAAGGAATAAAAATTATTAAATAAATGATAGTTGATAATGTTCTAGCCTTCATACTATAAACTCAAACTTTTCCAAATCTACGATCCCTTTTACTGTATTCCTTAATTGCATTTAATAAATCATTAGAAGTAAAATCTGGCCAATATTTTTTTGTAAAATAAAATTCAGAATAAGCAGATTGCCATAAAAGAAAATTACTTATTCTATATTCTCCAGACGTTCTAATAACTAAATCTGGATAATCAAGATTCCCAAACTTTCCAGTAAAAAGGAACTTTCTAAAAACTTTTGCATCTAAATTTTCTATAGTGAGTCTATGATGAATTACCTCTCCAATTAAAGATTTAGTAGCATTAACAATTTCATCCCTTCCACCATAATTTACAGCGAAGTTCAATATCATTCCTGTATTTTTTGAGGTTTTTTCTTTTGCCCTATTAATAGCATTTAATGTTCTTTTTGGTAACTCACTAATTTTACCTATAGTCGTAACCTTCACATTTTTTTTTTCTAATTCAGGTACAAATGAATTAAAAAAAGCAATCGGCAATTTCATTAAAAAATCAACTTCTTTAAAAGAGCGTTTCCAATTTTCCGTAGAAAAAGCAAATAAAGTTAATATTTTTATATTAAAATTATTTGCAGCTTCAACAATTTTTTTAATTGTATTAACAGCGATTTTATGCCCAAAGGCCCTTGGTTTATTCCTTTTTTTTGCCCAACGACCGTTCCCATCCATAATAATTGCAATATGTTTTGGAATATTAATTTGACGATTAAAGATATTTGCGTTTTTTTTAAAATTCTTTTGAATCGTCATTAAATCTCCATTAATTCTTTTTCTTTTTTTGACACTATTGAATCTATTTCTTTAATTTCTTTATTAGTTTCTTTTTGTATTTTATCTTCGTCTTTTCTTTGAAGATCTTCAGAAATATCTTTTTCTTTTTTTATTTCATTCATAAAATCACGACGAATATTTCTGGCAGCAATTTTAGATTGTTCCCCAATCTTTTTTACTTGCTTACCTAATTCTTTGCGCCTATCCTCAGTTAGCTGAGGAATAGTAAGATGGATTGTACTTCCATTATTCTGAGGAGTAAGGCCCAAATTGCTGGCAAAAAGAGCTTGTTCAATAGCTTTAAGAGAACTTTTATCATAAGGAGCAACTAAAAGCGTTCTAGCTTCAGGAACCTGTATACTTGCTATTTGGTTTAAGGGTGTCGGGACACCATAATATTCTACTTTTACTTGATTTAATAAGTTAGCATTTGCTCGACCTGCCCTTATATTAGCTAATTTATCCTGAAGTGCCTTATTAGTGAGATGCATTTTCCCTTTTATTTTTTTTAAATCAATACTTGCCATTTTTTAATCCTTAATAAGGGTACCTATTTTTTGTCCTTCAATAACCCTTTTTATATTCCCTGGTTGATTTAAATTAAAAACAACTAAAGGTATACCGTTATCTTTAGCCATAGTACTAGCGGTTAAATCCATTACTTGTAAATTTTTCTCAAGAACTTGATTATAAGTTAATTTATTATATTTTATTGCTGAAGAATTTTTTCTAGGATCGGAATTATATACTCCATCAACTCCATTCTTTCCCATTAAAATTACATTAGCATTTATTTCAGCTGCCCTTAAAGCTGCTGTCGTATCTGTAGAAAAATACGGCGAACCAGTTCCTGCTGCAAATATAACGATTCGTCCCTTTTCTAAATGGCTGATAGCTCTTCCTCTAATGTAGGGCTCAGCGATTTGCTTCATTTCAATAGCAGTTAAAACTCGAGTATCAACTTTTAACTGTCTAAGGCTATCTGCTAAAGAAAGAGAATTCATGACCGTTCCTAACATGCCAATATAATCAGCTTGAGTCCTTTCCATTCCTGATTTAGCAGCTGTCTCCCCTCTCCAGAGGTTTCCTCCACCGTTAACAATAGCAATTTGGACTGAAGGAAAACTGCGTTTTATTTCCGAAATTTCTTTGGCAATTTTTTTTACCGTAAGTAGACCTATACCAGTTCCCGACTTGCCAGCTAAAGCTTCTCCTGATAACTTTAATAAAACACGTTTATATTTTAAATTATTACGCGATTTATCACTCATTTATCCTTAGACCTCTTTATCAGTTTGTTTTCTTATTTCCTCACCAACTTGATAACGAATAAAAGTTGTAACAGAAGCAGAATTATTTTTTAAATAATCACCTACAGAAATATTATCATCCTTAACAAAGGGCTGATTTAAAAGCGTTATTTGATTTATGAATTTATTTATTCTACCCTTAACGATTTTTTCCTTTATATTATCAGGCTTGTTTTTCATATCTTTTGCTTTTAATTCGACATCATTTTGATGATCAATAACTTCTTTTGGAATATCTTGCCGACTAATATATTCAGGGTTCATAGCAGCTACATGCATTGCTATGTCTTTAGCTACGGTTTTATTACCGCCTTTGATAACAGAAATTACCGAAATTTGTCCTCCAGTATGAGAATAAGTACCAAAGAATTCATCGTTTTGTTTTGTTACATTTTTAAAACGTCGTAATCTGATTTTCTCACCAGTACGTGCAGAAAGCTGCATAATACGGCTTTTTAAAGTTCCGTTTTCTGTTTTTAGCTTTAAAGCCCCTTCTAAATCAGAAGGTTGAAATTTTAAAATTTTATTAGTTAAAGAATATAAAAGATCTAAAAACTGCTTGTTAGAAGATACAAAATCTGTTTCTGAATTCAATTCAACGATTGTAGCATTATTATCTTTTTGAGCAATATTAGTCATTCCTTGAGCAGCGACACGGCCAGATTTTTTTACTGCTTTTGCAATTCCACTTTCTTGTAAAATATCAATAGCTTTATTTATATTTCCGTTTGCTTTTACTAAAGCATTTTTTGAATCCATTATCCCTGCGCCTGTTTTATCGCGCAATTCTTTAACTTGTGTAGCAGTAACTTGAGACATCTTTTACCTCATAAATTTCCTAAGCATTTAATTTCTTTTTTACCATAATGAAATATTCTTTCATTTCTAGTTCTTATCTTCATTAGAAGTATTTTGGGTTGTTTGTTGAGATTTATCTCCTGAATCATTTTGAGCAGTTTGAACAGTATTTTGATTATCCTTATCTTCTTCTGTTGCACTGTTATTATCCGTTGTGTTGTTACTTGTTGATTCAGAAGTTTGCTCTTTTAATTGGCCAGATTGTTCAGTCTCATTAGAAGCGTTAGCAGAATCTTCTCCTTGCCGTCCTTCTACTATCGCATCGGCTACTTTAGAAGTCATTAATTTGATGGCTCTAATAGCATCATCATTTGCTGGTATTTTGACATCAACTAAATCGGGGTCACAATTTGTATCCACCATTGCTACAATTGGAATATTTAAAGTGCGGGCTTCTTTAACCGCAATGGCTTCTTTTTTTGGATCGACAATATAAATTATGTCAGGAATATCTTGCATGTCTACAATTCCTGATAAGAACTTTTCTAACTTTGCTTTTTGTTTTAATAAACTAGAAGCTTCTTTTTTTGGTAATTTGTCAAAACTACCGTTTTCTTTGGCTTCTCTCAATTCTTTTAATCTATCAATTCTAGTTCTGATTGTATTCCAATTAGTTAAAGTACCACCTAACCAACGATGGTTAATATACGAAACCCCTGCTCTTTTAGCTTCTTCTTCTATTGTTGGAGCTGCTTGTTTTTTCGTACCTACAAATAAAAAAGTAGCTCCGTCTGCAGCTTGATTTCTGATCCAGTTATAAGCATCATCAGCCATTTTTAGGGTTTTTTGTAAGTTAATAATATGTATCCCATTACGAGAAGTAAAGATATATTGAGCCATTTTAGGATTCCATCTACGAGTTTGATGACCAAAATGTGCACCTGCTTCTAAAAGCTCTTTCATTGAAACTATAGCCATTATTTAGGCCTCCTTATGTTTTTTCCTTACAGAAATCTCATATAATTATACCGACCTATTAATAAAATTAATAAGCAACGGGCAAATCATCAATTTCCGTTGTGTTTTACTATATAATAACCGTTATTAGTCTATCGAAAATATTTAAATATTACAAGTAAATCCCAAAGTTATAAGGCTTATAAATTTTTAAATAAAATTATAATCTTTAAATTTATTTTAAAATTTAGCTTTTATATTAATCAATACTAATTATTCACTCTTTTATATAAAGGGCTTTTTTTACTTCAGGAGAATAATGACCATTTTTTAAAAATATATTTAACGGCGATTCGATTTTCAATTTCGCGCTTGACGATTGTTTAATGGCTTTTACTAAAACTAATTTTGATATACTACCCTGCAAACCATATACAAAACGAATGCGGTCGATACCAAAGTTATTCTCCCTTAATACTTCGAATATTTCATTTAACCTTTCAGATCTAAAAATAAAGTAAAATTTACCTTTATTTTTTAAAAATTTTTTAGCACTTAAGACCAGCTTATTAAAATCAAGAAAACCCTCATGTTTAGTTAAATTTCTATTAAAGTTAGGATTATTTTTTTTATAATTTTTCTTATCAAAGTATGGTGGGTTAGAAATAATTAAATCAAAATAATTAATTGGAAAATTATAACCAAGACGGTTTATATCAATATTCCAACATTTAACTCGAGAACCAATTTTATTAAGAGAAACATTTTTCTTCTCAAGCAAAAATAATTTTCGGTTAATCTCTATTAAATCTATATGACTAAAATTTAAACGTGAAAATAAAATACCGACAATTCCTGTTCCAGCACCAAAATCAGCCACTTTCAGTCTTTTAGATTTATATTTATCAATAAAGGCTATTAACAAAAAAGGATCAATAGAAAATTTGGGTAAAGAATCGTCTTGAATTATAGAAACACCCTTACAAATTTTTTCAATTTTTTCTTCTTTTTTTAAGAAATATTTTTTCATAATAAGAATTATAATTATATTATATGTATAATTTTTGCTTTTATATTATTAAGTTAGTTCAAAAAATAATCAATGGGAAGATAAAAGTTTATGGTTTAAATAATATTCCACCAAAAGAAAAAATTATTCTTGTAGCTCCTCATAGAACATGGTGGGATCCTATTATTTTTGCTATTATTCTTTTACCCAAAAAATTCCTTTTTATGGGTAAAAAAGAACTTTTTAAAAATAAATTGTTTGGTTCAATCTTAAAAAAGATTGGTGTATTTCCAGTCAATAGAAAAAGACCTGGTCCATCTGCTATAAAGATACCAGTTAGAGAGTTACGCAATAATAGGAAAAATTTTATAATTTTCCCCTCTGGTTCCCGACACTCTAAAAAATTAGAACCAGGGGTAGCAGTCATCGCAAAAATGTCAGGAAAAAAAATAATCCCTGTTATTTATCAAGGACCATTAGTTTTTAATAAACTCTTTAAAAGAAAAAATATTAAAGTACGTTTTGGCTCACCAATTAAAATAAATAAAAAGGAAAAAAATTCGATTATCCTTTCTAAAATTAATGATGATTTTAATTACTTAGATAAAATAACTAACCCAAATTGGAAATATATTGATCCTCATCCAAATATAAAAAAATAAAAATCTATTTTTCTATCTTTTATCTTTATTACCAATCAATAATTTTTCTTCATCTGATTCATAATACGATTAACCTGTTTTCTACTCATATTACGACCCATAGAAGACCCCAATTGTTCAATCATTTGTTTATTAATAGGCGGGTTTTTCTTTAAATAACTTTTTAGAGTAAAGCGGGAAACAATTAATCCCACTATGAGTCCAACAACAAAACTAATCAAAACAAACCATATCCAAGACATTTATTTCCTTAAACCTCGTTTTCTTTGTATATTAATAATCTTTTTCGGCGTTACTTCATTTCCCTCTTTATCAAAAACTTGAAGAGATTCAAGCCGTGACCGGAAACTCTTTTTAAATTTTATAAGAAATTTTTTCCTAAGTTTACCTTGCTCTATCTTTTCTTCTTTTGTTAAACCTTCTTTACTTTTTTGCTTCTTTGCTAATTCATTAATTCTCAAACGAAGGTCCTTATTATGATTAGATAAATTATTCATATCAAGATTTCCAATTTTTTTCTTCATATAATATAGTTGTTTTCCTTTTGACTATATTTTTTGTTACAAGAAAATATTATACAAAAAACTTTTAAATATAAAAATAATAAATAAAAATTTAACCTTTTGTTATAATATATTATAATTAAATTACTATTATTTATCTAGTTTAAAAACATGTTAAGAAAAAGACAATATAACATTTTACTTTTTATTTATAAAATGCAAAATAATAATGGCTATCCGCCAACAATCAGAGAAATTGGAAATGCAGTGGGGTTATCTTCTACCTCAACGGTTCATGGTCACATTAAAAGACTAAAGAAAAACGGTTTAATCAGAAAAGAATCAACTAAGACACGAGCTATTGAAATAACAAAAAAAGGTTTAAAAATCCTTGGAGTTTTTTCTGATGAAAAAAAAGTTCCTATTGCAGGGACCGTCACTGCTGGAATGCCGATTTTAGCGGTAGAAGAGAATGCAAAAGATTTTTTTCCTTTACCACAAAGTTTAAAAGGTTTTCAGGGAAATTTATTTGCTTTAAGAGTTTCCGGAACCTCTATGATTAACATAGGAATTTTGGATGGAGATTTGATTTTTGTAAATAAACAAAATTACGCTGAAAACGGACAAATTGTTGTTGCTATGACTGACGATTTAGGCGATGGAGATGAAGAAGCTACTGTAAAAAGGTTTTTTAAAGAAAAAGGCCATTATCGTTTACAACCAGAAAACGATAATATGCGTCCTATAATAGTAAAAAACGTAAATGTCTTAGGAATTGTGGTAGGATTATATAGAAATAAAATTTTATAAATCTAAATGTTTAAGAAGGAAAAAGCTATAAAATCCATTTAGATTAAATAAAAAATAAATCATTAATTAAATAATTAAATATTTTTTCTTGAATATCATGGAGGTATGGCAGAGCGGTAATGCAGCGGACTCGAAATCCGCCGAACCGATTTATAATCGGCGCCGGGGTTCGAATCCCCGTGCCTCCTTTTTAAATACCTAGATTTTTAAAATATTTGTTTTTTCTTTTTTACTTCTCGAAAATAAATCTTTCAAATAAAAATTTTGAGTCTATAGTAGAAGTTTTTAATAAAAAATTAATTTTTGTTAAATATAAGTATCTTTTTAATAAATATCCTAAGTCTAATTTATTGCTATCTTCAATTGCTAAATGAGCTCTAAAAGGATGTATTCTTAATTTTTTTGATAATAACTCCGAAGAAACATTCATTATTTTTGCTTGAATCAAAAGTCTATATTGAGAAATTAAAAGAGCATTTATTCCAACAGGGTTTTCACCATTATCAATTAAATTATTATATATAATAATAGATTTTCTTATTTCTTTTCTATTAATAGCTTTAATTAAATCAAAAGCAGTTTCATTTTTTTCAGAAGAAACTAAAATGTCTATTACATTACGATTAAGAGGATAACGTTTACTATAGATTATTAATTTAGAAACTTCTTTATCTATTTTTTTAAAATCAAAAGAAGTTTTTTGAAGAAGAACATTTATATTATCGTTATTTATTCTCAGTTGGTACTTATTAAATTTCTGATTTATATAATCTTTAAGCGATTTTTCAGTTAATCTACTAAAATTAACAATACTTGAATAATTTTTTACTTCTTTAACTACTTTTTTTCTATTATCTAAAGATACCCCTGTCGCATCAATAACCAAAATAACATCTTTGCTTGGATGCTTTAAATATTTAATAAATTCTTTTTCTTCTTTTTTTAAATTTCTAAAAGAAAAATTATTAGTTAAAAAGATAGGATTTTGAACAACCAAAATTTTTTTCAAATCAAAAAAAGATATGCTAAATAAATTATTTAAAATTTCTTTAAAAGAAGAATCAAAAAAATTTAAAATATGGAAATCCCAATATTTTTGTTTTCCTTTAAAAGCCCTCTTCCAAGAAAGAATTATTTTTTTTGCTAAATAAGTTTCCCTTCCTATAAAAAGAAAAGTACCACTAACATTTTTATTTTGAATATTGTTTTTAAAAAATAAAGGAGTCATAAAGCAGACAAAAAATAAATATAAATTTTTAAAACTAAGCTTTTTTATTTATTTATAAAATAAGATTAATACAAAAATAAACTTCAGTTAAAAAATTCCTAATTTAAATAAAACTTTTTAAATATTTTTTAAATTGGCCAAAATTTTTTGGGTAAGAATTAATTCCAAAAATAATTTTCTCTTTTAAAAGTTTAGTTGTTTTGAAACGGACGCCCCATTCATTATTTTGACTTGTTTTAAAATTAAAGGGTGAGGTATATTCAAGTTTCCAATCTTGGATTAAATTCAAAGAAGTAATGCTAAATCTATCCCATCTATCAGTTAAATTAATAAACTTTTCTTTGTAATGTTTAATAAAAGGTTTATGTGTTTTTTTATTAAAATGTGGATTATAAAAATCAAACTTCTTATCTGCAATATCTGATATTTTTGAAAATGGGGTGCGCTTTATATAAAAAGCATGCCCATTAATTTTTTTGGTATAGACATAATTAAATCCATATTTTAAATTACCTGTATAAAAAACTAAATATTCCAAATTCATAACCATATTTTTAAAAAAAAATTAAAAAACGATAGCAAATTTATTTTACTATCGTAATAACCATAAAATAATCAATCCACTAACTATTACAGATTTAAAACTTATGACTTGTTGATTCTAATATCAAAGTATATTAGACAACCACAATTTACTTAAATCTGACTTCTTGATATATTGCTATACCTCAAGATAGCACTTCCTGGAGTACCAAAAGGGTTAACTTAATTTTATTAAAGTATTCAACCTCTAAATAAAGTCACAGAACTTCTTCCTATTATTTTATTTCATTAAACTTCTTATTAGTTCACTACTATAAAAGCCCTTCTCTAATGGTCTTTCTCTTCTATTTTAATTTAATGAATAAAATGGCTTTCTTTTTATTTAAAACGAAGAATACCCTCGTACTTTCTAATAAAAGCTGAATAAGATTTAAGCATTAACCTTTTGTTTATATAATTCTTTAGAATAAACAGAAGCTTGACGCTTACTTTTTCCTTTTCGTTCATATCTTACAATACCATTTTTTAAAGCATATAGCGTATCATCGCCACCAAGACTAACATTAACACCTGGATAGATATGAGTCCCTCTTTGGCGATAGATAATGGTTCCAGCTAAAACCCCTTGTCCGTCTGCTCTTTTTGCTCCTAAACGACGTCCTCTAGAATTTCTACCGTTAGCTGTTGAACCACCACCTTTATGGTGAGCCAATTTAATTAAATTTTTTATTTTATTAAACATTTGCTCCTCCTTAAGATAATTTAATATTTTTAATCAAAACTTTAGTATATGGCTGACGGTGTCCTTTTTTAACATGGCCATGCTTTTTAGGCTTATATTTAAAAGTAATAACTTTCTTTTGTTTGCTTTGTTTCTCTATCAAGCCTATTACTGAAGCACCTGTTATATAAGGACTACCTATTTTATTATCAGTTAATAAAACCCTTTTAAAATCAATTTGGCTATTTAATTTACCATCAATTTTTTCTATAAAAATATGGCTACCAACAGAAACTTTATATTGTTTACCGCCAGTTTCAATAATAGCGTATTTACTAGCCATTAATAGCTCCTTTCTTAAACTCACCTTTAACGGAGGAGATTAACTCACTTTAACCGTTTGAAGTGTGGTTGAAGAATTATTATAACTTCCTGATTCTATCAAAAAAAAACTTTAACATCAACCGTTATTTTCCAATGAATACAATCGTTTGTTAATGTCTAACTCTCTTTCAAATTTATTAGAAATTTTTTTTGCTTCTGAATTAGAATTAACAATCGCTTTAGCAGATTCATAGTCGATAATATTAAATTTTTCTTGCATTACTGAAGCAATTTCAGAACTAAAAATATAATTTTTTTTAAAAGCATTATATACAACCCTTAATAAACCATTATCTCTTTTTCCAACAGCTGTTTTTAAACGACTAAAATCTTTAGAGGATAAACCATCTCCATTTTCAGAAACTAAAATATTAGTTTTGCGAGATATATTTTTAACCGTCTTTTCATTTCTAGGACGATATTCTTCTAAAGCACTAACAACTTTATTTATATTTCCTTTTGATCTTTGGATTTTTTGATATTGATTAACAGACATTTGTATACCTGCATAATTTTTCCTAGGATAAAGAAAAAGCGCTGCAGCGATTAATAAAACTACAACAGATATTAAAATCCAGAAACTTTTTTTCATAATTTATTATCTCTGCGGAAGGTGGGACTCGAACCCACAACCTGCGGATTAGAACTCCGATGCTCTATCCTGTTGAGCCACTTCCGCTTACCCATTAAGTATAACTTAAAAAAATTAAACAAAAAAGATAAACTCGTTAATTTTTTACAGAATTTAATCTTTATCCTAATAATTTATTATTATACAAATTCCCTAAATTAATCTCTTTTGCATTAAAATTAGAATTTAAAATTAGAAGTTTATAAATGATAATTTTACAAAACTCTAACTTGCCATATTCATGAAATAAATACTTTATTCGATATATTATATAAAGCCTCACTATATAAAACCAAAAACTAATAAAATTTATATTATTCTTAAATTTACAAAAGATATTTTAACTTCATAGCGTTTATCTTTAAGTTTTTCAAAGAAGCCCCCTTCATGTTTTATAAACTAAAAATTTTTAAATTATTTAAGAAACCTGAAACTAACTTTTTGATATCTTTATATTTAAACTAAATAATTAAATGGAACGTATATTTAATATTTTTTAAAAATATTTTATAAATTATCAAAGTAATGATCGATTTCCCACTTTGAAACAGATGTACTATAAGAACGAATTTCTAATTTTTTAGCTTCTATAAAAGTTTGAAAAATACGTTCTGCCAAAGAATTTATTACAACTGAATCTTTTTCCAAATTTTTAACAGCTTTTGTCAAAGTATCAGGTAAATTTCTAATACCTGCCTTATGGCGCTGTTCTGCATCCATAAGATATATGTTTTTATTTACAGAGGCTTCTGGGGTAATTTTTTTATCAACACCATCTAAGCCTGAAGCTAAAATAACAGCAAAAGCAAGATAAGGATTTGCTGAAGGATCAACCATCCTAAGCTCTAAACGAGTAGCTTTTCCTTTAACAGCAGGGACACGTATCATTGGTGATCTATTAGAAGAAGACCAAGCAACGTAAACAGGAGCTTCAAATCCAGGTTTCAATCTCTTAAAAGAATTTATAGTCGGATTAGTAAGAGCAACAAAATTCTCAGCATGTTTAAGAAGCCCACCTAAAAAATTATAGGCAAGTTTAGAAAGACCTAATTTATCAGAAGAATCATAAAAGGCATTTGTACCGTTTTTTGCTAGAGACATATTAGTATGCATTCCATTTCCATTAATACCTGCAATTGGTTTTGGCATAAAAGTAGCGTGATAACCATGCTTTCTCGCTATAGATTTAACTATTAATTTAAATACTTGTAATCTATCAGCGGCTGTTAAAGCATTAGCATATTTAAAATCCACTTCGTCTTGTCCAACTGCTACCTCATGATGGGCCGCTTCTATTTCAAAATTTAGGCTTTGTAAAGTAAGTACTATTTCACGACGTACATTTTCTCCTAAATCTAGAGGGGCTAGATCAAAATAGCCCCCTTTATCATTAGGCTCAGTTGTAGGATTTCCTTCCTCATCCAATTTAAAGAGAAAAAATTCTGGTTCCACCCCTACATTAAACTTGCTAAAACCACGATCTTCCATTTTTCCCAGCATTCTAATTAAATTATTTCGCGGATCACCCATAAAAGGTTTCCTATTACTGTCATATACACTGGCTATAATCATTGCGATCCTACCTTCAGACTTACCAGTAACCGCCTCTGGCAAAACCTGAAAAGTATTAAGGTCGGGATATAGATACATATCTGATTCTTCTATACGAACAAAGCCATCTATTGATGATCCATCAAACGCTAAATTATCATTTAAAAGTGTTTCTAATTCACCTACTGGGATTTCGACATTCTTAACAGCCCCAAAAACATCGGTAAACATTATTCTTAAAAAATTTACATTTTTTTCTTTGATTATTCTCCTAATAAAATCTTTTTTTGACTCTGCCATGATTAATTTTTCTCCATTCTACCTATCCTTAAAAATTCATCTTCTAATGATTTAACTATTTCTTCATGCTCCTGCTGAGTTTTTTTAACCCGATTAGTCCGATATAAGTCTTTTATATCTTTAAGACTATCACCAGATTCCATCATATTACGAATGTCTATTAGATTTTCAACATCGTTTAAAGAAAATTTACGTTGCCTGCCTTTTCCTCTTTTTACCTTAAGTAAATTCTGGCTTTCGTAATAACGAATTTGCCTATCCGAAAGATTTGTCAATTCTCTAACAGTGCTAATAGGAAATATTGCTAAATCTTTATTTAATTTCTCTACCATACTTTACACCCTTTTATTTGACTAAAATAATATAACAAAGTGAAAATATCTGTCAACTTACTTTACATTAACGGAAAATAATTATAATTAGTAAAATTTCTTAACAATTGAATAAACTTTTTGTAAATCATTTTTTAGCGTTGTTTTATTAATCCAAATAATATCTGGAAATTGATTATGAAAAAAAGTAAGTTGGCGTTTTGCATAATGGCGAGAATCTTTTTTTATGTTTTCTATTACCTTTGGTAAACTCTCTTTTCCAAGAAAATAATTATAAAATTCTTTATATCCTATAGCTTTTTTTGATTGGAAATCTCCACTATTTCTGTACAATTTTTCATTTTCTTGAATTAGGCCCATTTTTATCATCTTATTTACTCGTCCATTAATTTTCTTATATAAAATTTGTCTATCCATATCCAATCCGATTAAAAGAGCCTGAAAAATTCGATAATTTCTAGAAGCATTTTGTGGAACAACTTTTTCTGGATGATTTTTATCCTTAATTCTTCTGTCCCCAAGTAGAGTTTGAATGTAAAAACCTGACCCACCAACAATAATTGGAATTTTATTTCTTCTAATTATGCTATCAATTTTTTTTCTAGCCTCAATCATGAAATCATAGGCATTATAAGATTCATTAGGATATTTAATATTAATAAAATAATGTTTAACTTGAGATAACTCATTTGAACTGGGAGTAGAGGTCCCGATATTCATGCCTTTATAAATTTGAAAAGTATCTGCAGAAATTATTTCACCAGAAAATTTTTTTGCTAATTTAATACCTAAGGCGGTTTTTCCACTAGCAGTTGGCCCTAAAATTACAATAACTTTTTCCATTTAAATTTTATATAACCTTATTTAATTATTTAATATAGATAATGTAAAAAGTAAATTTATCCTTTTAATTAATTCTTTTATTAAAAATTAGCATAAAAGGGTCTTCGATTACATATTTTTATAATATTAATATTTCATTTAGCCAACTTACATTTAACCAATTTTTAAGTTATACAGTTAATCTAATATTTTTGTAAATTCGTAAAATATATAGAGATTTAGCCTAAAATAAACTCATCTAAAATAAATTTATTTGGTCTCTTTAATTTCGTTTCAAAATTATAAAATGAATTTTTATCTAATTTTAGGTTAAATTTTTTAAATTTATTCGTTAAAGTAAAGTTAAATTCAGTAACTATCGTAAAAAATAAACTAAATATTTATTAAAAATTTTAAAAATTATAGATGTAAAAAATTTTTAATTGTTTTTATTTTCTTCTTCATAAATATAATCTCTGGTCATTGGTAATCCAGTTCCACTTGTACCATTAACAAGTAAATATTGGAAAACATCAATGTTACCCGCCTTAAAGGAACCAGCGCAAGCCTGGAGATATAAAGACCACATTCTAGCAAAACGTTTACTATATTTCTTTGCTACTTTATTTACTACTTGGCTATAATTCTTATACCATATTTCTAAAGTTCTTTGATAATGACGCCTTAAAGATTCTAAATCAGAAATTTGTAAACCGGCGTTCATAATATATCGTAAATTTTCAGCTAAATTAGGAATATATCCTCCAGGAAAAATATATTTTATAAGAAAAGGGTCAACTCCAAGCCCGTTATGTTGCCCCGTAATTCCATGTATCAAAGCTCTCCCGTTAACTTTTAATAATTTTTTTACTTTTTTAAAATAAGTACCTAAGTTTTCTTTTCCAACATGTTCAAACATTCCTATAGAGGTTATATAATCGTATCGTTCATGTAATTTTCGATAATCTGCTAATTTTACGTTTACTTTACCTTCTAATCCTTTATCATTGATTATTTTTCTTATGTAATTATATTGTTCCTGGCTCAAAGTGATACCTGTAGCTTGAACCCCAAATTTTTGAGCAGCAATAAATAATAATGTTCCCCATCCACAGCCAATATCCAATAATTTTTTATTAGGGCGCATTTTTAATTTATAAAGTACATGCATTATTTTATTTTTTTGGGCCTGTTCTAAAGTATCGTCTTTTTTTCTAAAATAAGCACAAGAATAAGTTAAAGTTTTATCAAGCCACATTTTATAGAAATCATTGCCGATATCATAATGTTCTTGAATATCATTTTTACTAGAACCAGTTGAATGTTGAAACTTTTTAACGAATTTAGGAAGAGGCTTTCTTGCTAAAAAGCCATGTTTCTGTCTAAAAGCAGAAGCAATTAGCTCTTCAATACTACCCTTAATTTCGATTTGCCCATTCATATAAGCTTCACCTAAAACTAGGGTTGGTTTATTAACAATTTTTCTTAAAGGTATTGGGCTTTTTATCTTAATATTAATTTTTGGCTTTGTGCCGCCATAATATTCCTTAGTACCATCCCAATAATTAATTGCTACAGGTATATCAAAAGCTTTAGAAAAAATTTTGCTATAAATATTTCTTTCCCACATAAAAATAAAATAATTCCTCACATTCTAAATATTTTAAAATTTAAAAAATAAAAATCGTTTTTTTAAGCACATAAATGATGATAATTTTATTACACTTTTAAAGCAAAAAATTTATTTAATCATAAATAAATTTAAAGTTATAATAAAGTTGTAACTAATCTTTTTAAGCGTTTACATTACCTTTTTATAAACCTTATGAAAGATAGATTATTATAATTGTTTCTTTTAAACGTTTCATTATTTCTACGAAAGAAGGATTTCATAATTTATGACAGATACAATTAATGGTTCAGATGCTATTTTAAAAGTTATTCGTTCTTGGGGGGTTGATCATATTTATGGGTATCCAGGTGGTTCATACGATTCAGGTATGAATGCCATATATAACCAAAAAAAAGAATTAAAATTTATTCGTGTACGCCATGAAGAAGCAGGAGCTTTAGCAGCCTCTGCAGAGGCTAAGTTAACCGGAAAAATTGGTGTTTGTTTTGGTTCTTCAGGTCCTGGAGCAGCTCATTTACTAAACGGATTATATGATGCAAGGTCTGACCATGCACCAGTTTTGGCTATGGTAGCTCAGGTACCATCTACAAACATGAATTTAGACTTCTTTCAGGCTGTTGACGAAGAACCTATGTTTGAGGACGTTGCAAACGCATATTGTAAAACTGCCATAACAGCAGAAAGTTTGCCACGATTAATTGACGACGCTATACGTCATGCTTATAAGTATCATGGAGTTGCTGCTGTAATTATACCCAAAGATTTTGGTTGGGCAAAAATTAAAGATAATTATATTACTAATGCTAATAACCTTCAAAAACCAATTTATCCAGAACCTGACCCAGACAAAATTGATAAAGCTTATAATTTAATTAAAAATGCCAAAGCGCCTGAACTATATTTTGGATTAGGAGCTAAAAATTCGAGAAAAGAATTAGAAGAAATATCTAAGAAATTTAAAATGCCTTTAGTTTCCTCAGTTCCAGCTAAGGGGGTCGTACCTAATGGTTTTAAAGGTTACTTGGGATCTGAAGGAAGAGTAGGCTCAAAGCCTGCATCTGAAACATCCTTTAATGCAGATGTTGCATTAGAAGTAGGAGAAGATGTTCCATTCTCAATTTTTTATTTCCCTCCAAAAACCAAAGTAATTCAAATTGATACTGATATTGAAAAATTAGGTAAAAGACATCCTACTACTGTAGGCATCCTAGCTGACGCAAAAAAAAGTTTACAGGCTTTATTAAATAAAGGAAAAGAATTAAAACCAACAGCATTCTATAAAGCATCTCTAGCTGACATGGATAATTGGGAAAAATGGCACAATAGCTTTATAGATAGTAAAGAAACTCCCGTTAGGCCTGAACCTATTTATGACGTATTAGACAAAACGGCAAGTGATAAAGCTATTTTTACCGTAGATGTTGGTAATTCAAACATAAATTTTGAACGTTTAATTAATATGCATGATGATCAAAAGTGGACTCTTTCAGGGCAACACGCCACTATGGGTTATGCTGTACCTGCCGGTCAAGCTGCTAAAATTGTTTATCCTGACCGCGATGTTTATACTTTAAGTGGTGAGGGAGCTTTCCCTATGATGGGCCAAGAAATATTAACACAAATCGAGTATAACCTGCATGTTATAAACATTGTTTTTAGTAATGGTACCTTAGGCTACATTGAAGGTGAACAAAGAGACGATACTCATCAACCATTGTCCGGTGTTTATCTTCCAGATACAAATTGGGAAGCAATAACTAATGGATTTGGAGCGAAAGGATATACTGCAAGAAATAAACAAGAATTTAAAAATGCTCTTGAAGATGCTAAATCTGTTAAAGGACCAGTCGTTATTGATGTTAAGCTAACCCATGAAATGCCTTTAACCACTCAACATATGTATATTGATCCCGCTTTTCAAGATCAGAAGAAAATCGATGAATTTGTTAAAAAATATAAAGCTCAATCACTTAAACCTTTTAGTTACTTTTTAAAAAAAGCAAAAAATGAACAACTTTAAAAACAAATTAAATAAAAATTAATAATAAAAAGCTGCTATCCATTAAGATGCAGCTTTTTTATAATATATATAAATAATTAAGAACCTTCATTTAGAATTTACCAAAAAATTTTCTGAATAAATATTAGCTATTATGAAGTTAACTACCATGGGTTAAAACCCGTGACTTGTGAATTCTAATATCAAAATACATATAGATCTCCGCAATTTGCTTAGACAAGCTGGCTTTTCGATATATTTCTATATCCCCGAAGTAACAGTAGTTACCCAAGCCTTTATTGCCCCCAAGTTGCCAAAGGAACTAAGTTGATTTTAGCTTGTATTCATCCCACAAATAAATTCACAGGATTTCTGTCTAATTTTTTCATTAAAAATTCATAGTTTATGTCTTATAATACCAAGCACATAAGAAAAAATCATAATTTATTTAAATAAGCAACAAGCAAGTTTCACTCATATTACTATATTTCCAAAATAGGAATAACTACCAAAACTTCTAATAAATCTAAATTTTCAAAAAAATTCCTCTTTTGCAATACTCACTTCACAAATAAATTTATAAAGTTTTTATTACATTCTAACTAAAAATAAAAAATCATTAATTAATCTTTGCAAAATAAGTCTATATTTTATATCTACATATCCACATTTAGATATAAATATGTATTTATAATAGATTTATATGGAGGAGGAGGTTACGCCAAATTATAAAAAAATTATAAAACCATTTTTACAGTAATAAGCTTAAAATTAAAATGAATCTTTGTAATCTTATTTATTTTCTTTTTATTTTTTTCTTGTTAAAAGAAAAAGGGAGGAGTAAAGTTTATGGAAACAAATAAAAATCATCTTCGGTATATTACTTTTTTAGCCGGTTTTAGCGCACTCTCTTACCTTTCAGCTTCCTTTATAGCTATACCATTGTTTTCTTCTTTTTTAAAATATGAACCCAAAGATGTTCTCATAGTTTTAGGGGGATATATTTTTGGTCCTTTATTTTCAGTCTTAGTTTCTTTTATAGCACCATTTTTTGAAATGATAATTCCTATCGGCATTGGGGGATCATCAGGCATAATAGGGTTTGCTTTCAATGTTATTGCAGCTTTGGCTTTCTGTTTACCTACTGTTATATTTTATAAACATAAGAAAACTTATAAGTCAATGATAGAAGGATTAGTAATAAGTACTATCTTGGTTACAATTATCATGTTAATGTGGAATTATTTCTTAACACCCTATTTTGGCGGTTATAGTAAAGCCGCCGTTAGTAAAATATTATTTCCAGCTATTTTACCCTTTAATTTAATTAAGGGAGCGCTTAATTCTTTTATCATTATTTTAATTTATAAGCCTGTTATGAATGCACTTATAAAATCCAATATCATTGAACCTGAAGATATTCAATTAAACAATAATAATAGAATCAGCGAATATTTAATTTTAGCTATTATATGTTTCAGTATTATATTTTTAATTTTAGCCGTAAAAAATATTCTATAACCATTTTATAAAAAATAAGTATTATAAATTAATTATTATGTCAAAACAACTTTTATTATCTGTTCAAAAAGTAAATTATTATATAAAAGTGTTTACTAGTTTGGATCTTAATAAAAAAGAAATATTAATCCTTCATGATATTTCTTTTAATTTAAAAAAGGGTGAATTGATTTGTTTATTAGGACCAAATGGATGTGGAAAAACGACACTTTGTAAAATTATAGCAGGTTTAAAGCAACCTACAAAAGGTAAATTATTTTTTTCAGGTTCTTCTTATAAAAAAATAAACAAAGATATTCATAAAAATATTAGCATGGTTTTCCAAAATGTCGATGTCTCATTTATAGGGGATACTTTATTAGAAGACATAAAATTATATTTGTTTAATTTGGGAATAACAAACATAAAAAAAAGAATTAATTTTATGAATTCTTTACTAAATATAGAGCCCCTATTGAGAAAACCAATAAGCACTCTCTCTGGCGGACAAAAACAATTAGCTTTAATTGGGGAATTGATTTGTGTTCAGCCAAAGCTAGCAATTTTAGATGAACCTACTTCTATGTTAGATTCTGACAAAAAGGAACAAGTCATATTAGCTCTAAAAAAATTAAAAGAAAAATTTAAAACTGCTATTTTATTAGTAACCCATCATATTAACGAAGCAAGTAAAGCAGATAGAATAATGCTGATGCTAAAAGGTAAGATAACAAAATTTGATGTGCCAAATAAAATATTATTTAATAAGCCATTACTTAAATCACATAATTTATGGATACCTGATTTTAACAAAACTATAATAAAACTTTCTAAAATTGGTTTAATAAATAACAAAAAAATAATTGAGTACAAAGAACTTAAATCCCAGCTAATAAAAAAATGAGTAATTAAAAAATTTAAAATTATGTTAGAAATAAAAAACATTAATTATAGTTACAATAAAAAAAATGATAGTAAATTTAAGGGGCTAAATAACATAAATATAAAATTAAGAAGAGGCAAACTATTACTTTTAATTGGTCCAAATGGTGCAGGAAAAACTACATTATTAGATATAATTGCTGGTATTAAAAAACCAAAAAGTGGACAAATACTTCTTAACAATAAATCTCTTTATCAAAAAAAAAGATTAAATAAAAAAATTACTTCTCATATTGGATATGTACTTCAGAATGTGGAAACACAATTTTTTAATGATACAGTAGAAAAAGAAATTTCTTTTCCACTGAATAAAGATAACAAAGAAACTAATAAAAAAATTGTAAATAAGATTTTGCAAGCTACAAATTTGAAAGAAAAAAGTGAAATGTCCCCTTTTTCGCTATCAGGAGGAGAAAAAAAACGCTTAGGCGTTGCTATTTTTTTGACTAAAAAGCCTAAAATATTAATTTTAGACGAACCAACAGCAGGGTTAGACGCTTATTCGTTAAAAAAAATATTTCAAATATTCAAAAGGCTCTTAAAAAATGGGACAATTTTAGTTATTAGTACTCATAACTTAGAAATATTTTTACCGTTTGCCGATAAGGTGATATTTTTAAATAATGGGATACCAAAATTTCAAGGAAATTTAATGCAGCTTGGCTTAAAAACAAATATATTTAAAGAAAATCATTTACCTGTTCCTTTTATTTGGAAAATGTTTTATGACCTTAAAAAAGATAAATATTTACCTCTAAATGCCTCTGTTCCAAGATCAACAAGGGGTTTAATAAAAGAAATTCTACAAAAAGATAAAAAAAAATGAAACAAATATTTTTAACATTTAACGAAGTAGATCCAGTATTAAAATTCCTTGCTAATATTTTTTTAACCTTATCTCTATTTTTCTTTTCCAACTATTTCCAATACATTTTGATGGTTTTTTTAGTTTTAATATTCATTTATTTAAAAACACCAAAAAAAAATAGTCTTTTTAAAATTTGGTTTCTTTTCATTATTTTAGTTTTAATCAATTTTATTCTAAATTTGATTTTCCCTAATGGAAAAATAATTTTTAGAGCAAGTTTTATAGCTATTACAAAAACAAATATCTTAGTAAGCACAAGACTTTTTTTATTTCTTCTTTTTGCACAAATTCTTATTCTAACAACAGACATTCATGAATTATCTATAGGCATTGGTAATTTAATTAATAAAATAAGTTTTAAAAAAATTCCTGCAAATAGTGCCTCAATAGCTTTATTTTTAACTCTTAAATTTATTGTTGGAAGTAAGGAAAGCTTTTTACAAATTAGAAAAGCCATACAAACTAGAGCAATAATTTTAAAGGGGAGTTCTCTTCTTAAAACGTTATATAATTATAGTCGTTTAATGCTGCCATGGATTATTATAACTTTAAAAAACGCAACAAGATTAGCTCTTGTCTTAGAAGCCAAAGGATTTGGGAATAACCAAATAATCCTTAAAGAAAAAAATAAAGAAAATTATTTAATAAATTTACTTTTTATAATCACTATAATTATAATTTATTTAGTTTGTTTTAGTATGAAATATATTAATATCCTTAACTAGAATAGAAAATACAAATATTTAATAATTTTAAAAACTTTAACCAAAACCATATTAATTTAGCTTTTTAATTCCACACGCATTTCTCATAATCCCCTTATTAACTATTAGATTTACTTTAGATTAATAACTAATAATTTTAAAAATAAAGAAAGATTTTCCTACCTTAAATTAAAAAATTAAAAGTATATGTAATATACTTGTTTATTTACTATTTATTAAAAAACTTAATCTTAAACTTTATGATAAATTTTTAAAATTTACGTTTAGGTAAAAAACATAACTGTTTTAAGTTTTTATCAAGAAATCACGAACTTTTAAATAAATTTTCCCTGTTTAATATATACACTAAGGATTAACAAATCAGAAGGATTTACTCCATTGATGCGACTTGCTTGTGCAAATGTTTCTGGATGAATTTTAGACAATTTTTGTTTAGCTTCTGTAGCTATATTAGCAACAGAATTATAGTTAATATTTCGAGGAATTTTCTTGGATTCCATACGCTTCATTTTTTTAATTTCTCTTTGTTCTTTTTCTATATATCCTTTATATTTAAATTGAATCTCTATTTGTTGGGCAACGTAACGATTCGGCACATTTTTTGGTTCTGGAATAAATTTTTTTAATTCTTTATAAGAAACGTACGGCCTATTTAAAAATTCACTTGCAGAAATATTATTTTTTAAGGGTTTGGCACCCTTTTTCTTTAAAAAATCATTAATTTTTGAATTTTTCTTTATCTTAATTAATTTTAAACGAGCCTCTTCTTCTTTAATATTTATTTTCTTCTGTTTGAATTTTTCATAACGTTTTTTAGGGATTAGACCAATTTTATAGCCTAAATCTGTTAAACGTAGATCGGCATTATCATGTCTAATAATTAAACGATTTTCAGCACGAGAAGTAAGTAAACGATAAGGTTCATTAGTTCCCTTAGTAACTAAATCATCAATCATCACCCCAATATAAGCGTCACTACGTTTTAAAACAATTTCCTTCTTTCCTAAAGCTTTTCTTGCAGCATTTATTCCAGCTATGATACCCTGACCTGCAGCTTCCTCATAACCAGAAGTCCCATTAATTTGTCCTGCAGTATATAATCCTTGAATTAATTTGGTTTCAAGAGTTGGACGTAATTGATAAGGTGGTATAACATCATATTCGATTGCATATCCAGGCCTCATAATCTCTGATTTTTCCAATCCAGAGATAGAATGAACCATCTTCTGCTGAACATCTTCAGGCAAAGAAGTATTCAAACCTTGGATATAATATTCTGAGGTATTTTTGCCTTCAGGTTCTAGAAAAATTTGATGACGAGGTTTATCAGCAAAGCGAACAATTTTGTCTTCAATTGAAGGACAATAACGTGGCCCAACCCCTTTTATAGCACCAGTAAACATGGGTGCTCTACTAAGATTATCGTAAATTATTTTATGCGTTTTTTTATTTGTATGAGTAAGCCAACATGAAAGCTGTTTGCTAACCGGCCGATATTTTTTGCCAAGAGGTTCAAAACTAAAATGATCAGCTTTTTTTCCTCCGGGCTGTTCCTTAGTTTTAGAATAATTTACAGTTTGACCATCAATACGTGGAGATGTACCAGTTTTAAACCGTTTAAGCTCAAAACCCAACTTTTTTAAGTTACCGGACAACTTTATAGAAGGTTGACTGTTATTGGGGCCTGAAGAATACATTAATTCTCCAATAATAATTTTTCCTCTAGCAGCGGTTCCCGTAGTTAAAACAACCGTTTTTGCACTATAACATGCTCCGGTATTAGTAATAATGCCCTTAATTATGTTATTTTTTACAATAAGCTCATCAACAATTCCTTGACGTAAAGTTAACTTATTTTGTTTCTCCAAGGTATGCTTCATCTCAATAGAATACTTTCTTTTATCTATTTGGGCACGTAAAGCACGAACAGCTGGCCCTTTACTAGTATTTAACATTAACATCTGCATATAAGTTTTATCCGCATTAAAACCCATTTCTCCACCAAGGGCATCTATTTCTCTAACAACAACCCCTTTAGCAGGGCCGCCAATAGAAGGATTACAAGGCATAAAAGCCGTCATTTCTAAATTTATGGTTATTAATAAAGTTTGGTTTCCCATTCTTGCGGAAGCTAATGCTGCTTCACACCCAGCATGACCAGCACCAACAACAATAACATCGTATTTTTGTGCTTTATATTTTTTTCCTGCCTGCATTTACAAAATATCTCCTTAAAAAAATAATTTTTATTCTATTTTCCTAAACAAAAATGACTAAAAAGTTGATCTAATAATTGATCCTGATAAGTATCTCCAATAATCTCACCTAAATAATTCCATGCATCTTTCATGTCGATCTGACATAGATCCACAGGCATTTTATTTTCAATTCCTCTTAAAACATTATTAAGAGAATCATTTGCCTTGTTTAAAAGTGCCTTTTCTCTTGCATTAGTTACCAGAATAGATAATTGAGAATTTTCTATTCCACTTGAAAAAAATTGGGTAATTTTTTTCTCTAAAATTCTTAAATTGTTTTTCCTAAGAACTGATATTTTAATAAGTTCCTTTTTACTAACCATTTCGTTAACCTGGTTAATATCTATTTTTAAAGGTAAATCAATTTTATTTAAAACAACAATACGATTTTTGTTTTTTGTAAGTTCGAGTAATCTTTTATCATCGTTTTTTAGTTCTTCGTTAGCATTAAGTAGAATTATAATCAAATCTGCTTTTTTAATTACCTGTTTAGAACGTTCAACACCTATTTTTTCGATTTTATTATTTGTCTGACGAAAACCAGCAGTATCTATAAGTCTTAAAGGCATACCCTTTACATTTACATATTCTTCAATTGTATCTCTGGTAGTCCCAGCAATATCAGTAACTATAGCTTTATCTTCTTGTAACAGGTTATTCAACAAACTTGACTTTCCAACATTTGGGCGTCCAACAATTGCTGTTGGCAAACCTTCTCGTAAAATTTTTCCTTCTTGAGAAGTATTTAATAATTGCCTTATTTGCCTTTTTATTCCAATAGTATCTTTCTTTAAACTGTTTCGTGTTATGGTTTCAGCCTCATCATATTCTGGATAATCAATATTAACTTCAACGTTTGCTAAAACTTTTAACATTTTGTTACGCAATTTTCGGATAAGCTGCGCAAAATTACCATTTAATTGACCTAAAGCTACTTTTCTAGAACGATCTGTCTTTGCTCTTATTAAATCCATAACAGATTCCGCCTGCGTTAAATCAATTCTTCCATGAAGAAAGGCACGTTTAGTAAATTCCCCTCTTTCTGCTAAACGGGCACCATTTTGAAGAAGCAGTTGCAAAATTTTATTTGTAGGAATAATTCCTCCATGACAATTAATCTCTATGATGTCTTCTCGTGTATAAGTTTTAGGTGCACGCATAAGAGAAACCATTACTTCATCTATTTGTTCTCCATTGCTCGGATCTATAATATGACCGTAATTGATTGTATGACTTGCAGTTTTTTTTAAGTCTTTACCTTCAAATATTCTGGAAACTACTTTAATTGTTCCTTTACCACTTACTCGTACAATAGAAATAGCTCCCTCTCCAGGAGGTGTAGAAATAGCAGCAATTGTATCGAACTCTGTAGCTTGTAACATAATTATTTATTACCTTAAAATCCTTATTAATTTAAACTTATGGTCTATACATTAATTAAACCAAAAATTTTTAGAAATAATCCCAAATTAGAATTTAATATATAAATTAAATTCTAGCAGCCTAAAGCTTTTTTACTAAGATTTATCTAAAATATCTAAAACACAAAATATAAGATGCTTTATTGTGTTTATACCTTGATCAATTTTGTACTAACGATGAGAATGTGTCAAAAATGAATAGCTAAAAAGTATTTATTATCACCATGGCCCAAAAAGAATGGGTTCAAAAAATTTTATAAAGATTTGTGATGTTAAGTTTTTTTTCTAATCCAATTACATTTATAAAAATATAAAAGAACATTAACTATGACTTTGCACTAAAAATACTTAGTAATAATTTGTCGAACACTTTATTTAATATCAACTATAATCAATTTTTTATATGTAGGTTTCGATAATAATTAAACCATTTCTTTTAGTTTGTTTAAAGATCAATTTATTTAAATAACCTTCTATTTAATTTTTATCTTTTTAACATATTTCACTATCAGTTTTTCCACCTTCATTTTTCAATAATTTTTAAAATCAAACAACATTTTATAAAAACTCGATTTATAAATTTTATTATAAGCAATAGAAATGTATGATTAATGCCCTTTAACTGATTCTTTTTTAAATATTTTTATAACTAATCATTTGTAAAAGCTTTTTTGTAAAATCACCTAATTTTACTAAAATTAAATATTAAATCCGTTACTCTTATATCTAATATGAATTCTTTTTAATCTTTCTTAAAGGTTTGTGCTTCAATTTTCTTGGCTAAACAAAAATAAATTGACTCATTAACTATTAAATTTTAAAGTAAGGAGTTTTTATATATTTCTAGACACAAAAACAATAAAATTTCAAACTAGTCAGTTATTACTAAAACTATTATTTAATTTTTGCACTATATTAGAACGCTATTTCAACTTAATTCCCAATAATATATTCACATCTTTAAATCTTAATTTACTGGATAATTATTAAAGAATGCTGATTATCGTTAAACAAAAACTTGAAATATATTTACATAAATTTTAATAAAATTAAAGTTTATCTTTCTTTGTTATAAAAAGTAAATTATGCTCTCTGCCGTCGGTGGGGGTCGAACCCACATGGTGCTATCACCACTGGATTTTGAATCCAGCGCGTCTACCAATTCCGCCACAACGGCTAAAAAACAAGACTAAGTTTGATCTTGAAAGGCGGTACGTGAGACTCGAACTCACGCGTGCCGGTACCACAAACCGGTGTGTTAACCAACTTCACCAGTACCGCCATGGCAGGGATAGAGGGAATCGAACCCCCATTAACGGTTTTGGAGACCGTTGTATTGCCATTATACGATATCCCTAAAATAACTATCCTTTAAAAGTTTAATCAATTGAATATAAACTTAAAAAGTTAACGACGATATTCTACCAAAAAAATAAATTAATTAAAAGCCTAACGAATAATTTATTAACGTTAAAATAATTTTTTTTTAGAAAGTGCCTATATTATTAATCTAACAATTAAAAATACTTAGCTTATTATTAATTATTTTAATAACTTCTTCTATTAGAGGCCTTTTAATTTTCGGGTATAATAATTCGTTAGTTAGAACTAAAACCAAAAATAATTATATCTCAATATAAATAGTTTTAAAACAAATAACTTTAGAATTTAATTTCCAAAGTTAACCAATAATTTAGAGAATTCTTAATAAGCTTAAATTGATTTACAAGTAACAAAAAAATTACAACCTAAAAAATAATAGACTAATCTGTTAAATAAAAAACAATTTTTAAATTTAATAAATAATTTGATAAATAACAATTTAAAATACATACAAATTAAATTTTATCCTTAATTTAGATATATTATTTTTTAAAATTAAAAGTTAGAGATAAAAGTTGCCCTACAAAAATGGATTATCCATACTTTTTTGTCTGCTTCTAAAAATATATATCCCAAACAAACAAATTTAACATTTATCTTAATTTAATCCCTAACCTATCATTTAATACTTTTGAAATTCTATCGACCTGAAAATTAATTTCTCTATCAGTCAAACTAGAATTAGGGTTAACAAAGGAAAGATGATATAAAATAGATTTTTTCCCTTCTACAATATTTTTACCTTGATAAAGGTCCGTAATATTAATCTCTCTTAAGAAGTTTCCTCCATTTTGGGTTATAATTTTTGAAATATCTGCAACTGGTATATTTTGGTCAACTAATAAAGATAAGTCTCTAGAAATACCAGGATATCTGTCTAAAGGACGATAATTAATATTTTTTTGATAAAGCCGATATATAAGATCTAAATCTAGCTGGAAAACATAAGTATTTAAATCCCCTAAATTTAAAGTTTGTACCGTTCTAGGATTTACTTCTCCTAAAAAACCTAAGAAATGTTCTCCAATATAAATATCAGCAGTTCTACCGGGATGCATTTGAAGATGACTGCTACTAGCTTTAAAAGTAATAGGCAATTTAAAATCCAAAACGTCTAAAAATTTTTCTACAATTCCCTTTAGGTAATAAAAATCATACTGATAATTACCAGACTGCCAATTTTTTAACTGGGGTCCAGAAACAAGGCCAGCCAATTGTTTTTTTTCAATTAGGTGGTTAAAATTTTTAGGTTCCGAACTATAAAAAATTTTACCCATTTCAAATAAATGAATATTATTATTTTTTCTTGCAATATTATATGCAGCAATTTTTGTTAAAGTAGAAAGGACAGATTGCCGTAAAAAAGAATGATCTTTACTTAAAGGATGAGCAAGAGGGATAGAAAAATTTTTTTCAAAAGAAAACATTGTTGATCGTTTTCTATTGGTAAGAGAATATGATATTACTTGATCAAGGCCAAGACCAAATAAAACATTTCTGATAGAACGTCCTAACTTTTGTTGACCATTAAGGCCAGAATTATAACTTATAGACTGAGGCAATTTCGCTGGAATTTTATTATAACCAACAATCCTTGCAAATTCTTCTATTAAATCAGCATCAATATTAATATCCATTCTCCGTGAAGGAACTTCTACAATAAAAGAGTTATTTTTAAAAGTGTATTTAAAAGATAAACGCTTCCAAATATCGGACATTTTTTGCTTTAAAAAATGTGTCCCCAAACTTTGATTTATCTTTGAAGCTGTTATACTAATATTTTTACTATCCACAAGTGGTTTATTATCACTTTTAACATTTGAAAGTTTTCCCTGTGCTATATTACCACCAGCAATTTTTTTAATTAAAGAAGCTAAATAATCTAGAGAATAAGAAATAGTATTTAAATCTAAACCTCTTTCAAAGCGTTGGCTAGCTTCTGAATGAAGATTGTACCGACGAGCGGTTTTCCTAATTAAAGAAGGATTGAAACAAGCTGCTTCTAAAACAATATTTTTAGTCTGCTTATTAACTTCTGAATAATATCCTCCCATAACTCCAGCTAACATTAATGGTTCTTTACTATCATAAATAACTATATCTTCATTTTTTTTCAAATTAATACTTTGCCCATTTATTAATTTTATCGGATCGTTATTTTTAGCAAGGCTAACTTCTATTTGTTTTCTATTTAAGCTATCTAAATTAAAAGCATGAAAAGGCTGGCCGAAAAGAAGCATTACATAATTAGTAGCATCAACGATATTATTAATCGGTCTAATACCAGAATTCCATAATCTTTTTTGCAACCATAAAGGACTTTCACAAACACTTATATTATTAACTATTCTTAAATAATAAGGATAAGCTAGTTGAGAATTTACATGAAGAGAAACTTGCTCAGAAATTTTCCTTTTCCCTTCTTGAAGTTTAAACGTCGGCTTTTTAAATTTTTTATTTAAAAGAGCAGAAAATTCATAAAGATTTCCTCTAATTGATAACATATCACCTCTATTAGGTGTTAAATCAGTATCAATCATCAGATCATTAATCCCTAAAGCTTCATTAGCATCATCACCAGGTTTTGTTTGGCTTCCGTTAGGAAATACATATATACCCTCCTCATGCTTTTTTGGCGCTATTGAATCATCAAAACCTATTTCTTGAAGGGATACTAACATCCCCTGGCTTAACTTTCCATCTAATTTAACTGATTTAATTTTTTTATTATTTGGTAGGCTAGCTCCAGGTAAAGCCACTACCACTAATTGTCCTCTTTTAACGTTTGGTGCACCTGTTATAATTTGATAATTTTTTTCCCCAACATTTACAAAAGTAACTTTTAGGTGTTTAGAATTTTTTAAAGGCTTAATTGTTCTAATTTGGCCAACAAATAATTTAGTGGATGATTGTATTTGATAACCAGCCTTTCTAATTTCTGTCGATTTTAAAGTTAACAAATTACAAAAACGTTTGAGCTGAGCAAGATTATTTACTGGAAAATCTGACATATATTTTTTAATCCAATTTAAAGAAATTTTCATTTTAACTATTCTCCTACTTGTTTAAATTGCTTAATAAAACGAAGATCTCCATTATAAAAATTACGGATATCTTTAATTCCATATTTAATCATGGCAAATCGATCTGGGCCCAAACCAAAAGCAAAACCAGAATATTTTTCTGGATCAATATGAGACATCTTCAAAACATTGGGGTGAACTATCCCACCACCTAACACTTCTTCCCATTCTACAGAAGAAGTTTTAGAATTTATTAAATTCCAACTTATATCAACTTCTACGCTAGGCTCAGTAAAGGGAAAATAACTCTGTCTAAAACGCATTGCGTGTCCCTTACCAAATATATCATTAGTCATAGACTGTAAAGTTCCTTTTAAATCAGACAAAGTAATATGCTTTCCTATAACTAAACCTTCAATTTGATAAAATTGTTGAGAATGTGTCGGGTCATCATTATCTCGACGATAAACTTTTCCTGGGCTGATCATTTTTAAAGGTCCTTTTGAAAAATCATGTTTATCCATTGTCCGTGGTTGCATAGCAGAAGTTTGCGTCCGCAAAAGAAGTTTTGGAGTAATATAAAAAGTGTCTTGCATATCTCTTGCCGGGTGATTTTTTGGCAAATTTAACCTTTCAAAATTAAATTCATCGCTTTCTATTTCATTACCATAAACTACTTCATATCCTTGGCTAATAAAATGGTCCTCAATTTGGTCTTGGAGTTGTTGAAGAATATGTTTATTACCGATCTTAAATTTTTTCCCAGGTAAGGTCACATCAATTTTTTCTTTTTTTATTTTTTTATTAACTAAGTCTTTTTTTAAAAGAATTTCTCTTTTATTAATCTTTTTTTTAATTTCATTTTGAGTTTCATTAGCAATCCGTCCAATAGAAGGTCTTTTTTCTTTCGGAAGATTTTTTAAACCTTTTAGAATTTTGGTTATTTCTCCCTTTTTTCCAAGAAAAGTAGTTCGTATTTCTTCAATTTGTTTAATTTCCTTAGTTATAGAAACCTTATATTCAGCATTATCTTTAATTTTTTTTATTTTATCTTTAATCTCCATTTTTGCTTTTCCTTATTAAATAAAAAACCCTTGTATATTCAAAATATACAAGGGACGTTTTTAACGTGTTACCACCCAACTTTACGAGAATACTCGCCTCAAAAGTTATTAACGAAACAAACCGCTAGCTATTAACTAGAATATTTGGAAGTGAAATTCAATTTTTATTGCCACCGTCTTACACTTAACCGGTTCGCTAAAGACATCACAATTTACTAATCTTCCTCAAATTTTTACTATGTACATTATTTAAACAATCAAAGTTAAGAGCTTTTAAGAAATTCTTAAATATTGATTAACATTTTAGAAATAAGATAGAATTTATAATTTTTATAAAGGCTTATTTTGTTCCATACTTATTTTATATTACATATAATTTCCTTCTAGAATTTCAAATAAAAATGTTTTCATTTTCCTACGGGAATTATAAAAAAATAATACGCAAATAATCTTAACAAACTTTTAATAAAAAACTAAATTTTTTATAAATTTATTAAAATATAAAAAAATAATTTTTTAAATTAAAGAAAACATTAAAATCCCACCTGCAATAGCAACATTTAAAGATTCTGCTTTCCCTTTTAAATTAATATGAAGATTGGATGTAGTTTCACTTAAAATTTCTTTGTCGATCCCCCTACTTTCGTTACCTAATACTAAAACGAAACTTTTTTTTGGTACAAGCTTTTTATAATTCACAGTATCTTTTTTAGAAAGGCTGGTTCCATATATATCATAATCATTATTTTTTAATGCCGCTATCCATTGTAAAATATTTGCATCATAAATAATTTTTAAATGAAATTGGCTCCCTTGCATAGACCTTACAACTTTTGGTCCAAATGGGTTAACACTTTTTTTCGAAAGTAAAACACCAGAAAAACCTGCGCCGTCAGCAGTTCTAATTAATGTACCCGCATTCCCTGGATCCTGAATACGGTCTAAAAACAACCATTTACCATTATGAATAAAATTGGGGCTAAAAGAATTATTAGGTATACTAGTTTCTACAAAAATGCCTTGAGGTGTATTAGTTTTAGAAATATGTTGGGCTATTTCCTCAGTAACTTGATATATAGGGGTCCCCGAAGGAATATGATATAAAGAACTTAAAATATCCTTTCTCACGCAAATTATTGATTGAAGGGGGGCATGATAATTTAGGGCTTCCTGAACAGAATGTAAACCTTCTATTAAATAAGAGCCTTCTTCATTCCTTCCCTTTAAAGTATTAAGTTTTTTCCATATTTTAACTTTTTGATTTTTATTAGACGTTATTATTTGCATAATTTAAATTCACAATCTGGGTTTTCTTCTTTGTTTACCCTTATTTCTATATCTAATCATGTTATTAGAATATTGTGGAATAGATTGGGGATTTCTTTTTAAATTCGTTCTAACATTTCTTGAAGAATTTTCCTTATTTTGCTTTTTCAAAAAATCACTAACAACATCTTTAACTTGGAAATTAAAACTAATATTTCTTTGAATTTTTGCTCTATTGACTAGTAAAATTCCAGTTTGCACAAAAACAAACAGCCCGCCTACTACAAAATAAAGGCCTAAAGCAGCAGACTGAAAAATAGCAAAGAAAAACGTCAAAAGAGGAGTAAACCAAATCATAGTCTTCATTTGCTTTTGTTGTATTTGAGGAGAAATTTTCAAATTTAACCAAGCCTGCCCAGCATAAAAAAGACCGGCAATAGCTGCTATTATAAAAGAAGGTTTATATAAAGCTATACCAAAAAAATGAGCTCCATTAAGGAAATTATTAGTAGACAGTCGGATCGCGGTATAAAGACCAGAAATAATAGGCAATTGTATTAAAAGAGATAAAAAATTTATTCCTCCAGTAAGTGAAACATTATTTTTTTTATATACCGACATCATCAGCTGATTTATTTTTAATTGTTCTTCTCTAGACTTACTTTTTTTTATTAAGCGTTGTACTTTTTGTAGCTGGGGTTGGAGTTTTGACATTTTCACAGACTGAATGGTGCCATTTTTCTGTTGTTTATACATAATAGGTAATAAAAATAACCTAACAACAAAGGTCATAAAAATAATAGCCAATCCGATGCCATTAGTTGATTTAAATAAATCAACGGCCATCCATCGCATAAAACTAACCATATATCTACTAATCCAAAGCCATGTTCTTCCGTCTTTATTATAACCACCTGTAATTAATAAAAATTCTAAAACGATTAAAGCTAAAACAAGAATATAACGCAGATAAGAAAATAGATTTTTATTTTTTTTATTCATTTAAAAACCAACCTTTAGATAAAATATAAATATTACTAATTAAAATAGTCCCCCAATTTTTGGGATCCGTCATCACGGTTTATTTTGTCATCATTTTCTTGAATGATTTTCCAACCATTTCCTGAAACAACATCGTTTTCTTTCTCATCATCTTTAAAAACAGACATTGGTAGATTTGTCACGATATTTTCTAATATAGCTGAATCAAGATCAAGTCGATTATCCTTAAGAAGAAATACCTGTTGGTTTTCATCAAAAGTAGAAAAAGTTTGTTCATCCTGAACATAAATTTCATCCATTAAAATATTAAAATTATAAGAAACTGGTTTTAAACTTCTAGCTGAGGGAAGTATTGCTGTTCCGTTGAGTCTAAAATTCACATTAATCTTTTCTTCACTATAGCTAATTTTGCCCTTAACTTTAACAGGCTTTAAATTAAGAAGACGATCAGAAAAATTCTGTTTCGCTAAATTAGACAAATCAATTATTTGATTTATTTTTAAGGGTTCTTTCCTATATTTTCTTAATTGTTGAACTAAAAATTTCATATTTCTTAAATTAAACCTCTAAAGGCGGCCTTTTGATATCCTGCGGATCATGCAAATCCATAATTTGGTTATAAACAAGCCCAGCTTTATAATCTATATTTAAGTATTTATTTACATTTTTATAATTAAGATGACTAAAAACAGGAAAAGAAAAGGATTTCTTATTATTATGAAGGTATTTCCTTCCTACGGAATTAAAACCTAATAACCTATGATAGGGATTTTTCATAGCGTCATTCATTTGGTCTACCTTTATATTTAACAAAATATAATTTAAAACTCTACGCAACCGTGCAAAAGTATAACGCTTGGATTTAATTAGTGCAATAAATTCTTCCAAATTTAATGGCCCTTGTTGTATAGCATGTTTAACTAAAAAATCAATCCCTTCATTTACTTGATAAACAGAGCGAATCTGACCTATTCCATCTGTGTAAAGACGATATTTTAATAAATCAAAAAATTCAGGTTCATAATCAAAAAATTTTAAATTCTTTAAAGGGGTGTAAGCAGAAACATCTTTTCCCTTTTCTAAAGCTATTCTAATGTCTTTAGAAGAAGCAATTTTATTTTCAAACTTTAAACCCTTTTGTTGATTATTGGCTTTTGCTCTTTTAATAGGCTTTAAATGAAGTTTGTTCTCAAGACCCATTTTTAAAACAGACCTTGCATAACTAAAAGCTAAAATGTCATTAGCTTGATTTAACTCAAAGCCTGTTTTCCTTTTTAAAACAGTCGAAAAATTTTTAGCAAAAGTTTCATTTTTTCTTTTAAATTCTGGAGAAGTTTTTTCTTTCGAAATCTTTCTTGCTAAATCTATAAAATTTGTTTTTGGATGCTCACTACCAAAAACCAAATTATTAACTTTTAAGTCATTTAATAAAGCAATAGCTCCATTAGCAAAAATTTGTCCTGGTTGGACTGAATAAAAATACGGAAGTTCAAATACCAAATCTGCTCCAGATTTTAAAGCAATTCTGGCTTTTTCCCATTTATCTATAATTGACGGTTTACCTCTTTGTACCCAATTTCCTGACATTAAAACTATTATCACTGACTCAGGGTATAATTTCTTAGCAGTGGCAATATGATAAATATGACCATTATGAAACGGATTGTATTCAGTTATTAAACCAGTTGCTTCCATAATTATTGACCATTTTAATATAGTGAATATTTAATACTATTAATAATTTATTAAAAGCATTAGTTGCTTTTAATAAATTAATTTTCAATCTTTGATAAATCAACTTTTCTTGCTTGGTTCCAAACGTGATCTAATTTGTAATAATTACGTTCTTCTCTTGTAAAAATATGAATGATAACATTCCCATAATCTAGTAAAACCCATTTACCTTCAGAAAGTCCTTCTACATCTTCAGGATGTATTCCTTTTTTACTTAACTTTTCAGTTATTTCTCGTGTTATTGCTTTAACTTGTCGAACCGTAATGGCACTAGCAATCATAAAATAATTGCTTATAGTAGAAATTAAATGTATATCTAAGATTACTATATTTTCAGCTTTTTTATTATTTAGAAATTTATTTATTTGTTTTAATAAAGAAATATCTTTCAAGTTACATTCCTCCAACCCAATGATTATATGCATATAAAGTTTTAGGGTAGATAGCTCGATTTTTTTCTACTAAACTCTTCATAGAAAAACTAAGTTGCCAACCAACCCCTTTATCTAAGGATTTGTCAGTGATTTGGCGAACATAGTTAATATGGGGAAAATTACGCGCAGGTTCAAGAAAATCTGACATAAAAACAATTTTATCTAAAGTAGTCATTTTTACATCACCTGTAGTATGCCTACGAACAGAATTTAATATCTCTTTATCATTAATTTTTAGTTCATCTTTAATAAATTCAGCCCCAACTATTCCATGCCAAATCGAATTGTCCCATTTTTTCAAATCAGGATCTAAATTTTTTTTAGAAATTTCTAACAAAAAATCCTTTCTAGTTCTCTCTTTAGCAAAATCATGGATTAAACCGCCTATCCTTGCTTTAATAATATTATAATTATTTAATTTAGCTAAATGGGCAGCATATTTACTGGTTCGTACTACATGTTGGAAACGCTTTTTAGATAAAGCAAATCTAACTTTTTCGTAAATATTATCATATTTTAAATAAGACATTAAATATATCTCCCTTGATAAAGACCAAACTCAGATATATAAGCTGCAACAACATCTGGAATTAAGTATCGAACCGATTCTTTTACTCTTAATCGTGAACGTATATCTGAAGAAGAAATATCTAACCAATTAGTACGTAGCCAAATTGCTTGCATCTTATTAATTTTTTTAATTCCATCTGGTCGGTCAATTACAACCAAATGTGCTATTTTGGCTAGATCGTAAGCATTATCCCATTTAGGAAAATTATTAAATATTTTCTTTCCCATTATAAAAAAATAGTCATTTTTAGGATGCTGTGATGCTAATCTATTTAAAACTTTATAGCTTCCTTGTCTTCCACCATTTCTAATAGGGGTCATTTCAATATCAAATTTAGAATTTCCTCTAATAGCTAGCCGAATCATTTCTGCTCGATGAGCTGGCTCAATAGCACTTTTATGTGTTGGACTAAAAGGAATAGAATCAGGCATAAAATATAATTTTTCTAAAGCTAGCTGATCACAAACTTGCTCTGCTGCTATTAATTGACCGTTATGAATAGGGTTAAAAGTACCACCAAAAATACCAACACGATGTTTTCTGCCTTGTTTTTCTAATAAGGGTGAAGCCTTAGTGCCTGTGTTCGTATATGAAATAAAACCGTTTTCCAAATTTTATTTACCTCCTCAAAAATTTTTTTATATTTTTCATTTAAAATATAAAAAATAATTAATTAAAAAATTATCTTTTAATAAAATCAACTTTTATTTTAACTTAATTGTAAAGAAGAAACTTAATAAAAAAAATGAAGAACAATTTGATTTACCATATTTTTTATCCATAATAAAAATATTATTAATTCAATATTTATTTTCACTATTTTTACTAAAATCAATTAAATCATTTTTCCATTTAATCTTATTTTTTTTCGTTAAAACTTTCTCTAAATTCCGATTAAATTTTGTAATAATACTATCACTTTGTAATAGAGGTTTAACCAAAGCACTTTTTAGTCCTGTTAAATTAGCAGCAATTATATCTGTCATAATTTGGTCACCAACCATTAGCACCTCTTTTTTAGAAAGATGAAAATCTCGTAAAGTTCTATTTACTCCAAAGGGAAGGGGCTTTAAAGACCAAGATTCAAATTGGACCCCCAAATTACTAACTGCTTTTCTAACCCTTCTAGTAGAATTATTAGAAACTACAATTAATTTAATGCCATTATGAGACAATTTTTGATGCCAAATAAAGAAATTTCTATCACCCTTTGGTTGGTTCCATGCAACTAAAGTGTTATCAAGATCAGCTAATATCGTATTTACACCAAGAAAACCTAAAGATTTTGGGGTAATATTCCAAATTTTATTTATATAATATGTAGGTTTAAATAATGATTTTACCATGGGCTTTAATAATTGATTGATTTACTTGAATTCATTCCTAAATTTTTTTAATTTTTAATTATTTTTTTAAATTAATTATTAATTAACTATAACAATATAAAAATACTATGTATCAAAGTACAAAAACAAAAAGCCTCAAGTTATATTTAATTTCAAAATATCTTTTTTATTAATAAGCTCATCTATATGTGAAGAAAAATAAATAACTTGAAATTTTTTTGAAAAATTATATAGAACATGCTCAACAATTTGTTTTCGATGATTATCAAAATCAACAAAAGCATCATCTATTAAAAACGGGAGAGGATTATCATTTGAAACAATCTGAGCCAAAGATAACCTTAAAGAAATATAAAGTTGTTCTGAGGTCCCTTTTGATAGCTCATAAATCAAAAAACGTTGATTGTCTTTTGAAATAACAAATAAATTTTCATTATCCATAATTATATTTTTATATTTACCATCTGTTAGCATATAAAAAAATCTTTCTGCTGTTTTTATAATAACAGGCATTCTTCGATGACTAATTTTATATAAAGTTTTATTTATCCATTCAGCTGCCAATTTATAACTAAAATAATTAAATAAATCATTATTTATTTCTGTTTCTAAATTGCTTTTATCTTGCAGTTCATTTTGGTAACCATCATCCGAAACAAGATTCATTAAAATAGCGTCACAATTATTGACCTCAGAATTAAATTCTTGAATATCATCAGATAAACTGTGTAAAAGGTTATTTTTATCTTGGATTTTTTTCTTTATATTTAAAATTCCGCCTAAAGAAACAATACTTTGTTCCTTTTCAGGAGTTAAAATTTTACTAATATTATTTAATTGATCATCGATTTTTTCTTTTTTTATCTTATCAAAGTCTAACTCTTGGAACTCTTTAAAATTGTTAAGGCCTAACTTTAAAAAAAGTTTTTTTTGTAAATTTTTTATTTGATTCTGTTTCTTCTTCTTGTTTATTTCATTTTCTTTCTTTATTTTTTTCCTTTCAAGAAATATATTATTATTTTTTTCTTCTTGCTCTAATTTTTTTAAAAGGATATCCAATCTAGATATAGTTTCCTGAAAATTATTTGTTTTTGGCAAAAAATCTTTAAGAGGAGAAGAAAAATTAAAAAAATATTTAATTTTATTTAAACAATGTTCTTGTTTTTTCTTAATAGATTGCAACTGAGATAAATATTCATTATAAGTACCTAAATCTTTTTTTAAAATATGTAACCCAACTTTATCCTTTTTCTTTATAAAAATTAAAGCTGAAAAAATAATTAAACCAATTAAACTAATTAAAGAAGTAACAGAATATATAAATGAGTGGCTTGGAATTTTAAAGGTAAAAAAACCTCCTAGTGCACTTATAAAGAATAAAAATAAAATAATAATAAAATAAGGATAAAATTTACTTTTAGGATTTTTCTCTAATTTTAATAAGCGCGTTTTTAAAATATTTTTTTCATTTTCTAAACGCTCATATAAATCTTTTTCTATTATTAAGTCAGAAAAAGATCTTTTTAAAACATCTATTTTAGTTTTATTTTTTTTATAGACTTTTAAAAGAGGAGTATCAGGCCTTTTTAAGAAATTATCCTCTTTTTCATTTTTATTATCTCTTACGGAATTAAGGGAATTGATAGCATATTGCAAATTTTTAATTTTTTGTTTTTTGTTTTCAGTTAAAGCATCAATTTGTTTTGATGAGAAACGCGGTTGTTTATTTAAATTTATGATTTCTTTTTTTCTCTTAAATAAGTCTGATAAATATAACAATTCATTTAAATGTTTTTTTTCATTAGCTAATTTCTTTTCTTTTCTTCTGCTTAAAATAATTTGTTTTTTTAAATTTTGTTTTTTCAAATTCACAGAACGAAATCTATCTAAACTTTCTCCCATCCTATTCAATTTATTTTGGAGATTCTTGTGCTGTTTTAAAAGCAAATTAACAGGTCTTTTAGAAATTTTAGTTAAACTAAATTTTTGATCTGCTTCTTTTCCTAAATTTTTACTAAATTTCAACCACCTATTAGCAGAAATAGCAGAGAAATCTAAAATTTTCTTAGAAAATTCTTTATAAGACAACCGTCCTATTTTGTTCAATTGTTCTTGGTCAAAAGAAAAAATGTCTAAATAGCTTTCCTTATCAAAGGGAAATAATAACTTATATAAAAATTTATCTGTATGATATGTTTTATGGTTATATTGATCATAAATTTGTAGGATAGAATTAATTCGTCCTATTCGTGAAATCGTATAATTTTTGCCATTTTTTTCTAAAACTAAATTCCCACCATATTGTGAATGATTATGAGGTTCATATAAATTAACCTTTTGTTTCCAGTTTTTAGCAAAACCATAAAGAACTCCTAAAATAAATTGTCTAATAGTCGATTTGCCAGATTCATTAAGCCCCCAAATAAAGGTAAAGTTTTTATTAAAATTCAAGTTAAAATTAGAGAATTTGCCAAAACCTAAAATATGTATACTTTTGATCCTCATCTATTTATTTTTTTGACCTCTCTGAGATTATTTCTTCTGCTTTGTTTACCAGCTCTTTATTTATTTCAGGTTTTGAAAAATAATCTGTAATAAATTTTTGTTGATTACCAAAAATTCTGAACACTTTTTTATGGATATTTTTCCTATTAAAAATTTCTTCTTTTGCTTTTACCCAATATCTTTTATCTAAATTATTATATAAAAAACGAGTAGATAAGGGGGCTAATTTAATTTTTACCAAAAAATTATTATAAGTAGAAATTTGTTCATTCAATAACGCTAAAAAATTTGGATCTCTAATCTGCCCTTTTTGTTCTTTATTAAGTTCAAAATATAAATTTATATTTAAAGTATACAAATTAATATTGTTATTTTTCTTACCAATCTTTTTAGAAATTATACTAACTAAATTATCAACTTTAAGCTGTAAATTTTTATAAAGATTGATTTCAATTATATTAAAAACAAACTTACCAATTGGAATAAAATTAGATTTTAAATTGTGAGAATTTCCATCATCCGAAACAAGAAAAACACCTCTTCTCCCTGTTTCATTTGAATTAAGCCCTTGTGGATCCCCAGAATAAATACAAAGAGGATCCTTAGATAAGATATAAGGAGTATGAATATGTCCTAATGCCCAATAATCATAGCCTAGAGATTGTAGATCAGAAAAACGAAAGGGAGCATAATTATTATTTTTAATATCGCCCATAGCTCCATGGTAAAGACCAATTTCAAAATCGATATTTTTTTCACGAGAATTATATAATTTCAATAAACTTTGAGGTTGTTTTCTTTCTGAATAGCTAATCCCCGATATAGCAATACGTTTATTATCTAATGAATTATAAAAAAATACTTTGTTTTCTTCTTTTGGAAAAATATGGACATTTTTAGGCCAGATAAAATTTTTTTGGGAAGAAGCAAAAAAATCATGATTCCCAAAAGAAAGATAAACTTGAATACTAGATTTCTCTAATTTTAAAAATTCGTTAGTTAAAAAATTATAGAGATAAGGATTTTGTTGTTTAGAATCAAATAAATCACCTGGAAATAATATAAAATCAACATGTAAATTTATAGCTTTTTTAACTATTATTTTTAGAGCAGAAAAAGTTGCTAAAGCCAATTCCTTTTGAATTCTCTTTGGAAGATCTATTCTTCTATCAATTCCCTTAATGGGGTTTCCTAAATGTACATCAGCAGCATGTATAAATTTCATTTTTAATTAAAACCTTAAATATAAACCCAAAAAACTAAAAATGATAAAGGTCAACTAAAGGTTTAGTAATGGTTTTATTTACTTCGGCCAGTATATCATCAAGTTTTTTTTCATATTTACTTAAATTTCGTAAGGGTTCAAGCGATTGGGCACTTCTAACAATTTGGTTCCATTTTTGTAATTTTTCTGAACTAGGTTTAGTACCTTTTTTTTGAAAATTGCTTACTTCTTTTTGTGCTTTTTGAAATTGAATAAAAGTTTCTCTAGCTTGAGGGTCTTTTTTAATTTCATTAATAGCTTTTTCTAAATTCTTATATTCTGGTATATTTTTCAATTTGTCTGCTACTAATTTTGTTTGTTGATATAAATCTGCCATAAATCCTCTATTTATTGTTTTTCTATTTATATAAATATAAAAAATTAAAGTTTTTTCTTTAGAAATATTTGGACTTAGTTTTCAAAGTTTAATTCTAGATAAAAAATAAAAATTTTTATATCTTCTAATTTCTTATCTTCTAACCACAGCAAAATTTACTATTAATTTTAACCCTTTTTAAAATAAACTAAATCCAAAATCGACTTTTATATAAAATATTAAATTTTTATTAAGTATTATATAAATTATAAAGAAAAAGGTTTAACCTAACCAAAAAATTTAAAGGTTAATTTATCTTCTTACTTTTCTTATTAACCTCTACTAAGTCCGTTCTAACTATTTCTAGATTATTAATTTTCATATCAGTGAACTCGTAAAGAAACTGATTTTAATTATTCAGTAAAAAAGATTTATTATAAATATATTTAATTTTTCCATTTATAATATAAAATAATATAAACTCTTAATTAAGTTTTACAAGAAAAATATCATTAACATGAAATTTAGATTTTTTCCTAGGATTATTTAAGTTTTAAAGACATCTTACCAAATACCGCTTAAATACAATAAACCCTAGCAGATATGATAAAGGTTTACTCTAAATAATCAAGGGCTTTTAAAGCAACCTTATTATCACCCAAATAAGGTACATTTTTATGATTAGTTTTTTGAAAAGCATCATCGCCTTTGGCAGCTAAAATAACCAAATCATTATTATTTCCTAAAGAAATAGCTTTTTTTATAGCTAACTTACGGTCTAAAATTTCATAAAGTTTAACTTTAGGATTATAAATTGCCCTTCTTATTTCATTATTTATTAAATGAGGATTTTCTGTACCGGGATCATCAGTAGTTAAAATAGATATATCAACATATCTACTAATGACTTTCCCAAACTGTTGTCGTCGATCTTGTCCTTTATTACCAGGAGACCCTATTACTAAAATTATTTTTCCTTTAGGATGTTGAGACCTCAAAAAAACTAATAATTTTTCTAAGGATTCTCCGTTATGAGCATAATCTACTATAACTAAGCCATGTCTTTTACTTTTTAATTTAGCCATCCTACCAGGTATTTTTAATTTAGCTAAGGCATCTCGAGCTGAAAAAGCATTAAAACCCATTGAATAAATCATAGTAATGGCAATTGAAGCATTATAAACATTAAAATCTCCTGGGATATCTAATATATACCTTTTTGTATGTTTGTTATCATACTTAATATCAAAAATTGATTTATCTAAATTACATTGGAAAATTTTAAAAAAAACGTTCGCTCTTGGATTCGAACTAGATACAGAAATAGTTTTTCCTCCATATAATGATGCATGATCAAGGAATTCTTTTCCATGTTTATCATCTATATTAGAAACAAATATATCAGAATTTTCTGCTAACATTTTTTTCTTTGCTAAATAATCAGCAAAATTTGGGTGTTCATTTATACCAATATGATCAGGGCTAATATTTAAAAAACTCCCCACTTTAAAATGAATACCAAATACGCGTTCTTTAAGATATGATTGCGAGCTAACTTCCATAACTAGATATCTTTTCTTGTTATCTAGGGCTCTTTTCATATTTAAAAATAATTCATACGATTCAGGAGTAGTCAGCTCACTTTTAAAACGAAAATTTTTTGTGATTATAGTATCAATTGTAGAAAAAAGAGCAACCTGATGATGAGTAAGTTTATCCAACATCTTATAGACCATGTAAGCAGCACTTGTTTTTCCCTTAGTTCCAGTAATACCTAAAATTGTCAGTTTTTTTTCGGGATGTCCAAAAAAAGCTGCTGATAAAGATGCCAAAGCAATCTGAGTATCAGATACAAACCAACAAGGAACCTGAATATTTTTATTTTCAAATTTTGGATTTAAAATTAGCCCATCTATATAACTAAAAAGTTCTTTTTTTAAATATGTAACTCTGAACCTTCCTTTTATAACAAAAAGGGTTCTCTTTCGTTTTATTTTTCTAGTGTCAAACTGCAAATCATTATAAAAAATACTTTTGTCACCTAAACTTTTTGGGGATTTCAACAGAACTCCGGCTTTTTTTAAAACGTTAGTTATAAGTTTACTTGTTAATTTACTTTTTTTATACGACATTTTTTTACAGCATTAAACATTAATTAGATAAATGAAAAAATTTTTTAAAATCAAAATTTGTATATTTTTTTATAATTTTTAAAAACTTCAAATAATTTTCATAATAATCATATGCTTTTTTATTTAATTTTTCTTTTGAACTTAAAAAAATTAAGCGGTCCGATAAATGATAATAAGATATTAAATTCAATAATTTTTGATAATAAATATTAGAATTTATTTTACCGCCTTTAAATAAAGAATGATTTTGTATCTTCTCAGGAGGAGAAGAGATAACAATTAAATCTAGGTTTTCTTTTGAAACCATTTTTTTAAAAACTGATTTAAGATCATTAAATACCTTTTTTGAAAAAAAGAGTTCAAAATAAGCTTGCAAAGATATTATACTAGAACTAAACATTACAAAGCCATTATTATATGGGGAGTTAATAGATTTTTCATTAATCCAAAATTGTTTTTTAATAACTTTTAAATAATCTCTCTCATTCATTTCTGATAAAGAAATATTTTCTTCTCTTAAAAAAAATGGTAAATAATTAGAAGAACAATATAAATTCGTTAAATATGAAAAACCCTTTTTCAATGTTGTTTTATGAATAGAATTAAAATCAACAAAAAGAATTTTTTTAGTAAAATTTCTACGAAATATTGGATTTATACAATTCCAATATTTAAATGGCTCTTTACGAATCCTTGTTGCAGAAATATTTAAAATAGAACGATCCATGACAAAAACTCTAAATTGAGAATTACTGCCCAACCTTTTTTCTATTTCTTTCTTATAATTCTTTTCTCCTGTATAAAAAGTTATTTTGGCTTTTTTATTATTTATGTTTTTTTCAATTATACTAACCAATTTTTTTAGCCAAACATCCCAGCCTTTAGGCATTTTAGGAATGTTATCTTCATTTAAATAAGCAATACCTACATTTTTTTCTTTAAAAAAGGCTTTTCTAAGATAACGGAACCTTTTCATAAGAGGCAAGCCTATATTATCACCACGATCTCCACTAAAACCGGAAGTAATAATTAAAACACCATCATTATCAGCCAAAGCCTTATAAACTTCGGATTGATGTCCAACATGAAAAGGAGCAAAAGTACCAAAAAAAACTCCAATTTTATTTCCCTTAAGTTTCTCTTTATTAAAAGATAATACGTTTTCATCCATCTTTTTCATTCTATCATTTGTATCTAATTGAAGTATTTTTAATGACTCCAAAGACAATTTTAAAGTAAATAAATCAATTATTATTTTAAAGACAAAAATATTATCATTCCCAAACTAATATTTCTTGTAATCATCGCCTTAAATTTAAATTAAAGACCTGAAAAGATTAACAATAAAGAAATTAATAATTAAAAAATAAAAACATTTGATATATAATAAAAGGTTGTTTGCAAAAAATAATAATTTAATTTAAGAGGAAATTATGTCACAAGCGGATTTTGGAGTTGTAGGAATGGCCGTAATGGGTCGTAATCTAGCACTTAATGTAGAAAGTAGAGGATACACTGTAGCTATTTTTAATCGTCATCGTTCAAAAACAGATGATGTAATGTCAAAGCATTCAGATAAAAAGTTAATCCCCTCTTATTCGATTCAAGATTTTGTAAAATCAATAAATAAACCACGCCGTATTATGTTAATGGTTAAAGCAGGCGCAGGTACGGATGCAGTTATCGACGAATTAATCCCTCTTTTAGATAAAGGAGATATTTTAATCGATGGAGGAAATACCAACTTTAAAGATACAATTGCTAGGAATAAAAAATTAGCTAATTCAGGAATAAACTTCATTGGAACTGGAGTTTCTGGAGGTGAACTCGGTGCTTTACATGGACCTTCACTTATGCCTGGTGGACAGAAAAAAGCTTATGAACTTGTTCGCCCAATTTTTGAACAAATTGCTGCTAAAGCTCCACAAGATGGAAAACCTTGTGTAACATTTTGTGGTGAAGACGGAGCAGGACATTATGTAAAAATGATTCATAATGGTATCGAATATGGTGATGAAGAACTGATTGATGAAAGTTATAATATTATGAGAAATGTTCTCAATATCCCTCTTCAAAATATGTCTGATATATTTAAAGAATGGAATAAGGGAGAACTTGACTCATATTTAATTGATATAACCGCTAATATACTTACCAGGAAAGATGATCTTGGTTCAGGGAAACCAATCCTGGATATGATTTTAGATCGTGGAAATAATAAGGGAACTGGACGTTGGTCTTCAGCTGATGCTTTGGAAAATCAAGTCCCTCAATCAGTAATTACTGAAGCTGTTTATGCTCGTTATATTTCTATGATGAAAAATGAGCGTGTTCAAGCTTCAAAAATACTTAGCGGTCCAAAAAGTAAGGTTAAAATACCAGAAAATATAAAAGGAATTATTGAACAAATTCGTAAGGCCCTTTATTTCTCGAAGATTATGTCATATGCTCAGGGATTTGAGCAGATGCGTTTTGCAGCTAAAACATATAACTGGCACTTTAATTACGGGAAATTAGCACAAATCTGGAGAGCAGGTTGTATCATTAGAGCTGGATTTCTTCAAAATATTACTGATGCCTATGATAAAAATCCAAATTTAGATAATTTATTATTAGATGACTACTTTAAAAAAATCGCTAATAATTATCAAGATAATGTAAGAAATGTTGTTGCCCTAGCAGTTAAAGCTGGAGTTCCCGTACCGGCGTTTTCTGCCGCAATTTCATATTTTGACTCATATCGTGCAAAAGTTTTACCAGCCAATCTTCTGCAAGCCCAAAGAGACTATTTTGGAGCACACACATATCAACGTGTAGATAAACCAGAAGAAAAAAGTTTCCACTACCCTTGGTATAAGGAAGCTTAATAAATTTATTAATTATTTATATTAATTATTTATTAGACCAAAAATTTTTATATGTTTCAATTAAAATTTTTAACCCGATTTTTTGTAAATCGGGTTATTTTATATGTAATATTTCCTTTTTAAATAAAAAAATTTAAATTTTAGAAATAAAATAGAATTATAAAAAAATTTTAAATTTTATTAATCTAGAAAGCTCAAATTCCTTTTATGAATCTTTTATTTATAATAACTAGTGATTATATAGAAAAATTAAAAACCCTTCTTTTTTCAATAAAGCTTAATAATATTAAAGAACATATAAAAACTTTTTTAATAGTAGAAGAAGAAAACACGTTTAAGAAAACTGACAACTTAAAAGAATTTTGTAAACTATTAAATATTGAAATTAGTTTTATAAGAGTACCAGAAAAAATATTTTTTAACGCTCCAGTTTCAAAAAGATATCCTAGAATGGTTTATTATCGTTTAATCGCTCAAGATTTTTTACCAAAAAATTTAAAAAGGATACTTTACTTAGACTGTGATATTTTATGTATAAATTCTTTAAAAAATTTTTATAATTTAAATTTTGAAAATAATTATTATATAGCTGCAGATCATCACATAAATAAAAATTTAAAAATTAGTGCTGCTTTTAACAACATCCGTTTAGGTAACTATGGAGGCAAAAATTATTTTAATTCTGGCGTTCTTTTGATGAATTTAGTTAAATTGAGGAAACAAGGAAATTTAAAAAAAATCTCTGATTTTATTAATAAAAATAATTTTCAGCTATTTTTTCCAGATCAAGATATATTAAATGGCCTCTATGGAAATAGAATAAAACCGACTAAAGATATTTATTACAATTATGAAACTAAATTTTTTAGTATTTATAAATTTTTCAGTAGTGGAACTATAGACTTAAATTGGGTAATTAATAATACCGTTTTCTTACATTTTTGTGGTAAAGAAAAACCATGGTTTAAGCTTTATAAGGGTAAATTTTCTGCTTTATATAAACATTATCAACATTTAGTTAAAAGAATAGATCAAATAGTTAAAAGAATAAATCAAATAAATACTAAATGAAATTAAGAAATTAACTAAATTCTTAAAATTATTCCATATCATTAGTTACGTTTTCATACCAGAAAATTTATTTTTTATTTTTTCTATTTAAAAAATAAATAAATTATTTTTAAACTTTATTTTGTCTAAAACTTTTTAGATAAAAATAATACAAGAATTTCCCTAATAGGCTATTTAAAATATATTTTATATCAGTTTAAAAATATAAATAAATAAAATTTTTCATTTAAAATAAAGTAATTAAAAATATTATTTATTTTATTCTTAGGTTAAAATAATTATAATTTTTATTATAGATTTTAATAATTTAAACAGAAATAAAAAAATTTATAAATTAAATACAAATATTGTATAAGCCTGCCCTGAACAGGGGTCGAACCTGCACAAGATATATCTCTTACAGCGACCTGAACGCTGCGCGTCTACCAATTCCGCCATCAGGGCTAAAATTATATAAATAAATCTATTTTTTATAATAATATAGATAAACTAAATTAACAAAGTTTTAATTTTTTTTGATATTATTTTGTTTAGAAAAATTAAAAAGGCAAGGGTAAAAATGTTAAAAGAATTTAAACAATTCATAATGAGAGGAAATGTCATTGAAGTGGCAGTTGCTTTTATTATGGGAGCTGCTTTTAATAGTATAGTAAAATCTATTGTAGTAAATTTAATTAGTCCAATAATATCGATTTTTACAGGTAGTATAAATTTATCGAATTTAAACTTAAAAATAGGAACCGCAGTTCTTCGTTACGGTTCTGTTTTAAATGAGATAATAAATTTTATAATTATTGCTTTTATTCTTTTTCTAATAATTAAAACCTTTAATAAGGCTTTTAATAAAAACAAGAAGAAACAAAAAAGTTATGAAGAAAAAATTATTAAAATTTTGTCCGAAATTGAAAGCAAATTAAAAAAAACAAATTAAAGAAATTTATTTTGAAAATTAAAGAACTTATTTTTAAATTAATGAAAGAAGAAAAATGGTGATAATTACAGCAGGAATGATTGGAGTTGGAAAAACAACTTTAACAAAATTAATTTCTAAGCATTTACATACAAAACCATTTTTTGAATCAGTTAAAGATAATCCAGTTTTACCTTTATACTATTCCAACCCAAAACAATATGGGTTTTTATTACAGATTTATTTCTTAAACCTGCGTTTTAAAATGATTAAAAAAGCCTTTTCCGATAATAATAATGTTTTAGACAGATCTATATATGAAGATGCACTTTTTACAAAACAAAATTATTTGGATGGGAATATCTCTAAACAAGAAATGAGGGTTTATAGTGAATTATTAAATAACATGATGACACAATTAGATAAACTAGATAAAAGTGCTCCTGATCTGTTAGTTTATGCTTATAGCGATTTTCCAACCGTACTTTACCGTATTAAAAAAAGAGGACGCCCTTATGAACAGGTTAAAGGAAATCCCAAATTAAAAAAATATTATTATAAAATATGGCTTAAATATAAATCTTGGTATAAAAATTATACTAAATCCCCAAAAATAAAAATAAATTTGCAAAAAAATAATCTTGAAAAAAAAGAAAACCAAAAAAGGGTTTTAATACAGATTGACCGAAAACTAAAAACAATTTATTAAAGATATAAAATACCGAAAGTATTTAAAATTCCCTGAAAATATAAAAAAATAAATCCAAATCACGGTTCAATTAAAAAGATACAACCCCTAAAGTAGCCAAAATAATTATCACAATTCCAAAGACAATTCTATAAACTCCAAAAGCTTTAAAATCATGGGTTTGAATATAATTAAGTAACCATTTTACAGCTATATAAGCTACTATAAAAGAGACTACAAAACCAACAATTAAAACTATAGTTTGTTCTTGATTAAAAAGGCCATAATGCTTAAAATAAGAGGTTAATTTTAAAATTGAAGCTCCGATCATAGTAGGTATAGAGAGAAAAAAAGAAAATTCAGCAGCAGTTTCTCTTTTGGCCCCCAAAATTAGGCCTCCTAGGATGGTTGATCCCGAACGTGAAGTTCCTGGAATAACACTTAAAACTTGAAAAAGGCCAATTCCCAATACATCTTTTAAAGTTAAATGATTAACAGAACTAACTCGAGGGCGACGATGGCTCTGATAGTTTTCAACAAAAATATAAATAATTCCGTAAATAATTAACATAGCCGAAACCACTTGCCAATTTTCAACCTGTGTCATCCAATCATTAAGCAATAAACCTACAATAACTGAAGGAATAACTGCAATAATAACCTTTAACCAGGTAGCCCAAATTGATATCTTCACAGTTTCAGTTTTTTGCTTTCCAAATGGCCAAAGACGATGCCAATATAAAAGAATAATAGCTATAATGGCTCCTAATTGAATAATATAAAGGTAAGCATCCCAAAAATTTTCATTTTGATCATAAAATTTTATTAGCTCTTGAAAGATAATTAAATGGCCTGTAGAAGAAATAGGTAAAAATTCAGTAATTCCTTCTACAATTCCTAAAACCACAGATTTTAATATATTAAGTATCATATTCCCCTTTTTTTAGATTACAAATCTCTAATAATTTAATTATTAAAATGAAAAAGCATTTTTATGCTTATAAAGATAAAAATAAACAAAACCTATTGTACAATAACATTAAATAATTTTACCGGTAATTTATAAGTTCTTTCTAGAAAACTGGAAAACATTAGATATAATAAATTTTTTTAGTCTTATCTTAGTTTCTTTTAATAATTTAAACATAAATAAGTTTTTATATATACCAAAGTTTAACTAAATAGTTAAAGAACCAAATTATTATAAACTTTAAAATAAAATTTATTTCTTTGTTTTATTAAATTTCTTCGGAATAAAACCCTTAACTAACTTAGGAGCAACTTTAAATTTAACTAACAAAGCAACCCCAACAAAAGCTCCAATTATTACTGATACTAAAAGAATAATTAATTGATAAAACCTTCTTAAAGGTAAAAAGTTTTCCAACAATATAACTATTCCCCAACTTATAATTAAAACAAATATTGAAGATAAATTTATTTTAAAAACGTCAGAAGTAATATCTGAAATATTAACCTTATAATATCTTCTTATTTTATAAAATAAATAACAACAACTATAAAGAAAACCAATCATAGTACTAATCAGTGCTCCTTCAGCATGAAGAAAATAAACACAAGGATACTGAAAAATAAACTTTAAAATAATGCCATAAAGTAAAGATTTTAAAGCTAAATCAGCTTTATTTAATCCCTGAACAATAAATGAGAGAACAGTAAAAAGTCCAAAAAATATAGCAACTATGGCACTTATACGTAAAATCCTAACACCCGCAAAAAGATTTGGATCTGTATTTCCATAAAAAACAGAATATAAAGGAAGGGCAACTCCATAAAGCCCAAAGGCTGTTAAAAACATAGCTATAAAAAACAAAAGATAAATATTTTTAATTTGTTTTCTAATATCTAACCAATCTTTTTTTGCAAAGGCTCTAGAAAGCATAGGCAAACTTGTAGCAGCAATTGAACTTGCTATAGGAACTATAATCATTATTAATTTATTCGCATTAAAATTAAAACGAGAAAATTGGTTTAAAATACTACCACCACTAAAAGAGCCAATTTTATCCATTATGGGAAAAAAAGTATACTGATCAATAAGCTGATAAAAAGTAATTGCTGAAGCCACTATCGTAAAGGGTATAGCCTGTTTTAAAATACCAATAATTAATTTTTTTAAATGAATATGTTTTATCAATTTATTAATTTTGGTGGCTTGAATAAAGAAAAACTTTTGATCTTTATAAAAGCAAAAAATTAAATAAATTAAGCCAATAATACCCCCTATAAAAGCTGCAAAAGTAGATTGTACTACTGCTCCTTGCCAGTTATTAGGATCTTGTTTTAAAGTTACCCATGTCCCCACTAAAAGGTAAACAATACGAGCAACCTGTTCATAAACTTGGCTGAGAGCTGATTCTCGCATCATTTGATTTCCTTGGAAAAAACCTCTATACATAGAAAGAATAGGAAAAATAAATACTGTCGGAGCTAAAGACCATAAAACAGGTTTTAAGCCTGTATGCCCAGCTGAAAGTATAGGAGCAAAAATAACAAGGACTATAGCAGATATTAAACCCGTTAAAAGCCCTAAACGGTTTCCTTCTTTAAGTAGCCTTAAAGAAATTCTTCCTTCATTAATACCGTTATAGTGGGCTACTAAATTACTAATTGCTGTAGGAATACCAGCTGTAGCGATCATCAAAAATACAGCATATATAGCATATCCCATACTAAAAAGTCCATTGGCTTTAATGGAGTACTTACCAATTATTATGGTCCAAGGAACAATATATAAAGCTCCTAATATCCGAGAAAATATATTACCAAATGTTAGCCAAGAAGAACCACCAACTAATTGTTTTTCACTATTGTTTTCATTATTCCTCATAGATTAAGATTAAAAGAATATTTTTAAATTCCTAAAATTAAACCTTAAATATTTTACTAAATTAATACAAAATAAAAAAGCTTTAAAGCTTTTTATATTTTTCTGCTTCATTTGTTGTGGATAAAACAAAATGGCCTGGTTGAATTTCATGCATCTGTCTTTTTTTGCCATCAGTTTCAATTGAAGGATCGTAATTTTGGGGCTTTCTTTTAATTTCAATTTTTGGATCAGGAATAGGTATAGCGCTTAAAAGACTTTTAGTGTAAGGATGCAAAGGATGATTATAAACCTCATCAGCGGAGCCGACCTCTAAAATTTTTCCCCAATGCATAACAGCAAGCCGGTCAGAGATATATCTTACCATAGAAAGATCATGAGCGATAAATAAATAAGTTAAATTTCGCTTTTTTTGTAAATTTTTTAAAAGATTGACAACCTGAGCTTGGATAGATACGTCTAAAGCTGAAATAGGTTCATCTGCTACAATAAATTCAGGTTTTACTGCTAAAGCTCGCGCGATACCAATCCTTTGTCTTTGCCCACCTGAAAACTCATGTGGATAACGTTCAGCATGATCTCTATTAAGGCCAACCAAATCTAATAAATGATTAACTTGTGTATCTCGATCTTTATCGTTTTTAGCTAAATGATGAACATCAATACCTTCTGCAATAATATTTTTGACTCTCATCCGACCGTTTAAACTTGCTTGTGGATCTTGAAAAATCATTTGGGCCTTTTTACGGAAATCTTTTAGTTGTGAAGAATTTAGATGAAGAACATTTTTATTCCTAAAAAAAATCTGCCCAGATTGAGGATGATATAAATCTAAAATAGACCTACCGATGGTAGTTTTACCAGATCCAGATTCACCAACCAAGCCAAAAACTTCTCCTTCATTAATATCAAAACTAACATTATTAATTGCTTTAACTTGATTGGCCTTACCTGGATTAAAAGTTAGATTAAGATTTTTTACTTTTAAAATTTTTTTTGTCACGTGAATAAACCCCAAATTTATTAAAAATAAAAATTAATAAAAATTTTACTATTTTTTTGAATTGATTTTTTTCCATTCTTGCCATCTTTGTTGAATTGGAGCTGGTGGAACAATTTTAGGAGCCCTTTTATCCAACAGCCAAGTAGCCGCATAATGGGTTGGGCTAACTTTAAAAAAAGGCGGTTGTTTTTGATAATCGATATCCAAAGCAAACGGGCTTCTTGACGCAAACGGATCACCTTTAGGAGGAGACAAAAGATCCGGCGGAGTCCCTGGAATTGAAGGCAGAGAATCTTGTTTGATATTCGGATCAGGAATAGAATTTAATAACCCCCATGTATAAGGATGTTGAGGATTATAAAATATTTCACTAGTTGTTCCGTATTCAACAATTTTTCCGGCATACATAACAACAATTTTATCTGCCATTCCAGCAACAACTCCTAAATCATGAGTAATAAAAATTATTGAAGATGAATATTTACTTTGAATTTGTTTCATTAAATGAAGGATTTGAGCTTGAATAGTAACATCAAGAGCGGTTGTTGGCTCATCAGCGATCAAAATATCTGGATTTGTTGAAAGCGCAATCGCAATTACTGCTCTTTGTCGCATCCCACCAGACCATTGATAAGGATAATCATTAAAATGTTCCGTAGGTTTTGGTATTCCAACTTGGCCCATTAATTTGATAGCTTGGTTTTTAGCAGCATCTTCTTCAATCTCTTCATCGTGAAGCAAGATGGCTTCTACAATTTGTGGGCCAATTTTCATTGTAGGATCAAGACTGGTCATCGGATCTTGAAAGATCATACCAATATTACCACCACGTAAATCCTCAAATTCTTCTTCGCTAAATTTTAAAAGGTTCTTTCCTTTATAATAAATTTTCCCTCCTGAAATAATTTCATTACTAGCATTTAAACCCATTAAAGTGCGAGTAGTAACAGATTTTCCAGAACCTGATTCTCCGACAATGGCTAAAGTTTCTCCCTGATTTAGGTTAAAAGAAACTCCTCGAATAGCTTTGACTAAGCCCTCATATGTTTGAAATTGAACAGAAAGATTTTTAACTTGCAAAATTGGTTTTTTTGACATAATAATTATTTTTACCTACCTAACCTTGGATCAAACGCATCCCTTAAGCCATCACCAAATAAATAGAAGGCTAAAGAGACAATAACCAGAATTGATCCTGGTATCATTACCAAATAAGGATTATATTGGAAATAATTTTGGGCATCGTTAATCATCGATCCTAAAGACGAAGTTGGGGGTTGCACTCCAAGACCCATTGCAGACAAAGCTGCTTCCTCCATAATAGATTGAGGAATAGTTATCATTAATTGGACTATAATAACGGAACTTATATTAGGGATTATATCTTTTAAAGCAATTTTAAAGGGGCTTTCCCCTAAAATTACTGAAGCCGTTACATAGTCTTGTTCTTTAACAGACAAAGTACTCGCCCGGACTTGCCTGGCCATATTAATCCATTGAACTAGGATTAAAGAAATAATAACTGACCAAATTCCTGACCCGAACAAAAGGATAAATAAAGTGACTATAACAATAAAGGGAACTGAACCAACTATTTCAACTACACGTTGCATAAAAATATCAGTCCAGCCTCCCTTCCAAGCCGAAAAGATACCATAAGCTACACCAATAACCAAATCTCCTAAAGAAGCAACCAAAGCGATAGTTAAAGATACTCGCAACCCAACAATAGACCTTTTTGCTATAGAACGACCATTCCAATCAGTCCCTAAAATAAATTTTTTATTTTTGGGAACATTTTGACTAGCATAAATATTAGAACCATCCTGTTTTCCTTCAAATCCAGGGATCGAAAGCCCAGATTTAGGTGGCAAGGTTTTGTATACAGAAATTTTATTTGTATTAAATTGATTGGCTTGTTTTTGGCTCAACAATGGAATCATAATTATCGTAAATATAATTACAATAATTAGAAACCACATTGAAACAACAGCTGTTTTATTCTCTTTTAGTCTCAGCCAAGCGCTTTGCCAAGTATTTAAAGAAGGCTTGGCGATTTTTTCATTAAGCTTTTTATTAGTTGCTCCTACTAGACGAAAACTTTTTTCTTCCATTAGCTTTTGCCTCCTAACCTAATTCTTGGATCCACAAGGGCTGTAATAATATCCGTTATTAAAATCATAACTTGAAGTATAACAGTATAAAGAATTGTCGTACCCATAATAACCGGGAAATCTTTTGAAGTTACAGAGGTCAAAAACTGTTGTCCAATCCCGGGAATACCAAAAATTTTTTCCACTAAAACCGATCCAGTTAAAAAATTAGCAAAAACAGGGCCAATTATGGTTAAGACAGGAATTAAGGAATTTCTAACAACATGGTGTTCCACAACTTCACTTTTATCTAAACCTTTAGCAAAAGCTAACTGAATTTGATCTGAATTTAAAGTTTCAATCGTTTGAGATCTAGTAAAACGTGCAATATATCCTACAATCGCCGCTGCCAAAGCTATACTTGGTAAAATACTAGAAGTCCAACCATCAAAGCCATTAATAGGAAAAATTGGATATTTAACCGCTAATAACAATAACAAAACCATGGCAAATAAGAAATCTGGAAGAGCTATAAAAAATATAGTAATAAAACTTAAACTATAATCTGTCCTAGTATTTCTTTTAACTCCTTGTATGGTGCCTACAAACATTCCAAGAGGAACGGCAACAATTAAAGCCTGAAAACCTATAAACAAAGAAACCGGTAAACGTTGAGCAATAATAGACGTGACACTTTGTCCAGTATTAACATATGAAGTCCCAAAATCAAAATGAAAAGCATTCCAAATATATTGCACAAATTGTTGCCAAATGGGTTTATTTAAACCATATTGTTGATTTAATAACTCAATTTGGGATTTAGTTAACTTCGGGTTACTAAACGGGGAGCCAGGCATAAATTGCATTAAAATAAATGTAATTACCATAACAATAAAAATTGTCAAAATCATAACTAAAAGTCTTTTTAAAATATATTTTGCCATTTACAAATCTTAATACAGAATAATTAAATAATAATTTTATATAAAATTACCTGTTTTCTCCTCCAAAATTTATCTATTTACTTTGGCCATCCAATAATAATAATTAGCCCCTGCTGGAAAGTATTCGAAACCCTTAACATGAGGATTTCGAAGTTGCCCCATATTTCCCCAGTAGATTGGATTAATGGCCGCTTGCTGATATAGTATTTTTTCAGCTTGAAGTTCTTCATTAGTACGTTTGGTATCGTTTAAGGCATCTGAACTAGACGAAGCTTTTTTAACTAAATTATCGTAAGTTTTATTACTCCAGCTACCGTCATCATATGGCCCGCCAGTTTGAAACATATTAATAAAAGTAAGAGGCTCATTATAATCAGCTGACCAGGCAGCTAAAACAACCTGAAAATTATGATTTTGTTGGTCTGACTGACGTTGTTTAAAAGGCACGATATTTTCTTTTACCGAAAGCCCAGGAAGTTTGCCCCAACTTTGTTGAATATCATCTATTGTTTGTTTAGTTGCAGGATTATCTTGAGAAGCTTCAATGGTTAAGGTTAATTTCTTTTGACCTACTTCTTTCATCCCCTGAACAAATAATTTCTTAGCCTCCGAAATATTATAATGATAATTTGTCTCTTTACTGGCTGCCTTAGCAAAATCTTCTCCAGAAGAAGTTTTAGCTAGTCCTGCTGGAGTAATACCCTTGGCTGGAGAATCTAAACCATTAGAAACATCTTTAGCCATTCCACTACGATCAGTAGCTAGATTTAAAGCTTGCCTAATTTTTAAATTCTTTAAAGCAGGTACCTTACCATTTTGGTTATATTCAATATAATTGCTTGTAGCTGCTTTTATTTTATGAAATTTTTTATTGTGACGATATTTTTTAATTTGTTCTGGTGTTTGAAGATCTGCCCGGTCTATACTTCCCTTATTAAAAGAAGACACTAAAGCTGTGGCATCTTTTATCACCTGATAGTTAACCCCATCGTTTTTAACGGCTTTTTGGTTCCAGTAATGTTTGTTTTTAACTAATTTAAATTTACTGTTATTGCCATTCCAACCAGTAAATTTATAGGGACCAGAATAGACCTGATTTTTAGAAGAAGTTCCTACTTTACTGCCTAGTTTTCTAACTAATTTTTGGTCTTGAGGGAAGAAACTATCAAAAGCCATTAGGTTTTCAAACTGAGGCATAGGATGAGATAAAGTTACTACGACAGTATTTTTATCCGGAGCTTTGATACCTAAAGATTTTAAATTTTTGTTTTTCCCAGAGTTTATTTCATCGGCATTTTTAATCCCCGAATAAATATAGGCATACTGACTGGCCGTTTTAGGATTAACGGTCCGGCGCCAAGCATAGACAAAATCATTTGCCGTCAGCGGGTCTCCGTTAGACCATTTAAGGTTTTTCCTTAAATGAAAGGTCCAAGTTAAACCATTAGGAGAATGTGACCAACTTTTAGCCAAACCCGGTTTTGGCTTACTATTTTTGGTCCGTGATAATAAACCTTGCTGGGTGTTACCTGCAATCTCTGAAGAATAAACATCAGTTATTTTCGACAAATCTTCTGTAGTTAGATCAATGGGTAAAAATTCGTTTAGAGTCTTAGAATTATTTTTCTGGGCCCGGTTAGTACCAAATACAATCGCTCCAACAATAATAACAATAATTACAACAATTAAAGTTACTTTACCACCTGACCACCTTTTTCTTCTTCTAGCCATTAAAATCTCCTAAAGACATTAATAAATATAATTAACTTCAACCAAAAACATAGTTTATTAATTATTTATTTTATAATTCTACCTCAAATCATTATTATGTGAATAAAATTTGTCGATAATTTCTTAATAAAATAAAAAAATATAAAAACTTATTTAGCCACTATATTTACAATTTTGTCAGGTATTGCAATTATTTTAAGGATTTTTTTACCTGTTACTAGCCTAGAAATTCTTTGGTTATTCTGGGCTATTTTTGAAAGTTCTTTAGAAGAAGACCCTCTTTTAACTTTAATGACAGACTTTACTTTACCGTTAATTTGAACAGCTATTTTAACTTCTTGTGTAAAAAGCATATTTTTATCATAGGAAGGCCACTTAGAATAAGTAATTGTATCTTTATTACCCATAATTTGCCATAATTCTTCTGTTATATGGGGAGCAACCGGATTTAATAATTGTAAAAAAATCTGCATATATTTTTTATAAAGCTTTTTATTTTTATACGCGCTATTAATAAATATCATCATCTGTGAGATAGCAGTATTAAAATGCATGGATTCATAATCTTCAGTAACTTTTTTTACCGTAATATTAAAAATTTGGTCCATTTTATGATCATTTTCATCAACTATTTGGGGGTTAATTGAATTTTCATTAGTTGGTACAAAAATTCTCCAAACCCGATCCAAATATTTTTTTATACCTATTAAACTCTTTGTATTCCAAGGCTTAGATTGCGTTAAAGGCCCCATAAACATTTCATAAGTTCTTAAAGTATCTGCACCATATTTTTCTACAATTTCATCTGGATTTACTACATTACCCTTAGATTTTGACATCTTCTCATGATTTTTTCCTAAAATCATACCCTGAGTAACAAGCTTTTGAAAGGGTTCATCAGTAGGCGAAACCCCAATATCATAAAGAAATTTATTCCAAAATCTAGCATATAACAAATGTAAAACAGCGTGTTCAGCTCCACCAATATAAAGATCAACGTTCATCCAATATTTTAACTTTTCCGGATCAGCTAATACTTTATTATTTTTTGGGTCAATATATCTAAGAAAATACCAAGAAGATCCAGCCCATTGGGGCATCGTATTAGTTTCTCTTTTTCCCTTAACACCATCACTTCTAGTTACATTCACCCATTTAGGATCATTTGCTAAGGGAGATTGACCGTTACCAGGAGATTTTAGTTGTTCTTTATTAAGATGAGGTAATTTAAGTGGCAATTGATCCTCTGGAACCAAAGTTGTAGTCCCATCATCCCAATGAATAATTGGTATCGGCTCCCCCCAATAACGTTGTCTAGAAAAAATCCAATCTCTTAACCTATAATTAATTTTTTTGGCTCCAAATTTATTTTTGGTTAGCCATCTAATAATTTTTTTAATCGCTAATTTATTATTAAAACCATTTAAAAAACTAGAATTTATATGCTTACCATCACCTGTATAAGCATCATCTTTTATGTCTCCTCCTTCAATGACTTTTTTAATAGGCAAATGAAACTTCTTAGCAAATTCAAAATCACGACTATCATGGGCAGGAACCGACATAACCGCTCCTGTTCCATAGCTTGAAAGAACATAATCAGCAACCCAAACAGGTATTTTTTGTTTATTAGCGGGGTTAATAGCAAAGGCACCAGTAAAAACACCCGTTTTATTTTTATTTAAAGCTGTTCTTTCTAAATCAGATTTAGTAGCCACATTTCTTTTATATTTTTCTACCTGCTTTTTTTGTTCCGGAGTTGTTATTTTATTAACTAATTTATGTTCTGGAGATAAAACAATATAAGAAGCACCGAAAATAGTGTCAGGACGTGTTGTAAAAACATTTATTTTTTCTTTATGCTTTTCAATTGTAAATATAATAGAAGCACCGGTAGAACGCCCAATCCAATTCCTTTGTTGCTCTTTAATAGGTTCCGGCCAATCTATTTTATCTAAATCTTTTAACAAACGGTCAGCATATTTAGTTATCCTCAAAACCCATTGTTTCATAGGAACACGGTAAACAGGATAATCTCCTCGTTCAGTTTTTCCATTAACAACTTCTTCATTAGAAACAACTATTCCTCCTCCCGGAAAATCAGGAGCCCAATTTACAGTTATTTTATCTTCGTAAGCAAGGCCCTTTTTATAAAGTTGTTCAAAAATCCATTGCGTCCATTTATAATAACTAGGGTCAGTAGTATTTATTTCACGATCCCAATCATAAGAAAAACCTAAAGATTGAATTTGTTTTTTAAAACGTTCAATATTTCTTTTAGTGAAGTCAGCTGGATTGTTCCCAGTTTTAATAGCGTATTGTTCCGCCGGTAAACCAAAAGCATCCCAGCCCATGGGCTGTAAAACATTATACCCCTCCATTCTTTTAAAACGTGCCATAATATCTGTTGCTGTATAAGATTCAGGATGGCCCACATGAAGACCTTGCCCAGAAGGATAAGGGAACATGTTCATAACATAATATTTTTTCTTTTTAGAAGATGCTGGAAAAGTTTTGAAAGTTCGATTATTGTTCCAATATTTTTGCCATTTTTTTTCAATTTTTTTAAAATTATAGCCCATTTAAACCTCTATATTTGAAATTAAAATAAAAAACGCCTTGTGAATAAAACAGGACGATTTTATCGCGGTACCACCTGAATTTCGCCAAGGCGCACTTATTTATTAATTTTTTATAATTTAAAACAAAAAAGTTTATCAGCCGAGTTCAAAAGTAAATTTTACGAATTTTCAGCATAAAAATCATTATTCGCTCTCTAAAAAAATTTTTTCTTTTTACTACTGCTGAATGATTATATTATAAACTTAAACATTATTTTGTTTAATAAAAGACTCGATTTTTTCAACATAGTTAAGTTGCTCCCATGGAAGATCAAGATCTGAACGACCAAAATGGCCAAAAGTAGCTGTTTGCAAATAAATAGGCCTCAAAAGATTTAATTCTTTAATAATTGAGAGTGGACGAAAATCAAAAAAATTACTGATTATTTGATAAATCTCTTCTAAAGGAACTTTATTTGTACCAAAAGTATTTATATTTATAGATGTTGGCTTTGAAACACCGATAGCATAGCTCACTTCTATTTCGATTTTTTTAGCTAATTTAGCTGCTACTAAATTTTTAGCTACATAACGAGCATAATAAGCTCCCGATCTATCAACTTTAGTAGCATCTTTACCAGAAAAAGAGCCTCCACCATGATGCGCAGCTCCACCATATGTATCAACTATAATTTTTCTTCCACTTAATCCAGAATCAGCTTGAGGACCACCTATCGTCCAAAGCCCAGCAGGATTTATATAAAATTTAGTTTTTTCATCTACTAATTCAGTTGGTAAGACAGGAGCAATAATATCTTCAGATACTTTTCCTCTCAAGTCTTCTAACTCTAAGCCTTCTATATGTTGTGTAGAAAGTACTACCGAGGAAATTCTCTTTGGTTTTCCACCATCATCGTATTCAATAGAAACTTCACTTTTTCCATCTGGACGAAGATAACTGCTATTTCCGTTTTTTTCTCGAACCTTTTTTAATTGCTTTACTAAGGCATGAGAAAGCTTTAAAGAAAGTGGGATATACTCTGGGGTTTCATCACTAGCATACCCATAGACAATACCTTGATCACCAGCTCCTAATTGATCAGGATCATCTTCAGCTTTGTTTACAGCTGAAGAAATTTGGGAAGATTGTTCTACAATTTTATTAGAAACATTAACAGAATCATAAGTAAAACCAAGAGAAGGCTCTACATACCCTATTTTCTTGATTATATCAGTTGCAATATGCCTTATATTTACATAAGCACTAGTAGTTAGTTCACCAAAAATAGATACATCTCCAGTGGAAACAGTAACTTCAATTGCACTATGAGCATGAGGATCTTGTTTTAAAACTTCATCTAATATTCCATCAGCGATTTGGTCTGCCACCTTATCTGGATGACCATTCGCTACAGATTCACTTGTAAAAAATTTAGTCATATAACTATCTCTCTTTAAAAATAACAAATTTATCAGTTTCCTAATTCCAATTTACTTTAGCACTTAACTATTACAAGAGCCTTACTAATAACTTTATAAACGACAACATTAATAGACTAACAAAAAATAAAGAATTTTACTTTTTTTAATCCCAATATTTATAATTTAATAAGAAAAGATGTTCATTAAAAATTTAAAAACCAAAAATTTGAAAAAAATAATCGAAACAGAAACTCCCAAAACCCCCTTTTCAATGATTGCCATGGTAATCACATCAATTTCAATAACTTTATCAGTTTTTCTATTTATAAATTATAAGTTAGTTCCGGTTAATTTTTTTAAAAATAATTTTAGTGAACTTTTTTTATTTTTTTACCTTATTTTGAATTCCATAATTTTTTATTTTTCTTTTACAAATAATATAAATAGTTCTGCTATTTATAATTCTGGAATTTTTATCTCTATAATATTAGAATTTGCCATTTTATTAAAATTAAAGAACCAGTTAGATACCTATGAAATTAATTTACTATTTATTTTAAGTTTTTTTATTGTATTACTTATTTTCAATTTTTTAAGATTACGATCGTTGTTAGGATTATTAGCTTTTTCATTTATGGTTTCATTTAATTTTCCACTTATATTTTTAACAAAAAGTAATTTTTTAAATGGCACCTTTTTAAAAAATGCTATTTTTCTTTTTTTAACATTGATTTTTTTTATGGAACCTATTTTTATTCAATTAAAAGAACTAGAATACCCGCTTAATATATTCTTGGGATTTATATTAATAATTAGTAACATAATAAATGGCATAAATATTTGGCTAATATTGAATTTATTTTTAATTATTTTTGCTGATATTTTACTGGTATATCTAGGCTTATATCAAAAATATCATTTACCCACATTTTCTTTACTCATGTTTATATCAATTATCTTTTTAATCAATGAATAGAAAATAGGGAAAATAAGCCTAAATAAAAAATACATTAACCAGTTTATAATTAACCCAAAATTAAAGAAACTAAATATTTTTAATTAATAAAACTACTGAATACGAAAAAACAATTTTGTTAATCCTTTAGTTTTATTCACCTTACTTTAAATTAAAGAAATATTTAAACTCACCTTTATCTGTAGCTTAATAACCCAATATATTTTTACTTTTTAAAATCATAAATAAAAAATTAGAATTAAATCATTAATAAGGTGGTAACGGGATTCGAACCCGTGATAACGGTTTTGCAGACCGTAGCCTTACCACTTGGCGATACCACCAAAAGAAATCTGGTCTTATAATAAATAAACTTACTATCATATTTAAAAATAAGAACAGAAAAAAATCAAACATAAACTATTTTTAAAAAATAAATCAAAACAGACAAAACATTAAAAATTAAAATCTTCTTTAAAAATCTAAACTTTTTTATTATTTTTATGTCGAGCTGCTTTTTCTCGAGCATTAGTCTTAAGTATTGTTTTTCTTAAACGAATAGATTGAGGAGTTATTTCAACTAATTCATCTTCATTCAAAAATTCAATTGATTGTTCTAAACTGAGATGCGTTGGGGTTTTAATAACTGCAGTTGTATCTTTTGTTGAAGAACGAACATTACTTTGGTTCTTAGTTTTGGTGATATTAACAGAAATATCATTTTCACGAGAACTAGAACCAATAATCATTCCTTCATAAACTTTGGTTCCTGGATCAACAAAAATTGTTCCTCTATCTTCTATTCCCATAATTGCATATGTGGTTACTTGGCCCTGACTGATAGAAACCAAGGCTCCATTACGTCTTCCTGGATTCCAACCTGTAATTACAGGACGATATTCTCGATAAGTATGATTATAAATACCGTAGCCCTTTGTTTGGCTCATAAGCTCATTTGAATAACCTACCAAGCCTCTTGAAGGTACCACAAAATGCATTCTAGTTTGCCCATTGTTTTGGGGCTTCATATCGAGCATTTCTCCCTTTCTTTCAGATAAAGATTGAATAATTGAACCAGTATATGCATCAGGCGTGTCAATTAAAACATCTTCAAAAGGCTCACAGCGTTTCCCATTTATTTCTCTATAAATAACCTTTGGTTTTCCAGCTTGTAGTTCAAAACCTTCTCTTCTTAGAGTTTCAATCAAAATAGACAAATGAAGTTCACCACGTCCGGAAACAATCCATGTTCCTGGAGTATCCGTATCCCTTACCCTTAGAGAAACATCTGTATGAAGTTCTGTCTTTAAACGATTTTCAAGTTGTCGAGCAGTTACGTATTTTCCTTCCCTACCAGCAAAAGGAGAATCATTGGTTCTAAAAATCATCTGCATTGTCGGCGGATCAATTCTTAATGGAGGTAGTGCTTTCGGCTCCTTAATATCAGCAACTGTTTCTCCAACGTTTATTTCTTCCATTCCCGAAACAGCTATCAAATCTCCGGCTTTGGCTTCATTAATATTTATTTTTTTTAGACCCATAAAACCCATTAATCTAGTGACACGAAAATTCTTTTTTGTTCCATCTAATTTCAAAACAGTAACATGGTCACCTACTTTAATCGTTCCTTGAAATATTCTACCAATGCCAATGCGTCCTACAAAATCATTATAATCTAACATGGCTACCTGAAATCGTAATGGGCCATTTGAATTATCTTCAGGAGCAGATATGTATTTAAAAACGGTGTCAAAAACAGGCTTCATAGTATGCTTCTGTTTAGATAAATCAGAAGAGTAACTACTAGTACCATTTATTGCAGAAGCATAAATAACAGGAAAATCTAACATTTCATCATCAGCCCCTAATTCAATAAATAAATCAAGAACTTGATCAACTACTTCTTTAGGCCTTGCCCCCGGACGATCTACTTTATTTATGATAACTATTGGCGTTAAATGTTGCTCAAAAGCTTTTTTTAAAACAAAACGAGTTTGAGGCATTGTTCCCTCAAAAGCATCTACAACTAATAAAACACCATCAACCATAGTCATAATACGCTCTACTTCTCCTGCAAAATCCGCGTGGCCAGGAGTATCGACTATATTAATCTTTTTATCACCAACTTTAATTGCGGTATTTTTTGAAAGGATAGTAATCCCCCGCTCCTTTTCGATAGGGTTAGTATCCATCGCACGATCAGCAATTTGTGTATGTGAATCAAAGGTATTTGATTGCTTAAGCATTTCATTAACCAAAGTTGTTTTACCATGATCTACATGAGAAACTATAGCTATATTTCTAATATCATTTCTTAATTTTTTTGTCATTCAAAAAATCCTTTTTGAAAAATAATTTTTGAATCATCGCCGTATAATAATACACGAAAAATTCTTTAATGGCTAGCCTGATATACAATAAAAATATGATATTAATGAAAAACATCGTTAAGGACGGAAATCATATTCTTAGGGAAAAAGCTAAACCAGTTAAGTTCCCTCTCAATGAGAAAATAAAAAAAATTTCTAAAGATATGCTTGAATATTTACTTATATCACAAGATAAAGAAAAAAATAAAAAATTTAATTTAAGACCAGGAGTTGGATTAGCAGGCCCTCAAGTGGGACAATCTTTACAAATAGCTGCCTTATTAATACCTTCTTACGAAAATAAAAATGATAAAAATCCATTTTATTTCAAAGGGGTAATTTATAATCCAAAAATTACTCGAGAATCAGCTAAGCGGGCCGCTCTTGAGGCGGGTGAGGGATGTTTATCTAAAAAAGATGATGTTCCTGGGCTTGTACCAAGAGCGGAAAAAATAACTGTTAAATATAATGATGAAAGGGGCAAAGAACATTTAATAAGACTAAAAAATTACCCTGCAATCGTTTTCCAACATGAAATTGATCATTTAAAGGGGATCATATATTATGATCACATAAATACATTAAATCCTTGGAAAGCAGATAATATAACCTTAATTAGATAACAGACAAATATATTAAATTGCTACTTGTAAATTTAAAATATTTAAAATCACAATTATCAATAAAATAGGTTAAATCAAATTTTCCAAATCTACATATAATAATTAAATATTTAGAGTTTATTAAAACCAAAAATTAATATATTTGGGGCTTTTTAAGTTACTAAAAATCTACTATTACCTGGAACATTTCTGCCATAAGGATTTCCATTAATCTAATTAAACAGCAAAAATTTCTTAATAAAAACTAAATTAAATAATTATTTTTTCGTTCTTGTTCTTATACTTTCTTTAATACGGGCAGATTTTCCTCGTAAAGAACGTAAATAATATAATTTAGAGCGGCGAACATGTCCATAACGACTAACTTCTATTTTAGATACTCGAGGGGAATGCAAGGGAAATGTTCTTTCCACTCCTACCCCAGATGAAACTTTTCTAACAGTATAATTAGCCGAAATTCCAAAACCTTTTTTTCTTATAACAGTACCTTCAAATAATTGGATACGTTCATTTTTGCCTTCAATAATACGAGCATAAACCCTTACAGTATCTCCAACACGAAAATTGGGAATATCATTATGTAATTGTGGTTTGCTCAAATTATCTAGTACTTTATTTTGTCTCATAATTTAATTGCTCCCATAAAAATATCATTAAAATTAAATACCATATATTAAGATACAGTATTATTAATTGCGAAAAACCAAATTTTATTATAACATCTAATCTTTTTTATCAAATTTTCTATTAATCTGCTCCAGAAATTTAAGTTCTTCTTTACTAAATTTTCTTTTTTTTAATAAGTCTGGCCGGCGAAGATAAGTCTTCTTTAATGACTCTTTTAATCTCCAATTTTTAATTTTTTTATGGTCACCACTCATTAAAACCTGTGGAACTTTTAGCCCATGAAAATTAGCAGGACGAGTATATTGAGGTTCTTCTAACAAATTATTTTGAAAACTTTCAGAGCTAGTCGAAAGACTATTTCCCAAAGCTCCATCTAAGAGCCTAACAATAGCATCAATCATAACCATTGTTGGAAGCTCCCCGCCTGTTAAAATGTAATCTCCAATACTTATTTCTTCATCTGCTAAAGATCTAATTCTTTCATCATATCCTTCATAGTGTCCAGAAATAAAAACTAAGTGCTTGTATTTAGATAAGTCTTTAGCCTTTTCATTGTTAAAAACTAAACCAGTAGGATCTACTAAAATTATATGGCCCCTATCACCATTATTAATTTCTTTTATATGATCTATAGCAGAAAAGACAGGTTGAGGAGCCAATAACATCCCAGCCCCACCTCCATATACTAAATCATCAACACTTTTTTGTTTATCCTGAGAATATTTTCTAAAATTTATTATATTAAAATTTACTAAATTTTTTTTTAAAGCCCTCCCTATAATTGATTCTTTTAAAGGAACAAACATTTCAGGAAATAAACTTAATACATCAATTTTCATCTAACCCTTCTAATAAATCTATTTTTACAAAAGATTTTCTTAAATCAATGACTTTTACTACTTGATCAATAAAGGGGATAAATATATTTTTTTTATTTTGTTTTCTTACTACCCAAACATCATTTGCCTTAGTATGAAAACTATCAACGATTTTCCCGATATAATCATTATTTAAATCAAAAACTAAAAGACCTATTATTTGGCTTAAAAGATATTCCCCAGGTTTAAGAAGAACCTTTTGTTTTTTAGAAACAAAAATAAAGTGTTTTTCAAATTTTTTTATGTCATTAATATTATCAAAATATTTAAATTTTATTAGCCAAAAATCTTTAAAAGGTCGACTTTTGTCAACTATTAATTTTTCATTGTTAATAAAAACATATGAGCCCTTGGAAAATCTTTCTTCCGGAAAATCTGTAGTTGTCAAAACTTTAACTTCTCCGTTTATACCATGGGTATTAATTATTTTTCCAATTTTAACCTTATCCATTTCTTAAATCAGACGCTATTTAATAAAATTAATACTATCGAACCTAAAAATATTACATTAAAAATTAAAGCATTAAAAAATTATATTTTCCAAATATCAATTTATTATTTAATTATTTTTTATTATTTTTGTTTTGTGTTCTTTTTGACTCAGAAAAACTTTTCATAATTCCAGCATTAGACAAAAGATTACGAACGGTTGTACTAGGCTTTGCCCCCTGCTTTAACCATTTTATTATTTTATTTTCATCTAATTTTATATCTGCTGGTCTACTAATAGGATTATAATAACCAACCTCTTCTATAAACCGTCCTTGATTACGAAAACGAGAATCAGCAACCACTATTCTATAAAAAGGACGTTTCTTTGCACCAAAAAGATGGAGACGTATTTTTACTGCCATATTTCTAACCCTTTCTTTAAAAATTTCACCAAAAAATACTATAATTATTAAAAAAAAGTTTGTCAAGTTAAATAGGTTGACAAACTTTTCCAATAAATTTATAAAACAATAATTATATAAATTCTTAAGTCGACTACCACGGATTAAAACCCCTAGCTTGTGAATTCTAATATCGAGGAAATGTATAGATCTCCACAATTTGCTTAGATAAGCTGACTTCTAGATATATTTCTATATTCCAAAGTAGCAGTAGTTACCAAAGCGGATAAGTCCCCAAGTTGCCAAAGGGATTAGTTTAATTTTAGCTTGTATTCAACCCCATGAATGAATTCACGGGATTTCTATCTAATTTTTCATTAAATATTTCTATCAGTTAAAACTCGTTGATTATCTTATTAATCTAAGAATTTTTATTATTTATTTTTATTTTTTTAAAATAAAAACTCAATTAATACCGCATTTAAATTACAAAAAGTTACTAATAAATTAAAAAATCGTTTGCTTTTTAAAAGAGCAAACGATTAGCAAAATTAATCATCAATCTCTGAAACTGTACCAGCACCTACAGTATGTCCACCTTCACGAATTGAGAATCTAGCACCTTTTTCAATTGCAACAGGCTTCATTAATTCAATCGTAAATGTAACATGATCGCCAGGCATTACCATTTCAACGCCCTTCGGTAATTCTACAGTACCAGTTACATCAGTTGTATAGAAATAAAATTGTGGACGATAATTACTAAAGAATGGGGTATGACGTCCTCCTTCTTCTTTAGTTAAGCAATAAACTTCAGCTTTAAACTTTTTATGAGTTTTAATAGATCCAGGTTTTGCGAGGACTTGCCCACGTTCTACCTGATTTCGGGAAATGCCACGGAGCAATGCTCCAATATTATCCCCTGCTTCACCAACATCAAGAGTTTTATGAAACATCTCAACACCAGTAACTGTAGTTTTTTTAATATCGTTGGCCAAACCAACTATTTCAACCTGATCACCGATTTTAATTTTTCCACGAGTAACATCTCCTGAAACAACAGTTCCACGTCCAGTGATAGTGAAAACATCCTCAATAGGCATAAGGAAAGGCTTATCTACATCTCTTTTTGGCGTAGGAATATAACTGTCAATGGTATCCAACAATTTTCCAATAACTTTTTCTTGTTCTGGATCCCCTTGTAATGCCTTTAAAGCAGAACCCTTAATTATTGGTGTATCATCACCGGGAAAACCATATTCAGACAGCAACTCTCGAATTTCCATTTCAACAAGATCAATTAATTCTTTGTCATCAACAAGATCGCATTTATTTAAATATACAACAATATATTTAACACCAACTTGACGAGCTAATAATAAATGCTCACGTGTCTGAGGCATTGGGCCATCTGTAGCAGCAACAACAAGAATTGCTCCATCCATTTGTGCAGCACCTGTAATCATGTTTTTAACATAATCAGCATGTCCTGGAGCATCCATATGTGCATAATGACGTTTTTTGGTTTCATATTCAACATGAGCCGTATTAATGGTAATACCACGTTGTTGCTCTTCTGGAGCAGCATCAATTGCCTTAAAATCTTGGGCCTTTGCAAGCCCTTGCTTGGATAAGTACTTAGTGATAGCTGCGGTTAAAGTCGTCTTACCGTGATCAACATGGCCAATAGTACCAATATTTACATGCGGCTTTGTTCTCTCATAATGTTGCTTTTCAGCCAATTTATTTCCTCCGTTAATTTTTTATTAGTTCACCGATAAAACGATGTAGGCTTAAAATATTAAGCTTATACTTTTTGTAAATAGCACTAAAAGTAAAAAGCCTAGACTATTATACAAAAGTTATTAATAAAATCCAAGTAAAAGTCAAATTTAACTAAAAATTGCCATAATGTTCCCTGAACTGAATGAAATTCTTATTTTTTTATTATTTATAAATTCATTAGAAGCAAAAACACGATCAATTTTCGAGGAAAAATTTTTTAAGTTATATTTAGCCTCCTCAATATTGAAATTGGTGACATTATTTAATAATACAAAACCAAGATACCTTTTATTACGTTCATTTTTTATTACGTATTTTCCAGCATTAAAAAACCTAACGATATTATATTTATCATAAACTTTAATTTTGGCGATTAAAGGTTTATATGGAGGCAAAAATATATTTAAAAGATTATTCATTTCGTGGTCTAAACGATTACCTGTCATACCAAAAAGATTAATTTCAGAAATTTCATTAACATTATAATGTTTTCCAACCCACGTCAAAGCAAGTTCAGTGTCAGTAAAATTCTTTTTAGGTGAAGCTTGAAAGAAATTTTTCGAATTAGATTTTTTTTTAACCACTTCATATTGACAGGTAGTTAATGAATCAAAATCTCCTATAGAAGTAATGTCGTTTATTCCATGGTTTATTAAAAAGATAGCACCAGCGTCAACGCCAATCCATTTATAAGTTGGTAGCAAAAATTTTTTAAAATTTTTAGGAAAATTTTTTTCTGGCCCACCAGCTAAAATATTAATTTTATACAAATTTATGCCCTCCTTTTTTCATTAAGCTTTTTGCCATATATTTCAACTAAAAATCAAAAATTTCGTTCCTTCATTTTTTTTAATGATGACAATAATTTCTATTTTTATCCAATTTCTTTATCCTAATAACCTGCTCTAGATTAAATAATATTTTCTATTTCTTTTATAAAATAAAAATCATCTAAAAATTAATATGCTAATAATTTAGAAAAGATTTAATATTTAATTCCTAAATTTTAAGAGGAGGAACTAGATTGAGAACTATTATTTCTAGATGAAGATGAAGAGCTAGAAGAAGGTGAAGAGCTAGAGGAAGGTGAAGAGCTAGAAGAAGGTGAAGAGCTAGAGGAAGAGGTAGAGGAAGAAGAAGGTGAAGAGCTACTAGAACTTGGTTTAGAATTACTATTAGAGGAAGATGAAGGAGGCCTTGTTTGAGAAGACCTACTGCTGCTAGATGAAACAGAAGATCTACTACTACTAGTAGTAGAACTACTATAACTAGGGCGGCTATAATAATTTATCCTAGCAATCACTATGGTTACAGAATTCGCAGGAGTTATTTTAGTTCCTGAAGCTGGATTTTGACTAATAATGTCACCGTTAGTATAAGCAGAATTTGCACTTTGATTACGATATTGAACTATTAAATTTATATTTTCCGATGAAGCCCACCTTTGGGCTTGGCTAAGACTAATAAATTTAGGAACAACTAATTTTTTTGGCCCAATTGAAACTTTAAATTTTACGGTTGTTTGATGTGGGTTAACTTTTTTATTTGCAGGAATGGATTGACTTATAATTTTCCCGCTAGGAACTCTATTAGAATGCCTCTTTATTCGTTTTGTTTTATAACCTTCATTTTTTAAAAGGCGGGAAACATCAGCATACTGTGATCCTACATAATCACCAAAAGTAATTTTTTTATTTCCATTAGAAACAAGTAAATCGATTTGGGTCTCTTTTTTAACATGCTTCCCTGCTTTTGGAATAGATTTAATTATTTTCCCCTTCTTTACTTTGGGAGAAGTTGTTCTGCTAATATCGCCTACCCTTAAATTATCCTCATTTATTGAATTCTCCGCATTATTTATAGTTTGATTCCTGGTATTAGGAATTTCAACTTTACTTGGCGGTAAAAATACGGCTAATAAAATAGTAGCTAGCCCTAATACTAGTAACCCAAAAATAACTCTATAAAAAACATTTTTATTATTATTAAACCCGTTTCTCTTTAAACCGTTTCTGTCTGTCTTATTAGAAGAAGTCTTTTGCTTATTTTCAGAAGAATTGGTCGATTGTTTAGAATGATAACTATTGTTTTGAAGCCCATTTGCAACTTGATTTTTTAGATCGTTTATAGGAATAATACGAGTTTTAGTTTCATCATCTGCAAAGCTAGGTAAACGTTTTTCATTTGCCCGTTGGGGGGAAAGGCTGGTTCTTAAATCATTAGCCATATCTTCTGCAGTTAAATAACGATTATCGGGATTTTTTGCTGTTGCTCTTAAAATTACATTTTCTAACGCTTGTGGAATATCTGAATTAATTGAACGAGCATAAGGCATCTTTTCAGAAGAGTGTTTCATTGCAACTGAAAAAATTGTCTCTCCCTTATAAGGGACCTTACCAGTCAACATTTCGTATAAAATAATCCCTAAAGAATAGATATCTGATTTATTAGTCGCCACTCCACCGCGAACCTGTTCAGGGCTTAAATAATGTACTGAACCAAGTATTTCATTCGTTTTAGTAATTCCAAATTCGTTCCTAGCAAGGGCTATACCAAAATCCACAATTTTAATAGACCCATCTTTTCCGAGAAGAATGTTTTGAGGCTTTAAATCTCTGTGAACAATCCCATGATTATGAGCCATCGAAACAGCTGATAAAATTTGTTCCATAATATTAATAACTTGAGCAAAGGGGATAGGATAATATTTGGAAATATATTCTTTAAGGTTAATACCATCAATAAATTCCATTGATAGATATTGCATTCCTTTATAGGATCCGGTATCAAAAATTCTTACTATATTAGGATGAATTAGGCGAGCAGCTGATTGAGCTTCCCTTTGAAATCTACGAACAAAATCCGGGTTATCTTGAAGATCTAGTCGAAGAATCTTAAGGGCAACACGTTTGTCTTTTTTCATATCTAAAGCCAAATAAACATTTGCCATGCCGCCTGTTCCCAACTGGCGAATTATTTTATATCTATTTGCAAACATCGAACCCGGGTTCATTAATATTCCTCCAAAAAGCAATAATTAAAGGTTTTTTTCTCACCAAAATCTTAAAATATTCATTAATTATCAAAAAACAATTATCTAAACTAAAGAGACTAAACAAAATTAAATTAATTAAGCCATTAATTAAATAATAAATTGCAAAATTATAAATAAAAATTAACTTTATCATAAACTTCTTTATAATATCATTTCAATATTAAACTTAATTTGTCCAATCTCCTATTTTAACCGTTTGGCCGATTCCATTTAAAAAATCTTTTATGTCCATAATTTTTTTCCCTTCTAACTGAATCTTTTTTAAATATATCGTTTTGCCATCAGATGCAGTTATTGCAAGCTGCTTTTTATTTTTAACTGAAATTTGTCCTGCTTTTCCTTTCAAAGGCCCCAATTCTGCAAAAAAAACTTTAATTTTTTTCCCTTTGAACAAAAAAAAGGCCCCTGGTTTAGGACTTAACCCTTTAATTAAACCCATCACTTGGTAAGAATTTTGCTTATAAAAATTAATTTTGGTGTCCTTGAAATTTATTTTTGGAGCAAAAGTAACCATAGATTGGTTTTGAGGAATAGGCCGTATAGAATTCGAAACAATCTTTGGAATTGTTTTTAATAATAAATCTCCTCCTATGATAGCTAATTTTTTAAATAAGCTTCCAGCAGTATCTTTTTTTAATATAGGAACTCTTTTTTCAGCAAGAATATCGCCAGCATCCATCTTCTTTATCATATACATGATCGTCACACCAGTTTCTTTTTCATTGTGAATAAGTGCCCAATTTATTGGAGCTGCACCTCGATACTTAGGTAATAAACTTGGATGAACATTAATAGAAGCTATTTTTGCAGAATTTAGTAATTTGTTTGAAATAAACTGTCCAAAAGAAGCTGTTATAAGGAAATCAGCGCGCATCGAGATTAATTTATTTTCAATTTTTGAACCAGATAATTTGTTAGTTTGATAAACAGGAATATTATTATTGACAGCCATATATTTCGTTTTAGTTGGGGCAATTTTTCTTCTTCTGCCTATTGCTCGGTCTGGCTGGCTAACAACCGCAATTATATTTATAAAAGAATAATTAATTAAATCTTTAAGAACTATAGAACTAAAATTTGAAGTGCCAAAAAAAATTGCTGATTTTTTTTCCATTAAATAAATGATACCGGATTTTTATCGATAGTTAAATATAAACTCTTAGGAAAATTTTTTGAAAAATTTTTTTGTAATTCTCGAATAGCAGTTGGCAGTTGGGGATCATACTTATATTTAAGGATTATTTGAAAAAAATACCGTTTATTAAATTTAGCAATGGCTCTAACTGTTGGCCCCAAGATAATTGTTTTTTTACCAACTTTATTTTTTATAAAAGAAAAGACTTTTTTTATTGATTGACTAGTAACAAATTGATTAAGTCCTGAAACAACTATTTGTATTATATAAAAATAAGGAGAGTATTCTCCTATATGTCGATAACGCATTTCTAACCGAAAAAATTTTTCATAATCTTGTTTTGCAGCTAATCGAATCGCATAATTATTGGGATTATAAGTTTGTATAATTACTTTTCCTCTTTTTTTTGCTCTACCAGACCTACCAGAAACTTGTGTTAATAATTGAAATGTTTTTTCTTCAGCTCTATAACTAGGAATATTTAGACTAGTATCAGCATTTATAATACCTACTAAGGTAACATTTGGAAAATCAAACCCTTTTGCTACCATTTGTGTTCCTAATAATAAATCATACTTTTGGGCAGAAAAATTGGATAAAATTCTTCCTAAACTTCCCTTTTTATTTATTGAATCCTGATCTAAACGACTAATTCTTAAAAATGGAAAAATATTTTTTAATTCTCTTTCAACTTTTTCAGTTCCTGTTCCTACATACCTAATTTCTTTACTCTGGCATTTCGGACATATTCGAGGAATTAACCGTTGATAACCACAATAATGGCATTTTAAAGTATGACTATTGATATGAATAGTTAAAGAAAGGTTACAATTGGGACAACGCGGGACATATCCACAGTTCCGGCACATTAAAAAAGAAGAAAAGCCTCGTCTATTTAATAAAAGTATAGTTTGCTCATTTTTATTATATGTTAATTTTAAATTATTAATAAGTTGGGGGCTAAAATCCATATAACTTTGTGGATCTTGCCAAGCTTTTTTCATATCAATAACCCTGATTTCGGGCAATTCGGATCCCTTAACAGCACGGTATGGAAGTTTTAAAAATTTAAAAACATTTTTTTGAGCTCTTGCTCGTGATTCTAAACTCGGAGTAGCAGAACCAAGTAAAACAACAGACTGATTATAATTACTTCTCCATAAAGCAACATCTCGGGCATGATACCTTGGGTTATTTTCCTGTTTATAACTGTCATCTTGTTCTTCATCAATAATAATTAAACCCAGATTATCCAATGGGGCAAAAATGGCTGAACGAGTTCCAACAATAATTGGAATTTTATACTTTTTTATTTTTTCCCATTCATCTAATTTTTCCCCATTTGAAAGCCCCGAATGCATTAAAGCAACGTTAGATCCAAAACGTGATCTGACTCGATTCAATATTTGAGAAGTTAAAGTTATTTCAGGAACCAATAAAATAACGCTTTTTCCTAATAAGATAGTTTTTTGTATTAATTGAAGATAAACTTCAGTTTTTCCGGAACCAGTCACACCTTCTAATAAAAAAGTATCTTTTTTATTTTCGTTAATTGGCCTTTCTATTTGATTAAAAATTTTTTGTTGCACAGGATTTAATTTCAGTGGTTTTGTTTTTTTAAAAGAAGGCAAATTATTCTCAGGATTCCTTAGTAACCTTTTATTTTTAACTGAAATCCATCCTTTTTTCACGGCTCGCTTTAAAACTGCTGACGAAACACCTATGATTTCTTCAATTTCCTTTTTAGTATAAGAACCCTTGTGATCAGATAAAAAAAACTGAATTAATTTCCTCTGTTGCTTGCTCCTTTTCTTATCTTTAAAAATTTTCTTTAACTGTATTTTTGACAAAATACAATTATAGACAGGTAAAGTTTTTAAATGTAGGTCTTCCTTTATCTTAGTTTTTTTGGCAATTTTTCCTTCCCTTATAAATTTCTTAATGACTTTTTTCTGTGACTGATTATAATTATTTGGATAATAGACAATTTCTTTTTTATCAAAAAAAATTTCTTTTTTAAAATTGGGAGATACAGGTTTTACTATTTTTAGTTCTTTTAAGTATTTAACTTTGAAAGCAGCAGGTAACATAGCTTTAATAACTTGAATTTGGGAAGAAAAAAGCTTTTTAGATAAGTATTCAGATAAATCAATCATTTCCTGATTTAAAATCGGGGCTTTCCCAAGAGTTGTTTCGATCTTTTTTAAATTAAACTGATTGTAATTAATCTTTTTTGAACTAATCGAAACTACAAACCCCATTAATTTTCTTTTTCCAAACGGTACTATAACTCGATAGCCCAGTAAATTAATTTGATCCAAATAATCTGGGATTAAATATGTAAAAGTTTGATTAATGTTTTTTGCCACTACATCAATAACTACAGAAGCAGTTTTCATTTTATTCCCTACCAAATATCTTTAAACTCAATGCCAGTTTTTAAAAGTTATACAAAATAAGCAATAATTATTTATTTTTATAAATTAATTATGATTATTCCAAAATTAAAAATATTTTTATAATAAAAAATATTTTCTTAGTTTTTATTTTTTAAAATAAATCTTAATCATAATATTTAATTTAAATCATTTAAAATATTTTATTAAGATATTTATTTTTTAATTACTATTTACTTTTTAAACTCTTTACCTCTTTAAATAAAAACATCATTTTTTAATGTGAACTATTTAAAATAAATTTGCAACATTAGTTTAAAATTTCTATCTTCTTTTATAAAAATCATCACTTTTTGCCTTAATCAAAAATTCAATTTGCTGCATAGAAAGAGGGGTACCAAAAGTAGGTTTTTCTTTTTTAGGAAAATAATCAAAGTCTTTTGAATCAACTCCAATATTAATATTTTCCTTTATAGGAATAGAATTATAGTGAATATGTCCATGAAGATTAATACTATTTTGAGTTTTACCAAAAAATAAAGGATAATGAGTCAAAAAAAACTGCCTATGATTATATTTAAAATAAGTCCCGACATTATGAAAATAAAATTTCTTAATGCCATTTTTTTCATTAAGAAAAAAGTTATTCTTTTGCAGATACTTAAATAAGTCCCGACTATCATGATTCCCCTTAATAAAAATAATACTTCCATGTAGTTGCATTAAAATAGATAATAAAGCTTCTTTATTTGAAGATTTATAATAGACTCCAATATCCCCACAATGATAAACTAAATCAGTCCCTGAAACTACTGAATTCCAAGACCTTATAATCTGAAAATTCATATCATTAACATTAAAAAAATGAGATCTTGCCGGAGCAAAATTATAATGCTTAATTATGGAAGTATCAAAAAAATGGGTATCAGATGTGACAAACTTCATATAATAAATTTTATATCAATAAAAAAAGATTAAAAATATTTTAATTTTAAACTTAACTCTTTTTATTTTATGTACATCAAAAACTCTTTTTTTAAAGATAATATATAAAATTAAATAAATCTAATAATTTTCATTAATTCTGTTATCAAAATATTAATTTTGCTATAATAAGCAAGGATAATTATTTAGATAAAATATTTTAACCATTTGCGAACATAGTTCAGTGGTAGAATGCCACCTTCCCAAGGTGGAGGTCACGGGTTCGATCCCCGCTGTTCGCTTTTAAATTTTAAATTAAAAATTAGTTTTTTAGTGTAAAGGGCCATCACAACTGATTTTTATAATGATTATAAATCAAAAATATATAAAAAAAATGCAATTAATAAAAAATTTTATTATTATTTTTTAGTCTTTATATCAAAAAAATTAAAGATAAAAAAACACTTTCATAAATAAAAAATATATAAAAGCAAATAAACTATATATAATTTTTACATTTCTAATTTAGTTTAATTATTTTAAATAGTTACTTAAACGTTCAATAGCTTCATGAAGCTTTTCATCTGAAGCTGCATAACTTAACCTAAGATAACCTTCTCCACCTTTTCCATAATAAGATCCTGGTGTAAGGCCGACTTTAGCTTTATAAGCTAATTCACGAGCAAAATCTACATCATTTTGATTTTGTTCCCTTGGTATCTTTAAAAATAGATAAAAGGCCCCATCAGGCGCAGCCACTCCAAAACCTATTTTTTTTAGTTGAGGAATCAAATAATTTCTTCTTTTTAAATAAATCTGACGCATTCTATCAATTTCTTGATCACCATCATTAAAAGCTTTTGTAGCACCAGCCATAGGAACATCCGCAACTGCAGTGATTGCGTACTGATGGATTTTAACAATTTGAGAGATCAAATCTGCAGGTGCAGCAGCAAAGCCAATTCTAGCACCTGTCATAGCATAAGATTTTGATACTCCGTTAACTAAAATAGTTTGCTCTGGTATAAATTTAGCTATAGATATATGTTTGCCAACATAATTAAAAGATGAATAAATTTCGTCAGAAAGAACAAATAAATTATATTTTTTTATAACATGACTTAAATCTTTTAATTGATCGAAAGTATATTCTACTCCTGTAGGGTTATTGGGATAAGTTAATACAATACCAACTGCTTTAGGATGATTCTTTAATGCCTTTAACAATTTCTTCGGCGTTAGTACAAAATTTGAATTATTTGTTGGAATATAAACCACTTTAGCATGATTCACATAAGCCGCTTGTCCGTATAAAGGATAAACAGGAGAAGGAATTAATAGTTCATCACCGTCTTTTAAGATAGTTGACAAAGAAGAAAAAATAGCCTCTGTGGTACCTACAGTAGTAATAATTTCTTTTTCAGGGTCATAATTAAGACCAAAATGGCGTTTTAAAAAATTACTGGCTGCTTTGCGAAAAGCTAAATTTCCTCTTGCAGTGGAATAATGAGAATCATTTTCTTTAATTGCCTTAATCATGCTTTTTTTAACTAATTCAGGTTGGTTAAAATCAGGTTCGCCAATGGTTAATGAAATTAATCCAGCTATTTTTTTAAATTCAGCATTTAATTTTCTGGGTGCATTAGGTTTTGCTTTAATAATATCAGATCGTATTTTTTCTTTTAAATCTTCTTTTAAATTTACCATAATTTTCATTTTCCTTTAAATAATTCATAAGATTTTTCAGGATTTGAAATGAATACCAAATTATTTTTAACTAATTCTTCAGCTATTTCTACAGCATTCCAAGCCGCTCCCTTAAGAAGATTATCTGAAACTACCCACATCCAATACGCTCCAGGGTTTTCAACATCTTGGCGGATTCTACCTACCAAAGTTTCTCGTTTCCCCTGAGCTTCTAAGGGCTGAGGATAAATTTGTTCATCATCATTATCTTTAAGTATTAAGCCTGAACCCTTAGAAATCATTTTTTTCATTTCGTCAACAGAAACTACAGAATTACTTTTTGTTTGAAAATAAATTGACTCTCCGTGGCTTATAAATATGGGGACTCTAACTGAAGTAGCAGTAACCTTTATTTTGTCAGAATTTACATCGTTAAAAAAGATTTTTTTTGTTTCATGAACCATTTTCCATTCTTCATGGGTATAACCATTTTTTTCGAAAACGTCAATTTGTGGTAATAAATTAAAAGCAAGTTGATAATGTTTTTTATCACTTTTCGTAGGAAAAATTTTTTTATTTATATCTTTTTGTTTTAAATAAGCAAGGCTTTGTTCCCTCAATTCATTGCTCCCTTTTTGCCCTGCACCAGAAGCAGCTTGGTAACTTGAAACAATTATTTGCTTTAAACCTAATTTATCAAAAATTGGTTTCAAAGCAACTACCATTTGGATTGTTGAACAATTAGGATCAGAAATAATTCCTTTATGGTTAGTTAAAACACCTGAATTAACTTCAGGGACTACCAGGGGAACATGATCATTCATTCTAAAATAAGAAGTATTGTCTACACATACAGCTCCTCTTCTAACAGCTTCAGGTAAAAGTTTTTTAGAAACTGATCCTCCTGCTGAAGACAAAACTAAATCAATTTTAGAAAAAGCTTCGGGTTTTGCTTCTTCAACAGTAAAAGTTTTCCCTCGAAAAGTTTGTTTCTTCCCCACTGATTTCTTTGTCGCTAACAATTTTAAATTTTTAACTGGAATAAAAGATTTTTCTAATTGCTTACGCATTCTTAAGCCTACGGCCCCTGTAGCCCCTAAAATAGCAATATTATATTTTTTCATTTTAATTTAACCCCATAACCTTTTCTAAGCCTAATACTAGGCCTTTTTGATCTTTAACTTTATTAATGGCTAATTCTACACCTGCCATAAATGATTTACGCGAAAAACTATTTTGAGAGATTTTTAAAGTTTCACCATTACCGCTAAAATTTACTGATTGATAAGCTAAATAACCTTTTTTTCTTTGAGAAAAAATAGCAACATCATTAATTTTATGCTCATCACCTTCAATACCGTTAGGAATATTTTTCGTATAAGCTCCATTAGAATTTAGAATTCCTGCAGTGGCTTTAGCAGTTCCACTAGGAGAATCTAACTTGTCGGGATGATGTATTTCAACAATTGAAGCATTTGAAATAAAACGAGAAGAAATTTTAGAAAAATACATCATTAAAACAGCTGAAATGCTGAAATTGGGGGCTATAATCCCTCTAATATGCTTTTTAAAAGCTTGTTCTTGTAATTTTTTAACTTGTTGATTATCTAAACCACTCGTTCCAATTATTGGAGATATATGATGATTAATAGCCCATAAGGTGTTAATATAAACAGATTTTGGATTAGTTACATCAATCCAAACATCATAATTTCCCTTGATATCATTTAAATTTCTAAAAATAGGAACCTTAATATTTTCCTTTTTATTAAAATTGGGACTAACCAATACAGCATCTAAAGACCAGTGTGGATGTTTTCCGATTAAATTTTGGATTGATCTTCCCATTTTACCAAAAGCACCTGCTAATAAAATCGATACCATTAATCTAAAACCTCCAAAATTTGTTTCGTTTCTTTCTCATTTAATGGAAGAAGCGGCATCCTCGGGGCACCTACATCAATTCCGCGTTTTTTATAAACAGCTTTAACCGGTGAAGGTGAAGGATGGCTAAATAAAGCTTTAATACGAGGATTTAGATAACGAAAAATTTTAGCTGCTTGGTTAATATTTCCTTGGCGAATATCAGAAAACATTTTAACCATATTTTTAGCATAGAAATGAGAAATTACCGAAATAGTTCCTGCCCCTCCTAAAGCATAATTAAAGAAAGATTGCCCGTCTTCTCCTGTATATACTAAGAAGTTCTTATCTGTTTTCTCAATTAATTCAGACATATCATAATCTGTAGTACATTGCTTTACACCAATAATATTTCTATATCTAGATAATTCTATAAGAGAATTAACCGTTAAAGCAACACTAGTTCGGCTTGGAATATTATAGATAATAATTGGTAATTTACTATTATCTGCTATTGATTCAAAATGTTTAATCATTCCTAATTGATCAGGTTTATTATAATAAGGATTTACAGTTAAAAAAGCATCAATCCCAGAAATTTTTTCAGCTTTTTTAACAAAATCGATGGTTTCTTTTGTGTTATTGGTCCCCACATTTGCAATTATTTTAGCCCTTCCTTTAACAAATTCCACAGTTTTTTTAAATAAACGAAGTTTCTCGTTTTCATTAAGTGTAGGAGCTTCACCGGTTGTTGCAGCTACAGCAAAACCTTCTACACCCATTTTAATTTGAGAATTAATTATTTTTTTATAAGCAGAAAAATTAATTTGATTATTATTATCAAAAGGTGTGATAATAGCTGTAATTAAATGTGTTTTAGCTAATATATTGTTCATTTTTTCATCCTCGCTTTTAAAAAAGATATTATTATTCGCAATCCCCTACAAATTGACTGTTCATTAGGATTTAAGTTAGCTGAATGAAGTGTATGTTTATAATCCCCCACTCCTAACCAAAACATTAAACCTTTAAATTTGTTAGTAAGAAAACCAAAATCTTCCGCAATCATTGATGGTTTTACTAATTTAAAATCTGCTTGCTGATTTTTTTTAATAAAATTAATAAAAAAATGAGAAAGCTCGCTATTATTTACAACGGGTAAATAACCTCCTTGACGAAAATTTATTTTCAATTTTTGTCCAAAACTTTTTGCTATCCCTTCAGCAATTTGCTGAATATGTTTAGTCATTATTTGCATACCATTTTGAGTGAAGCTACGTATGGTTCCTTCCAAATTGGTTTGTCCTGAAATAATATTCATGATTTTTCCTGATTCAAATTTTCCTATTGTAACCACTCCTCCTTCAAGTGGATTTAAATTCCTCGAAATAACTGATTGAAGAGAAACTACAAAATTAGAAGCTGATAAAAGAGCGTCATTTGCCTTTTGAGGGTAAGCTGCATGGCCGGCTTTACCAATAAAACTAACCCTTAATTCATTTGAACCAGCACAAAGAGTCCCACTTCGAAAACCTATTTGTCCAGGGAGGAGTTGTGGATTTATATGTAAAGCATAAAACTCATCAGGATAATATTCATTACCAAACCCTCCAGCATCAAAAAACCTTTTACCTCCAAAGTTATTTTCTTCTGCAGGTTGGAAAAAAATTAATAAATTATCTTGAGGTTGATTTTCAGAAAAATAATCTAAAATTCCCAAAGCAATTGTCATATGTATGTCGTGACCACAAGCATGCATAGCGTTATTATATAAACTTGCAAAAGATAAATTAGTTTCTTCATGGATAGGCAACGCATCCATATCCGATCTCCAAGCAATAGTTTTTTTCGGATTATACCCTTTTATTCGAATTAATATCGCTGTAGGAACTTCTTTAATCACCTTAATAGAAATGTTTTGTGAATCCATATTTTTAATTTTTTTAATAAGAAAATTATGGGTCCATTTCTCTTTTAAACCAATTTCTGGATGCTGATGAAGCTTACGTCTAATATTAATTAATTCTTTATTACTAAACATTAAAGTTTCCTTAGTTTCTTAACTAAACCAGTCCCTTTTTTGGTTTTATTATCAACTTTTTTTATTAATTTTGCAGGAACACCAGCTACAACGGTATTTTTAGGAACACTTTTCGTAACCACTGCTCCTGCAGCAACTACAGAATTATCTCCAACACTAACGCCTTCTAAAACTACTGCATTGGCACCAATTAACGTATTATTTCCTATATAAACTGGCTTAGCGGAAGGAGGCTCTATTACGCCAGCTATGACTGCTCCAGCACCAATATGGGAATTTTCCCCAATAATCGCTCTTCCACCAATAACGGTATTCATATCGATCATTGTCTTACTACCAATCTTGGCACCGATATTGATTACAGAACCCATCATAATAACAGCATTTTTCCCGATATTAACTTTATCTCTAATAATTGCGCCAGGTTCAATTCTTGCATTATATTTTTTTTTATTTGCTAATGGAACCCCTGAATTACGGTTAAAAGTTTCTATAAAATAATCATGGGGATTTAAACTAGAAATTAAAGGTAAAATGTCCTTCCAGTCACCAATTAAAATCCCAAATCCTTTTTTGTTATTATCACTACTGAAATATTTAATATTTGATGGTAGGGATTTCTTTACCTCACCTTTGAACAAAACTTTCACTAAAGTTCGTTTTTCAGAATTTGAAATGAAAGAAATTATTTTTTCTGCATTAAGATTTTCATTTTTTTTACCATTATTATCCATTTATTTACCTCATACCTCATATTTCAAATCTAAATGAGTTATATCATTATAAGTTTCTCGTTTAACTACTAACTGAAGCTTAGATCTATCAACAAATACTACAGCTGGCCTAGGATTTCTATTATAATTAGAAGCCATAGAGAATCCATAAGCACCGGTATCCAAAATTGCTATTATATCACCACTTTTTGGATTATCTAATTTGATTTTTGGAATTATAACATCACCAGACTCACAATATTTACCTACTAGCGTAAATTGTTTTGATGTTTCATTAGGAACTACTTGATTAACTAAAACTCCTTCATATTTGGCTCCATACAAAGCTGGACGAATATTATCTCCCATACCACCATCTACAGCTACATAATTCCTTATTTTTGGAGCTTCTTTTTTACTACCAATAGTATAGAGAGTATAACCAGCTGGGCCAACAATTGATCTGCCTGGTTCTACCCATATTTCAGGAAGATTGATATTGTACTTATTAGAATCAGATTTAGCTTCATCACAAATAGCTTTAATAAAGGTAGATAAATCATCAGGATCGTCCCCTTTAGTATATTTAATTCCAAAACCTCCTCCCACGTCAATAATTTTCGGCGTAAAGTTCCAATTATAAGCAGTTTTAAAAAGCAAGCTCGTTAGCTTTTTATAAGTTTGTGAATCAAATATTTGTGATCCTATATGAGCATGTAAACCAACTAATTCCATTTGAGGAAAATTTATAATTTCTTGAAAAGCTTTTTTTGCTTGGCCTGAAAATAAGTCAAAACCAAATTTACTATCTTGGTTACCAGTAACAATAAATTTATGAGTATGAGCTGTAATTCCTGGATTAATACGTATAAGAACTTTTTGCCTATATTTTTTACATTTTAATAGAGATTTTAAAAGGCCAATCTCATAAAAATTATCAATTATTATAGTGCCAACACCAAAGGATAAAGCCATTTTTAGTTCTTCTTTAGACTTATTATTTCCGTTAAAGGAAATATCCTTCATTGGAAATGAAGCTTTTTTAGCAGTTTCTATTTCTCCTCCTGAAACTGCATCACAACGAACACCCTCTTCTTTTAAAAGTTGATAAATAGCCATAATTGAAAAAGCTTTGCTAGCATATTCGATTTGAAATGGAACAGATTCTTTTTTAAACGATGATTTTATATTTTTAATAGAACTTTTAATTTTATTTACATCATATACGTAAAGCGGTGTTCCAAATTTTTCTGCAATTTTTTTTGCTAAAATATTTCCAATATAAAGTTTGTTGTTTTTTATGTTCAAAATAAAATAAACTTCCTTTTGCCAAGACAAAGATGACAAACGAAAGTTCTTATTATAACGTTTGTCCGTCTTAGCGCTCCACATTTATATTTTGTGACAGGCTGCAAAATATTCAATTACAGACCAATCCTAACCATTTATTAAATTAGTTAAGATTTCGGCAAGCTCCCCTTTTGTTATATTCCCTACAAAGAAATAATTAATTACTAATGTCACTTGCAACCTCTACTCCGGATAATAATTTAAGTTTATCACAAGAACTAGAAAAATGTCTTATATCAGACAACAGCAAAAAACAAAAAAGCATAAATAAAGTTTGACTTTATAAAATTTTTTTGAGAGAATAAGTAAGTTTAAATTAAAAGGAAGTGATATCATGGCAGTTATAAAAAATAAAAATTCGAAATCTCATAAGCGTAACCGTCGTGGGCACATTGCTTTGCAGATTCCTAACATTGTTTTAGATAAAACTACAGGGGAATATACAGTTGCTCATCATGTATCTCCTAAGGGCCTTTATAAGGGCAAACAAGTAATTAATAAGAAAAATAAAAATAAGTAATAAAAAAAGAGCTTTAAAGCTCTTTTTTTATTTTTTAAATCAATAATAAATATTTTACTTTGCTGTAGTGTAAACAGCTAATATATCATCATTATCTTCTAATTCATCTACTAATTTTTCAAATTTTTCTCGATTTGCGTCTGGGATTCTTACATGGTTTTTAGGGATCATAGTGATTTCTGCATCATCAAAATTATAACCTTTTTTCATTAAAAAATCTTCAACAGAAGAAAAGTCAGCAGCCTGAGTATAGATTTTGAAATAATTTTCATTTGTTTTTACATCTTCCGCACCTGCTTCTATAGCATCATCCATGATTTTATCCTCTGTAATATTAGGGTATTTTTTTCTATTAATAACAAAACGACCACGTTGATTAAATTGAAAACTCACTGATCCACTAGTTCCTAATGATCCCCCATGATGAGAGAATGAATTTCTAAGTGAGGATACTGTCCTATTTATATTATCTGTTGAAGCTTGCACTAATACAGCGACTCCCCCAGGAGCATATCCTCCATAAGTAACATCTTCAAACTTAATCCCACCAGCACCAGTGGCTTTATCAATAGCCCTTTTAACATTATCTTTGGGCATATTAGCTTCTTTTGCTTTTTCCATAACAAGACGAAGACTAGAATTAGAAGACTGATCCGCACCTCCGGATTTCGCAGCCACATATAAATCATGGCTTAATTTCTGAAAAATTTTACTTCTTTTTTTATCTTGAACGCTTTTTCTGCCTTGAATATTATGCCATTTACTATGACCAGACATATTATTATCCTCCCTCCTAAAAAATTATCCTTAAATATTAGCTAATATTATTTTTTAACAAATTCTAAAAAGAAAAAATATAATTAAATTATTTTTGGACAACTTATATTGTACTATAAATTTTTTTCGGAACTACATATGCAAAAACTAATAGTATTTGCACTAATCAAAATAATTTTTTTACCAAAAAGAAAGTACATATATCATCATTTCACATTTCACACTTTCATGATTTTTAATGGAAAAAAATTAATAAAAAATTTTATCTAAAATTATTTGCAGCATCATCCAAAAAAGAAACAAAAACTTAAAAAATATTTTTCCTAAATAAAAGTACTTTGTCAATTATGGCAAAGTACTTTTCTAGCTCGATCGGGAATCGAACCCGAGTTTTCGCCGTGAAAGGGCGACGTCTTAGCCGCTTGACCATCGAGCCATATGGTCTCTATCGGTTGTAATTAACAACCTATATAATAATAGAAAAAAAGTTACCTTAGGTCAACTTTTTTTTACTAAAAATCTAAAATATAATCTAGTTTTTATATTCTATATAAAAAAACACAAAAACTGATCAAAGTTTTAAAATTAATTTTTTAAATCATTAATAGAATTAATATTTTTCATATATTTAGGAACTGCCAAACCTATTCTGGCTCCTTTAAGATTGGCTCTTACATGATTTACCTTACCCTTATACTTATTTGCATAAGCCTTTTGAGTAATAGGAAGTTCAGCTGTAACAGTGGCATCAACGGACTTAGTAGCGATCGAAGTCCACATAATACCCGGATCTAACCCCTGGTTAGAAACCTTATAACCGCGGTCTTTTAAAACTTCACCAGCCGTTTTTGAGGCAAAAGTTTCATAAGAATAAGTCATATGAGCTAAAGAAATCTTCTGCCCTTTTCCTTTTGGAACACCTTTAAGCCATTTTTTAACCTGTTGAGGGTTATCTTGAATATATTTTTCTGCGGCCCGATTAGTTGATTCTCCATTGTTAATATCACTTACCACGGGTTGAACTTTTTTCATCTGCATCGAAAAATTTTTCAAAAACTGATAAGCTCCTGGATTTTGGCTATTAAAACCCTTTTTAACAACGGTGTCATAATGCTCTCCTGATCCATGACCATAAACATGTTGGGGATCAGACAAAAATTTAATATTATATTTTTCAAACATCCAATGAGGTAGCCAACCAGTAATGACAATGGATTGGTGATTTTTCATCGCTTTACCCAACTGACTCAACATAACTGCCGTCGAACTGGTCTGTAACTGCCAACCAGATTTATTTAAACCATAAGCAGAAACTGCTTTTTGAGTCGTAGACATAATGCCGGCTCCAGCTTCAATACCAGTAATTGTATATTCTGTCTGATTTCCTACTGACTTTTGGGCATTATATCTTGGTAATTTATTACTATTTAAAGAAAGTAAAAAAATTACTAAGATAACTAAGACAAAAGAAGCCAAATATATAAAAATTTTTTTTCTTTTATTCATTATCCCCCTTACATAAATACGTAAATAAAAAAATTATAAATACAAATATCACATAAAGGTTTCTATTTTATATCTTGTTTACCTCTACTAAACAGTTCAACAATTCTATCCATAATAATAGCTAAAATAACAATTGCTAACCCGGCAGCAAAACCGCTACCAGAATCATTTTGTTGTACCGCATAATAAACAGTAGTTCCAAGGCCTAGAGATCCTATCATAGCCGCAATTACAACCATTGATAGAGCAAGTAACAAAGTTTGGTTAACTCCACCCATTATATTATCTTTAGCCAAAGGAATTTCTACCTTAACTAATTTTTGCCATCCTGTAGTTCCATAAGAATCCGCAGCTTCTTTCAAATCTTGAGGAACTTGACGAATACCTAAATTAGTAAATCTAACTGTAGGAGGTAAAGAAAATATAAAAGATGCTAAGACGCCCGGGACAGTTCCAATGCCGAAAAAGGCTACCGCCGGAATTAAATAAACAAATGAAGGTAAAGTTTGCATAAAATCTAATATAGGATTAACGATTGTTTGGACTCGCCTACTTTTTGACATCCAAATCCCCAAAGGAATACCAATTATAACCGAAAGTAAAGTTGACGTTAAAACCAAGGTTAAAGTTTTGATGGTATCGTTCCAATAACCTTCATTCCAAATATATAAAAGGCCTATTAATTCAAAAAAAAGTAAGCCCCAACCCTTGGATCTAGTCTTTTTCCGAAGTAGAAACCAAGTACCTACTAAAATTATTATTATAAATAACCAAATAGGTATAATATTTAAAACCCATTGAAAAGCATCGTTAATATAATTAACTAAATTAGTAATTACATTAAAAAAACCAGTAAATTGAGTAAGCCAATCAACTGCCACATTAACCCAATGGGCTAACGGAAGTTTAGGTATACTAAAGGCTAAATTAAACATTTGCTTTGACCTCTCTTCCAGAAATAGCACCAAGAATGGAACTTCGTATAATAATACCTAATAATTTTTTATTACTATCAATTACTGCAAACGGTACCGGGGTATCAGAAACCTTACTCATCAAATCTGTTAAGGGAGTATCTGGAGATACGGTAGGAATTTCCTTATTCACAACAGATTTTAGATCCTCAGAATTATTCTCAACTAATTTGGCAACTCCCTTAGCATCTACTAAACCAATCAATTGTCGTTTATTATTTACAGCAAATAAGCTTGACAATTGATTAGCACGCATTCTTTCTAAAGCTACTCTAGGACCTTGTTTATCTAAATTAACTATATGAGAACGAATCATGACATTTTTAGCTGTCAAAACTTTGGTTCTATCCACACCCTGGATAAATTTTTCTACATAAGCATCAGCTGGATGGGTCAAAATCTCTTCAGGAGTTCCTATTTGGCTTACTTTGCCATCATTCATAATCATAATCCTATCCCCTAATCTTAAAGACTCATTGAGATCGTGGCTTATAAATATAACAGTTTTATGTAATCTGCTTTCCAAATCAAGTAATTGATCTTGCATGTCTGTTCGAGTTAACGGATCAAGAGCAGAAAAAGCTTCATCCATTAATAAGATATTACCACCATTGGCCAATGCACGTGCTAATCCTACTCTTTGTTGCTGTCCTCCAGATAATTCCTGAGGATAATGATCATCATATCCATGAAGACCTACTTCTTCTAAAGCCTGATGGGCCTTTTTATTTCGTAAATTTTTATCTTTTTTTTGAACTTCTAAACCAAATGCTGCATTTTCGAGGATAGTCCTATGAGGAAAAAGTGCAAAATTCTGAAAAACCATACTCATTTTAGTTGCTCTTTCCTTACGAAGCTCTTCTTTATTTAATTTATCTATATTTCTACCATCAATAATAATTTTCCCTAAAGTAGGCTTAATAAGTGAGTCAATCATACGTATTAAAGTTGATTTTCCAGAACCAGAAAGGCCCATTATAACAAAGATTTCTCCATTTTTTACTGAAAAACTAGCGTTACTAACACCTACTGTGGAACCAGTTTTTTTAAGTATTTCTGCTTTAGAAGACCCCTTTTTAATTAAAGATTCGACTTCCTTAACTTTTCCTCCAAAGATTTTGGTTAAATTTTCAATTTTTACTTCTTCTTTGATAATTAAAAGCCCCCTCAATAATTTAACTAATTAATTTCTAAATAAACAAAGTGTCTGCTTATTTTAATTAAATAACAATCTTATCGACCTAGTCATAATAATACTTTATCACAACATCATTTTTACTTCTACCAGACTATTTTTTAAAAGATGCTAACAAATATTATAAATTACTTAAAAAATCTTAAACTAAAAAATTCTTTTTTCAGAAATTTTTGTAAAAAACTTTTATTTTCGTATTTTCAAATAAAACTTCTTCCAATTGTCTATTAATCATCTAAAAAAAGTGCCCTTAATTAAGGGCACTTTAGAATATATAAAATAAATTATCTCAAGGGCACCAAGTAAACTTAGTGCCCCCTCCCGGATTCGAACCGGGGACCTTGAGATTAAAAATCTCCTACTCTAACCAGCTGAGTTAAAGGGGCGTTGTGATCCACACAACAGAATTATTCTAAATTAATAATAAAAAATTTGCAAGCTTTTTATAAAGTTGTATTTCTAGAAACAAAATTGTGTGGCAAAATTACTTCTTTCTGATCTATTTTCTGTCCCGACATTATTTTTGTCAGAAGCCTCATAGAAACAGCTCCTATATCAAATTTTGGAAATGCAACCGAAGAAATAGGAGGCCTTGAAATATTAACTAGTTCGGTATCATTAACTGAAATTATCTGAAAATCTTTTGGGATTTTAAGTCCATGATCACAAAGATAATTAAGTATACCAATTGCTGTAATATCCTCTGCTACTATAATAGCGTGAATATTATCTTTAATCAGCTTAGGTGCCAAATTATAACTCTTTTTGTAATTATCCTCTACTTCGTAAACTTTACCTTTAGGAATAACTTGTTTAAAATCTCTTTCAAAAACAGGAGAAAGCTCTAAATTATTACTATTTTTTATTAAAGCCGTTTTTGATTGAGAAACATCTTTTTTCAGTTTAGAAGCTAATTCTTTAAATGCACCAAAATAATCTATATTAACTGAAGGAAAAAAATTTTTAGAATCAATTGTACCTGCAAAAACGACGGGAATGGATGATTTGGTCATTAGAGAAAAAATTTCTTTAGAAACGTTCCCTCCCATAAAAATAATTCCATCAACCTGTTTAGAAGAAAGAGTGGCAAAAGCTTCTTTTTCTGTTTCAGGCGAATCGCCCGAAATAGCTAACGATAAAGAATAATTATAAATCTTTGCAACTGCGTCAATTCCTTGAGCTAATTCAGCATAATAAGAGTTGGTTAGATTAGGAACAATCATACCAATCATTGTAGTTTTTGAACTAGCTAAACCTTTTGCCATAGCATTTGGATGATAATTTAATTTTTTAATAGCTTTAAGAACTTTTTCTCTAGTAGAATTTTTAACTTTCCCATTTTTATTAATAACACGACTTACAGTAGCTAGACTAAAACCTACTTTTTTTGCAACATCATAAATTGTTGGATGCTTTTTTTCTAACATAATTTGAACCTAACTTAACACAAACTAAAATAAATAATATATTACCCTAAAATTAAATAACAAAATTACAAAAACAAATATTGTAAATTGTAAAAAATAAGCAAACGCTTACATATTTAAATAATAACGCTTATTTTTAAAAAAATATATAAATACTTAAAAAAATAATTTACTTATTTTCATAAATACGTATATATTTTTTAGATGAAGAATTAAGCTATATTAATTATAATTCTATTTTAAAAAATTTATTCTATTTTTAATTATTTAATTTTTAAGAATTTTTTTTAAATATCTTAAAAAACCGTTTAAAAATGCCCTGCTTTTTATTTGATGATTTTTTTGAACTTTTCAGTTTCTTAGTTAAACTAATGGTATTCTTACCTAAGCCAACAATATTTTTAGCTAAAGATAAAGGCGTTAAGTTATTAACCTTATTTAAAATTTCTTTTAAAATTTTATTAATAGAACTTATTATCTCGTTTGCATTATCAGCAATTGGATTTAACTCTTTTTTAATTATGTTCAATATTTGTATAACTGATACTAAGACAACAATTAATGCAATTACTAAAACTGCAAATGCTATGGCAGCAATTAAACCGGCAATTTGTCCCATAATTTATTTCTCCTCTCCTCTTTTAAAATCTTTAAGTAAATCAACAGCGTGCCTTCCTAAATTGATTAAATCTTTAATCAAGGATAAAGGTTTCAATCCATTAATTTTATTAGAAAATTCTTTTAAAATTTTACTAACAGATTTTGTAATTCCATTAACATCATTAGTAATTGGGCCTAATCGCTTTTTAACCATTTTTAAAGTTCTATTTAAAGATATTAAAACAATAATTAACGCAATTATTAAAATCACCAAAGCTATGGCAGCAATTAAACCGGCAATTTGTCCCATTTCCATTTATTTCTCCTTACCTAATTAATTATACAATTTATAACAATTTATCGAATTAAAAAATAAGTTGTTTATAAAATTAGTAAATTATTTCTAATAAAAATCTACTTAACAATCAAATGGGGTTTATTTTTTATTAAATTTTTTCTATAAGTTTCTTTTTCCCTATTAAAAGTTTTTTAAAATTAAAATTTTTAAAATTAAACCATTTAATAGCAAAATAAGAAAATTTTTTAAGGTTACCAGTAGTATATAAAAAATTATTTTTAGGATTAACAGGTAAATTTTTATCCCTTAATAAATCATTTTCTTGTAGTACCTTTTTTACATAAAGTACCTCAGAAATAGCCGGATCAACAATTTTAATTTCCTTCCCAACTACTTTGCGAATCCTATCAATCAAGATAGGAAAATGCGTACAACCGAGTAATAAAACATCAGCCTTCGAAGCTAAAGGATGAATTTGGAACCAATCATAAAAATTTTTATAAACTATTTTTTGTGTTTCATCATTATTTACTGCCCCTGATTCAACCAAACTAACGAATTTTTGCATACTTCGTTGAAAAACTGTAACAGAAGGATTTATTTTTTTAATCTGTTTAACATAAACATTAGAATTTATAGTAGAATTAGTTCCAATTATGTCAATTAATCCATTATCAGAAGCTTTTATAGCACTTTTGGCTCCTGCATGTATAATACCAATTATTGGTATTTTTAACTTTTTTTTCAAAGCAGGGATGGCGTGCGCAGAAATTGTATTACAAGCTATAACTAAAAGTTTAATTTTTTTTTCTTGAACTAAAAAATTTGTCATTTGAAAAACAAATTTAATTATTTCATTATTTTTTCTATTCCCATAAGGAACTCTAGCTTGATCACCAATAAAAAAGATCTTTTCATTTGGAATAAGTTTAAAGGCTTTATCTACGACAGTTAATCCGCCAAATCCTGAATCAATATAACCTATTCCCTGATTATTCATAACTTATGTATAATAGCATATTTTACTATTTATGTTTTATTTCTAAACGATATACTTATTAGTGTGAAAAGAGATGTATTTAAAAACCTTTCAGGATTTCCAAAAGATCATTCTGCTTTTTCCTTAGCCCTCATAAGAGATGGAGTACTTAATAATATTTTAGGAAATGATGCAGAAGATATTTTATATTATGCTGGAAAGGAAATAGCCAGAGAATTTTTTGCAAGAACCTTAAATCAAATACAAGAATTTTTTAACATGGCGGGATGGGGTGATATTAAAATATCTTCTCAAAAAACCAATAAAGAACTATGGATATTATCAGGCCAAGCAATAAAAATAAGAAATTTATCAGTTAATAACCCTTCTTATTCTCTTGAAGCTGGTTTTCTATCTCAGGAAATACAACAGCAAACTCATCACTCAACAGAATGTATCTACCAAAATCGAGATAAAAATAAAATTATTTTTACAGTTTTCATAAACTAATTTAGTTTCTTCGGTTATCTCCTCCCATTTGTATTTCTTTACTTAAAAACCTAATTCTTTCTGTTATTCTGGCAGCTTTAATAGGTTCCGAAACTCCTCGAACAATTGTTAAATATTGTTCTCGAAGTGAATTAATGTCAAAATTCGAAGTAAAAAAAGTTGGTTTCCGCTTATTCATCCTATAATCAAGAATCGTTCCAATAACACCATCCCTAAACCAAGAGGTTAAATCACCTGCACCTATATCATCTAAAGCCAGGATATTGCTCTTAGATATTTTTTTAATTAGCCTTTGTTTTTCTCTCATAGAAATTTGGTTTAAGCGTGTAATTAAACTAGCAAGATTAACAAAAGCGGTTTCAAAACCTTTGTTACTCAATTCGTTAAGGAGGGCTGAAATTAAAAAACTTTTCCCTACTCCGAATTCTCCCCACAAATATATTCCCTTTTCAAAGGAATATTTTTTAGGAAAACTTTTTACAAACTTAATAGCTGCAACGAAAGCTTCATTCCTACTTTCATTTAATTCAAAATTAGAAAAATTAATTTTTTTAAAATTTTCTGGTTGACCTATACTAAACTTTTTTGAAGGTTGAGAAACTAAATAATTTTGTTTATAAAAAATCTCAATTCTTCCATCAATTAACTTTAAGAAAGGTTTATATTCAGGAAAAAGAGGTTTATCATTTTGATAGTAAAAATCTTCTAAAACATCTCTGTTATTTAATAAAAATCTATGATTTTTTTCTAAACTATTTTTTTTTAAAAAATTAAAGATTTTTTTATTAGATAAAAGTTTTTCAAAATTCATTTATTCTTTTTTTCCCGCTCAAATTCAGATAAAGTTTTCATTGCTACATCGTTATTAATTTTTTTTGATTTATTATAATCAATTTTTTTCTCTTTTTTAAGAACTCGTCTAGTATATTTTCTAGAATTTTTATTTTTATATTGATTTCTTTTCTTTATAAATTCAATAGCTTCTAAAGACGACGTCACTCTTTTTTGTTTGAAGGAATCCGCGATTGCTTGAGCTAATGGCTTTGATAATATTGTAGAATCAGCACCAATTAAAACTTGATGAATAACGATATTTATCGTTTCTTGATTCAAACCAATATCAAAAAGCCATTTAATGACCTTCTTTTCCGACTGGGTTACAAAACCTCCCTTTCTGTTTTTAATTTGTCTAAGAAAATCAAACGGATACATCCCCTTAGAAGCTTTGATCAACTGAATATCTGGGGCTGTCATATTTTTATAATCATCATGAGATTCTTTTTTAATAATTGGAGATTCCTTATTTTTTGATGATTCTTGCTTTAATTTTTTTTGAGTTCCTTCAAAAGAAGGTTTAAAACTTAAACCCTTAAGATTATTAACTTGACTAAAAAATAGGTGATGGCTAATTTTTTTGCTATCAATTAAAATCGAATTAGATAATAATTTAATCATTTCTTGCTCATTAAAGCCATAAATAAGGTGTTGTGAAATAATAAAATTACGTTCTGTGATTATCTCTTCTTTTGAAACTCCATAATCTCTTAAATAATGAAAAATAAGTGGGAAATTAAAAGATGTAGAAGATGGACTCTCTTTTTTCTCATAATTATTTAAAAATTTTTTTTCTATATCGGGTTTTTTTAAAGATAACTTCCCAAAAGCCTGAATAAAATTAGCATTAATCTTAGTTCCTTCAAATCCTCTGTAATCTTGTTCTTCAAAAGTTTTAGATATAAATTGTTTAAATTTATCACGGCCAATAACACTAAAAAGAAAACTAGATAAAAGATCATCCTTGAAAAAATTTTCTCCAGAAAGAGGAGGCTTAATCTTTAAAAATAAATAGTCCCTTCTTAAAAAACTATCCAAGAGCCCTATAGCCTCTAAACGCTTTCGAGCATTATTAAAAGTCGAAATCGAAAAATTTAACATATCAATTAAATCATTAATTGTATTTTTAACATTTAATTTCTTACCAAAATCCAGCATCAAATATAAAGAAAAAGCATTGCTTCCAATAATAGGAAGATAATACTGGCTAAGGTTTTTTATATCACTTATTCCAATATCTAAAGTATTAACTAAAAAGTAAGAAGATGGGTTTAATTGTTTAGACTTTTCGTTCATTTAATTAATCTATTTTTCCTTATAAATTCTAATACCTTTATTTTTAAACTATTAATGTCAAAATAAGAATTATCAATTACAAAATCTGCCATATTTTTCTTTTTTTCTAATGACATCTGTGAATGTATTCTATTAATTGCCTCCTTTTTCAAGATTTTATCCCTTTTTTTGATTCTATGAATTCTTATATTTTCCGGAGCATAAACGACTATTATCGAGGAAAAAAAACGCTGGAGATTCTCCTCATATAAAAGCGGTATATCATAAATAAGAGTTTTTATTCTTTTAGATTTAATAAGAAAACTCGTTTTCAAACAAATTAACCGGGCAATAGAAGGCTGAATTATATTATTTAATTTCTTTTTTTCAATAGAATTAGAAAAAATAATTCTTCCTAATTTCTTTCTATCAAGTTGTCCTTTATTTATAACTTCTACACCAAAAACTTTTTTAATCTGTTCCAATGTTTTGCTTCCTGGTAAAACAGCTTCTCTAGCGATTTTATCAGCATCTATGACTTGAAAATTTAACTTTTTAAAAATATTAGCAATTGTTGTTTTCCCGCTTCCAATTCCGCCTGTAATACCTATTTTTTTTATTTTTACCTTTGACATTTTGGACAATAAGTTGTTCCTCTTTGGGCCACTTTAATCTTTATTAGTAAATTTCCATCTCTTTCACAAGGAGAACCTGCTCTAGCATAGACATGTAATTTATTTTGCATATTACCAGTATGCCCATAAGCATCAACAAAAGAATGAACTGTAGAGCCTCCTTCTTTAATTGCATAAGCTAATTCTTTAATAGTGTTATTTCGAAGACTTTCAGCTTCATTTTGGTCAATAGTATTAGCAATTCGTAAGGGGCTTATTCTACTTAACCATAATATTTCATCAGCATAAATATTCCCTATGCCTGCAATATTATTTTGGTCGAGGAGCCAAGGCTTGATTTTTTTTCTTGAAGAATTTAAACGACGGTATAAATAATCAACTTTAAGATCACTTTTAGTAGGTTCTGGACCCATTAATCTAATTGCCTTAACTTCTTCTGCCTCTTTACCTGTATGAACCAATTTCATAATGCCAAATTTTCTAGTATCATCATAAAAAACTTGTTTTTTATTTTTTAAATAAAAAACAATTTCAGTATGTTTATGAGGCAAAACTCCTTCACGTTCAACAGAATATCTCCCTTCCATACGCATATGGGAAACAATAGTTAATTTATTATTAAGCCTTATTAAAAGGAATTTTCCTCGTCGATCAATTTTTAAAACTTTTGTTCCCTTAACTTTTATTTTAAATTCATTCAAATTACTTTTTATAAGTTTTGGGTAAATAATTTTTAGGTCTTCAATCCATTGATTTTTAAAATATTTTTTTAAACCACGACGAACAGTTTCCACTTCAGGTAATTCAGGCATTTTTTTCTCCAAAACTCATTTAATAGATTTTTATAAAAATAAAAAATACTCTAATAATTTAATTATTTAAAATATAAATTCAAATTCAATCTAATAAAACCATTCATTTTTTCATTTTTATAATTATAAAAGTTATTTTATTAAAAATTAAAAGACTAAGATTATTTTAACTTATTTTTTACTTAAGAAATAATCTTTTAGGAGGCCATACAGTAATAATATTTTATAAAAATAAATAAAATATTATTTTTCATCAAACCAATTTTCTCCATAATGAAAATCTACTTGTAAAGGCACATTTAATTTAACAGCAGAGTCCATCACATGAGGAACAATTTTTTTTAGAAGTGGTATTTCGCTCTTCGGGGTTTCAAAAATTAATTCATCATGTATTTGCAATAACATATTTGTTTTTAAATTTCTTTTTTCAATTTCTTTTTGCATCCTTATCATAGCAATTTTTATAATATCAGCCGCTGAACCTTGAATAGGCGTGTTAATGGCTGTCCTCTCAGAAAAGGTGCGTAAATTAAAATTTTTACTATTAATGTCCGGCAAATAGCGACGACGATAAGAAATTGTTTCAACATACCTTTTTTTATGAGCCATCTTTTTTATTAAATCAATCCATTCTTTTACCTTAGGAAAGTTGCGAAAATAATCTTGAATAATCCCTGCAGCTTCTTTTCTGGAAATACCTAAACGTCGAGACAAACCATAGTTAGAGATACCATAAACTATTCCAAAATTTGTAGTTTTAGCTTTTCTTCTTTGTTCTAGTGAAACATTCTCATTTGATTTAAGGTGAAAAATATATCTTGCTGTAGTTGAATGAATATCTTCATTTTTTAAAAAAGCTTTTATTAAATTATTATCTTCAGAAAAATGAGCTAATACACGAAGCTCAATTTGAGAATAATCAGCACCAAAAATTTGCCAACCTTTTTGGCTAGGAATAAAAGCCTTCCTTATCTGCTTACCATATTTACCTCTATCTGGTATATTTTGCATATTAGGATCTACTGAAGAAAGCCGCCCTGTTTGGGTAAGAGTTTGTAAATAACGTGTATGTATCTTACTATCATCAGGATTAACAATTTTCATTAACCCTTTTACATAAGTAGAATAAAGTTTCGTAAATTCACGATAACGCAAAATTAAAGCTACAAAAGAATATTTTTTAGACAATTCTTCTAAAACATTAGCTGCTGTAGAAAAACCGGTTTTAGTTTTTTTAATCGGATGAATGCCCTTTTTTACAAAAAGCAAATTTGCTAATTGCTTAGGAGAGTTGATATTAAAATCCTCTCCTGCTTCATGAAAAATTTTATTTTTCAAATCCTTAATCTTTTGTGTAAACTTTTCCCCTAAATTTGAAAGTTCCTTTTGATCAAGCTTAATTCCTGTAAATTCCATTTTAGCTAAAACATTAGAAAGAGGTAATTCTATATTTTCATAAAGCTTTTTTTGACGATGATCTTTCAATTTTTTTATCGCTGGATGATAAACCCTACTAATAGCAGAAGCTTTATCTGCTAAATGATTAAAAAGGATACTTTTTTCAGGGTACTTAAACTTAGCACCTTTTCCATATACTTCATTATCAGATTTTAATTTAATTCCAAAGCGCCCGATTAAAGTAGACAAAAGATTATCATTACCAGTTGTATCTAATAAATAAGCAACTAAAAGAAAATCAAAAGTAATATTTTTAATAGATAAGTTAAACCTTTTTAAAAGAACTAAAACCTTTTTGGCATCAAAAACATATTTTGGTATTTTACTTTTAAAAAGATTACTGATTGTTGAAGAATGAAGTAATTTTAAATTAGAAGACACAAAATAGCCCAATTTTTCATTGCCTAATACAAAAGCTTTTAAAGGGGCTTTATGATAATTGGCAAAATCTGTTTGTAAGTAAATTGTTAAATAAGTATCAATTTTTTTTAGAAGATGCAAATTTGAAAAAGTGAGTTCGATAAAATTATTTTTTTTATTCTCACTAATTTTTTTATTTAAATTCAAATCTGGTTTATTTAACCCCTGAGACTCTATTTTAGATATATAAGACCTAAAATCTATTTTTCTATAAAAATCTACTAACTCTCCATAATTGATAGATTTAACACTCAAATTTTTAAGAGGTAATTCTACAGGGGCATCTTTTTTTATAGTTGCTAAATCCTTTGCTTTATAAGCAATTTTTTTGTCTTCTTCTAAATGCTGTTTAAGTTTATTTGGTTTAAAAGTATCTAAATTCTTATAAATGCCATCTAAAGAATGGTAATTGTTGAGTAATTTTTCAGCTGTTTTCCCGCCAACTTTCCTAACTCCAGGGTAATTATCTGAATTATCGCCAGTTAGTGCTTTCATATCTACAACTTGAGAAGAAGAAATACCACCCAATTTTTTTGACAAAAAATCAGGCGTATAATCATCTAATTTTGTAACACCACTCCTAGTTACTTTCACTAAAATATTATTTCTTACAAGCTGTGTCAGATCTCTATCACCTGTAATAATAGTAGTTGATAAACCTGATTTAGAAGCAATTTTTGCGTAAGTACCAATAATATCATCAGCTTCATAATTAGTTAACCCATAAGAACGAATGCCATGCAGTGAAACTAATTTATGTAAGTATGGTATTTGCTCTAAAAATTCTGAAGGTGTTGCTAACCTATTTTTTTTATATTGGGGGAAAATTTTATTCCTAAAAGTAGTTTTACCAGCATCCCATGCAACTAACGCATAATCCGGGTGCATTTTTTTAACAACCTTTTCAAAAAAATTATTAAAGGCTACTAAAGCATTTGTATGTAACCCCTCATGAGAGATCATATGATTAAGTTGATTATGTAAAGCGTAAAACCCTCTATAAGCTAGAGAGTTCCCGTCAATTAGTAAAAGAGTTTTCTTCATAATTTATATTTTACCAAGTAAAAAGAATGTAAACAAAAAACATTTTAGCCTTTATAAAAAATGTTTAACCTAAATTAAGAACACGTGAGCCCTAATAATCAACTACTTAATATATAAATTTAATATAGATGATCTGATTTTAGTTATATTTAATCGGAAAATAATATAATGATTATTAAGTTTAATCCATTATTAAAAACCAAAGTCTTTATTAATTAACTAAACTTAAAAAATTAACCCTTTAATAAATATTAATAAATTTACTACAAAGTAAAATTTAATTAAGTTTATAACCCTTTTTGAGAAATCTTTTCAGAACCTAATCCAACAAAAGAATAACTTATATTTTGTTGGCGATTAAACTCTTCAAAAGCTAAATTAACTAGTCTATCGGCTTGTTCACTTCTAGACATCCCAGCTTTCTCAAATAAAACAGGAAAAAGACTCATATTAGTATTGCCAGGTAAAGTATTAAATTCGTTTAAATAAATTTTTTTGTTTTTGTCCATCAAAAAATCGATCCTAGCAAAACCCTTAACACCTAATATTTTATAAGCCTTTAAAGACATTTTTTTTACTTCTATTTCTTTTTCTTTAGAGATTCTTGCAGGAATTTGATAGATTACATGAGTATTATCAATAAATTTATTTTTGTAATCAAACCAACTTTTACCTTCTTTTTGCCCTGGAACCCAATGAGCACCTATTGGGCTGGTAATAATTTTATTATTTCCAATTAAGCCAATTTCTAATTCCGTAGGTTGTTCAACACTTTCTTCAACAATAATTTTTTCATCATATTGAAAAGAATCTTTTAAAGCTTTCAAATATTCTTTTTCATTAGAAACTTTAGACATGCCCACAGAGGATCCTTGGTTAGCAGCTTTAACAAAAACTTCCTTGCCTAACTTTTGTTTAACTAATTTCCAACTAGGTTTATTTTTATCTGATTGTAAAATAACCAGAAATTTAGTATTTTGAATATTGTTTGCAGTCATCAATTCTTTAGTAACAACTTTATCGAAACTATCAGCATGAGCCCGTAAACCAGAACCAACAAATGGCTTTTTTAACAACCTAAAAAAACCAGCTAATGTACCATCTTCTCCTAAGTTCCCATGAACAGATGGAAAAAAAAGGTCTAATTTTAAATTTTTAATAGCATCTATTGAATAAAATAAGTCCTTCGAAAAAGTTACCTTTTGAAGTATTTTGTCTTCGTCAGCCCCAAACAATATTTGCTTAGATAATTCTGTATTTATCATAACCCCTTTTTTCGAAATCAAAATAGGTAAAACTTCATATTTGTTAGGGCTAAGTGCATCATAATAATTCTTGGCAGAACGTTTACTTACGTCATGCTCGGAAGAATTACCACCAAAAAATAATCCCACACGAATTTTTTTTGACATATTTATTTATCTTTCTTAATTCAATTAAGTAAAATGTAAAATAATTTTGAATCTAAATCATCTCATAATTTATAAAAAATATCAAATAAAAAAATTAATTTAGATAATCGTTAGTGTCCTTAATATACTGAATAATTGCGGTCGGAAAATTTTTTTTCTTCAACATAATAACTTGTAATAAGCGGTTGCGATTATATACTTTATTCCATCCCGCTTCCGTGGATACCGACATTTGGTTTGTTAAATCTTGGTGCCAAAATTTTAAAACTCGTAAAAAATAATCTTCATAAATTTCATTTAAATTAGTAATATACCCTAAAAAAGAAGCCATTCTTGAATCTTCTCCAGCTACAAAAGGCTTTGTAATATTATGATACCCAACAAGTACAGAACCTAAAAGTAAGACTTTATCTGCTCTTATAATTTTATTATCGCCACAAAGCAAAATTAATGTATTTATAAGATGGAGAAAAGCATGAGCCCATCCTTTTCCACCAACAAAACCACGAGGGTCTTTTTCTAAAAGCGAATAAGAAGCAATTTGTACTATGATTCTTTTTTTAAGTTGAGAATCAATAAAATGAAATTTATTATTTGCTGCTAACAATTGACTTAAAATTAAAACTGAAAAAGATCTTTTAAAAACTGCGTCATTTACAGGTTCTAGAATATGATCAAATAAACTTTTATCAGAAATTAGATAATTTGTGATCCAACGCATTTGTTTGAGAGTTATAGCTTTATTAGAAATTACATCAGTTAAGAAATAAAAAGCTCCATGGTCTCGATAAGTAGGGTTTGTTGAACCAAGTTGTTTTAAAATAGCGAAAATTTGATCATCAGTTAAGAAAATCTTTTTAGTTTTTATAAACTTTTCCGAGTTTTTCTGCATTAAAGAAAGTGCTTCATCACTGTTTTCAATTGGTTTAACGATAGTTCTACTTTTTTTAGATATACTACCCGCTAAATTTTCTAATTGCATATTTAAAGATTCATATATTTTTCCTGAATATAATTTTTGTTGAGCCTTATTAACTGTTTTTTTTACTAATTTAATTTGATCATCCATCATCTAAAATTATTTCCTCTTTGTGAAAAATCGCTCTTAAAATTATGATATTGCATACTCAAAGCTAACCCAATACCAATCATATTGGCAATTAATGCCGATCCTCCCTGACTAATAAAGGGCAACGGTATACCCGTTAAAGGAACTAGCCCCATCGTCATACCAACATTTTCAAAAACATGAAACAAAATCATAAAGACCACACCAGAAATTACATAAGCATAAAAAGCATTTTTGGTTTCAAAAACCCTTTTAATAAGGCTATATATTAAGAAGAAGTATAAAATAATTAATAATATGCCTCCTATAAAACCAGCTCCTTCTCCGATGATTGAAAAAATCATATCAGATTCCCTTACAGGAACATTAACCGGAAAATTTGTAAACCCGCTTCCTGTTAATTTACCTGAACCTATTGCTTTAATTGACTGATATAATTGATACGCATCAGCGTTCCCTTTATTTGAAGCAGGATGTAACCAAACGTCAATACGACTAAACTGATAAGCTTTAAACCCTAGATGAATTAGTATATTTCGACCTACTGAAGTCGTTACAGAAAAAAGCATTAAAGAAAATAAACTAACAAAAAATAAAACAAGTGGGACTAGGATTCTGTTTAAAATTCCTGACACTAAAAAGATTCCTACAAATATAGCCAAAAATACTAAACTAGAGCCAAAATCAGGTTGCATTAGAATAAGCAATAAAACAGGAAAAAAACAAAGCAACATTTTACCTATCAAAGTAAAATCACCTTTAACCGAATGTTCAGGATATTTTTTATTATGTTTATAGACAATCCTCGCTAACATTAAGATAAAAGCTGGCTTCATAAATTCGGAAGGCTGAAAAGTAATACTTCCAAAACTAAACCAAGATTTGGCCTGATTTGTGCTTGCTAAAGACCTACTATAACCAATTAAAACTAATATTAGTAAAATTATACCTAACCAATAAACTGTAGGCGTAATTCTGTTTAATTGATCAGAATCAAGATGCATTAACAAAATAGCGACTAACCACCCGAAAATCCACCAAAGAGCCTGCGTAAATAAAGTCCTAATAATAGAATTACTTTCATCTGCCCTTAAAGCGAAATAAAGGGAGAAAAAACTTATAATCATAAATATAATTACAATAAAAATGATTCGCCAATCAATTCGCGAATCATTATGACGACTAAGGACTAGATTTTGGTTTTGTAAATTTTTTCTTAACATTTCTATATCTTTTTTAGATTATAATTTGCTATTACAGCATATATTGCTTGCTTTTCTCGTTTATAATTTCCTAAAAAATTATTATAGATATCTAAAGCCTGAAAAAGGTTATTTTTAGTTAAAATTTTTCCAATACTTTTTTTTTCAATACAAACGTTCAAACTTTCATTTCCCTTTAAAACTTCTACTTGAAAAGATTTTTTAGAACTTGACATCTATCTTTTCACCTCATTTATTTGAACATCATTAGGTTCCATTAAAGAATTTTTATCAAAATTTTTCCTAAAAGAAGGATCCGCAATTCCTAATACTTTCTGACGTCCACGTTGCTCTCTTTTAGCATATTCTAATAAACTACCAGCCCCTTTTGCAACATTATCAAGAGGCGAATCCGATACATGAACTGGAACTTGTAATTCTTGCTGTAGAAGGACGTCGAGACCTCCATTTTTAACATTAGCTCCTAATAAAGATCCGCCCCCTGTTAACGTAATACCTCGGTCTATAATATCACCAGCAAGGCCTGGCTGTACTCGTGAAAGTATATCTTTACAAGCTCTAACGATACTATTTAAAGTTAGATGAACAGCTTCTTGTATATCGTTTGAATCAACCGAAATTTGTTTCGGCAAGCCTTTGATAGAATTTGTATCGTTTAAATCTTGGCCTCTAATAGTCACTTTGGTGGGATTCGAAACCTGTAAAGCAGAACCAACTTCTCGTTTTATTTTCTCGGCCATAGGGGTTCCAATTAAGATGCCAAATTCTTGTCTAACATGATTAATAATATCTTGAGTCATTTGGTCACCAGCTGTTCTAAGAGATTGGCTTATAACAATATCTCCTCCGGAAAGAATAGCAATATCTGAAGTCCCTCCTCCGATATCTATAATCATACTTCCAACAAAATTAAAAATATCTAGACCTGCTCCTACAGCTGCTACTTTCGGTTCATATTCCAAATAAACATTAGCACCACCTGCCGATTGTGCGGCCTGGACAATCGCTTTTTTCTCAATTTCCGTAACGTTAGTAGGAGTACAAATCATAATATTAGGTTTACTCATCCAACCTTTAACCCTAAGTTGACTAATAAAAGTGCTTAGCATAGCTTCTGTAGCGTCAAAATCAGAAATAACTCCTTTCTTTAAAGGCCGGACAACACGTATCTCTTGGTTGCCACGATCTATCCATTTATATGCGTCACTACCGATAGCTAAAACTTCATTTGTTTTTGCGTCAATAGCGACTACCGAAGGCTCATTTAATGCAATGCCTTGTCCCTTGACGTATATCAAAACATTTGACGTTCCTAAATCAATTCCAATATCTTTTGCCATAATCAAAATTATTATAACACGCTGCTTTTAACGGCTAATATTCATTGAAAAATTTATAATTAAATTTCCCATCGTCAGAAAAAAATTAGAAACTATAAAACCAAGTGAAATAGCTAAAAAAGTTCTTAATAAAATTATTTGTTTTTTTGCTCTAAAATAAATGAATTTTTCAAAGTTTACATTACGCAAACTCCAAAAAGATAAATAAATGCATATAAGCATAAATAAGATTTGGAATAAATTCTGCATATATATAATTATGAACTATATTCTAAATAAATTCATTAAGTTCATAAATTACTAAATTTAGTTTATTTATAAAAAATAAATCTAAAAAGATAAAGTTTATTAAAATTAAATTTTGTAATAAAAAAAAGCACATAAATGTGCTTTTAAATTTTTATTTAATTTAAGCCTTTGATGTTTTAATACGATTAATTGCTCTAGTAAGAGCAATACGGGCTCTATCTCTTTCTTTAGCTGTTGCAGCATTTTTTTCTCTCGTTTCAGCTCTTTTTTTGGCATTTAAAGCTCGAGAAAGGTTAATGTCATTAGCATTTTCAGCCGAATCTGCCACAATTGTTAATAAATTATTTCTAAATTCTGCAAACCCTCCATTTATAGCATAAAGATCAACCTTTGCTTCACGATAAATACGCATCTGAGAAATTTTAAGCGCAACTACCAATGGAACGTGATTAGCCATCACACCTAATTCACCAGTCATAGTATTCATTACTGCCATTTTAATATCGTTACGATTATAGATAGTACCACCAGGGGTTACTATCTTAATCGTTAAAAAATGAAGGCGTTTTTCATCTTTTTGGGAAACTTCTTCCATTTTTAACCACCTTGATTAAGTTTTTTAGCCTTTTCTACAGCCTGATCAATTGTCCCAACGTTATGAAAAGCTTCTTCTGGTAAATTATCATATTTTCCTTCCAGTATACCTTTAAATCCACGTATAGTTTCTGAAACAGGAACATATTGTCCAGGAATACCTGTAAATTGTTCTGCAACATGAAATGGCTGACTTAAGAAAAATTGAATTCGCCGAGCTCGATTAACTATTAATTTTTCGTCATCAGATAATTCATCCATTCCAAGTATAGAAATTATATCTTGTAATTCATTATAACGTTGAAGCACATGTTGAACTTGATTAGCAACATCATAATGTTCCTGGCCAACGATTTCCGAAGACAACGCACTAGAGGTAGATTTAAGAGGATCCACAGCTGGATAAATACCTTGTTGAGTCAAAGATCGTTGCAAATTAGTAGTTGCATCTAAATGGGCAAAAGTCGTGGCTGGAGCTGGATCTGTATAATCATCTGCCGGTACATAAACAGCTTGAATAGAAGTAATAGCACCCTTTTTTGTAGAAGTAATTCGCTCTTGTAACTGGCCCATCTCAGTAGCTAATGTTGGTTGATAACCAACAGCTGAGGGAATTCTACCTAATAAGGCAGAAACTTCTGAACCGGCTTGTGTAAATCTATAAATATTATCAATAAATAATAAAACATCTTTACCCTGATCATCACGAAAATCTTCTGCCATCGTCAGACCAGTTAAACCAACACGCATTCTAGCTCCAGGAGATTCATCCATTTGTCCATAAATCATTGCAGTATTTTTTAAAACACCACTTTTCTTCATCTCATAATACATGTCATTACCTTCACGGGTTCTTTCACCAACACCGGTAAAAACAGAGATACCATTATGTCCTTGTGCTATATTATGAATTAATTCTTGAATCAAAACGGTTTTACCTACACCAGCACCACCAAAAAGCCCAGTTTTTCCACCTCTCAAATAAGGCTCAAGCAAATCAATAACTTTTATTCCTGTTTCTAAAACTTGTGAAGAAGTAGATAAATCCTTATATTTAGGAGCTAATCTATGAATAGAATGGCGAGGTACATTATCTGGAATTTTACTCTTATAATCAATAGGCTCACCTAAAACATCAAAAACACGACCCAAAGTTGCATTACCGACGGGTACTTTAATGGGTGAACCTGTATTTATGACCTTAGCACCCCTTTTCAGTCCATCCGTTGAATCCATTGAAATAGTTCTAACGACATTGTCCCCTAAATCAATCGATACTTCTAAGGTAACTTCAGAATTATCAGAGAGTTTGGCTTTTAAAGCATCGTTTATATTAGGAAACTTCGCATTATCCGGAAACTGAACATCCACTACAGGCCCTATAACCTGAAGAATACTTCCGGTAGATGTTTTTTTATTGTTAGAGGAGGAAGAAGGGCTGGTAGCTTTTTTTTCTCCTTGATTATTCCTATTTTCTTTTTTAAAGTTTGTTTTATTTTCGACCATCTATTTCTCCTTTCTTATTGAAGAGCAGCTTGACCACCGGTTATTTCAGTGATTTCTGTAGTTATAGCCGCTTGCCTAGCACGATTATATCGAAGATTAAGAGATGATACCATATCATCTGCATTATCCGTAGCCGACTGCATAGCAGTCACAGAAGAAGAATGTTCGGAAGTTTTAGAGTCTAAAATAATTCCATATAATAATGAACGGACATATTGTGGCAAAATTGATTTTAACAAAGATTGAGGGGAAGGCTCAAAATCATAATCAACATTGGCATTCGTATATTTATTATTTATAAGTTTTCCCTTTTTATCTTTTTTAAAATTATTTTCATCAATAGGTAAAAGGTCTTTTATAATGACTCTATTAACTAAACGGTTTACATTATGACTATAAACAATTTTTAAAGCATCAAATTGATAAGAAGAATATTCTTTAGTAATTTCTTTAACTAAATCAAATACTTCCCAAAACTTTGGTACATCACCAATAGCTAGGTTTTGAAAAGCTATTTTAAAACCTTTTTTTCGATAATAATCCGTACCTTTGCTTCCGATTGAAAAAATCAAAGTATTTTTTGGTGTTAAATTATTTTTGCTTATTAAACGATCAGTTTTTTTAAGAACCTGATTATTATAGGAACCAACTAAACCGCGATCAGAAGTAATTACTAATAATGCAGTCTTATTAACCTTTCTTTTTGCCAAAAAAGGGATACTTGATTTTTCTTTTTGCTTTAAAAAATTCCCTTGAGACAAATGGGCTATTATGTCTTCTACATGATTAGCATAATCAAGATATTTAGAAGTATATCGCAAAATTTGGTTAAGCTTACTAGAACTAACCATGTACATAGCATTAGTAATTTGTCGTGTTTTTTTTGTAGATCCTATTCTATGTTTAATACCTTGAAGATTAGCCACTTAACTTATCTCCTTTTTATTTAACCTTTTTGTGCACTTTTATTTTTTTGAGAATGAAGATTAACAAATTTTTTCTTAAAATTATCAATGGAAGATTTTAATTCTTTTTCATTAGGCAAGTTCCCCGTTTTTTTAATTTGCTCTAATAATTTGGAATATTTTTTACTTTCCGATATAAATTTAATTAATTCATTTTCAAAATCTTGAATGTCAGAAACTTTAATATCATCTAAATACCCATGAGTAAGTGAATAAAAAATCATAACTTGTTGTTCAACTGGTATTGGTTTATGCAAAGGCTGTTTTAAAATTTCTGTCGTCCTTTCCCCTCGATCTAATTTAGCTCTTGTTGGAGCATCTAAATCAGCACCAAACTGGGAAAACGCCTGTAATTCTCGATAAGAAGCTAAGTCCAAACGTAAAGTTCCGGTAAGCTTTTTCATTGCCTTAATCTGGGCATCACCACCAACACGAGAGACAGAAGCTCCTGAATCAACCGCTGGACGATTACCGGCATAAAATTGATCAGAATTCAAAAATATTTGCCCATCGGTAATAGAAATAACATTGGTTGGAATATAAGAAGAAATATCACCGGCTTGTGTTTCGACTATCGGTAAAGCAGTCATTGAACCACCACCCAATTTATCGTTTAATTTGGCTGATCTTTCTAACATCCTACTATGTGTATAAAAAATATCACCGGGATAAGCTTCTCTGCCAGGAGGCCGTCTTAAAATTAATGAAAGTTCCCTATAAGCAGCAGCTTGTTTACTTAAATCATCATAAACAATTAAAACGTCTTTTTTATTATACATAAACTGTTCTCCCATAGCTGTACCTGCATAAGGAGCTAAATAAAGCATTGGAGACGGTTCCGAAGGTCCTGCAGAAACAACTATTGTATACGGAAGAGCACCCATTTGGCGGAGAGTTTCAACTTGGCTTCTTAAAGTAGAATCTTTTTGACCAATAGAAACATAAACGACAATCATATTTTGGTTTTTTTGATTTAAAATAGTATCAATAGCTAACGAAGTTTTTCCTGTTTTTCGATCACCGATAATAAGTTCACGTTGTCCTCTACCAATTGGCACTAAAGAATCAATAGATTTAATTCCTGTTTGTAAGGGCTGAGATACCCCTTGCCTGTCCATTACACCTGGAGCTTTAAATTCAATAGGGCGAGAGTGATTAGTTTTAATACTGCCCTTTCCATCAATTGGTTGGCCTAGAGGATTAACAACTCTTCCAATTAATTCTTTGCCAACAGGAACCTGCATAATTTTACCAGTTCTTTTAACAGAATCTCCTTGAGAAATCTGAGAAAAGTCCCCTAAAACAATAATGCCAACTTCTGATTCTTCTAAGTTTTGTACCATTCCGTAAATGCCGTTTTGGAACTGTAATAGTTCCCCAGCTTCTGCATTTGCCAAGCCACTAGCTCTAACAATTCCATCACCAACATAAGTAACTGTACCAACCTCATCAATTTTTAAGGAAGAATCATAATCTTTAAGTTGTTGTTCTATCAAAGAACTAATTTGATCTGATTTAATTGCCATCAATCATTCCTCCTCTTCAGTAGTTTTTTTAAACCGACTATTCAAGTTTTGTAACCTTTTCTTAATTGAATAATCAATTGTTTTGGAGTCAATTTTAATTATTATACCGCCTGTAATATTAGTATCAATAATATTGTTAATTTCAATTTTATTTAAATTAGAATATCCAAATTTCTTTTTTATAATATTAATTATTTTATATTTTTGATTTGTAGTAAGAGGAATTGCAGTCTTAACAATTGCCGTTAAGCTGCCTCTTTCTTTTTCAATCAAATTAGTAAAATATTGGATAACGTCATCTACTAAAAAAATATGTCGATTGTCCGCCAACATATGAAAAAAATTACGAGTTATTTTTGAAGTATCTTGCAATAAAGATGATAAAAAAATATTTTGCTGTTTTTTGCTGACTGAAACATCGTCTAAAACTTGGATTAATCTACTATTCTTTTTAAGAATAACATTAACTCTCTTAATTTCTTTTAAAATAACAGAAGCTTTAGACCCCGAAATACTCTTTAAAACTTTAGCATAGTTATTTGCTACTTTACTTGCATTAAGAGCCATTAAAGTTTTCCCTTCGAATTCCCTTCTGAAGTTTGATGGTTAATTTTATTAATGAACCCATTAATAAGTCTTTCGTGATCTTTTTTATTAATTTCTCTTTTTAAGATTTCAGAAGCAATAGAAATAGCTATATCACCTATTTGATCTTTAGCGGTATTAAGCGAATCTTGTTTTGCCTGTTTAGCATCAATTTGAGCCTGCTTATTAATCGAGGTGGCCTGACTTTGTGCAGAGTCAATAATATCTTTAGCTTCATCCCTCGAATTTTTACGGGCATCTTCAATTATTTTATCAGCCTGAGTTCGGCTTTTTTTTAAATTTTTATTAGCATTTTCCTTAAGTTCGGTTGCTTTACCTCTACTTTTTTCAGCTGAATCTAAATCGTTATTAATTTGATCAGCTCTCGTATCCATCATTTTTGTAATAGGCGTCCAAGCAATTTTTTTAACCAAATACATTAAAAGTACAAAAGTTAAAAGGACAAAAATTGCAGATCCTTGAGGAATTAAAATTACGGTTATTGCGCCCATCTCTACCTCCTTATTTTATTATACTTTATGCATTGATCAATAAGAAGGACATAGCTACAACGATAACGGGCATAGCCTCGACTAAAGCCATCGCAATGAACATATTAGTTCTTAAGCGTCCTTCTAATTCAGGCTGCCTAGCGATTGATTCCAATAATTTCGACATCAACATTCCATTACCAAAACCAGCACCTAAAGCTGAACCAAATAAAGCAATTCCTGCAGCGATATAATTCATTTTTTTCTCCTTTAATTACTAATTACAATTATATTTTAAAACTATTAAAATTAAACCTTTAAATATAAGTTATTTTTGCCTAAATAAATATAACAAATTATTTATGATAATTAAAAATTTTTAATCTTCAACCAACATTTGGTTAATATAAACACTCGTTAAAGTTGTAAATACAAAAGCCTGTATAGCCCCTATAAAAACACTGAATGCTTGCCAAATTAATTCCAAAAAGAGGCCAAAAACAAATCCAAAGGTGGAACCTAACGTGTTACTTGGTAAAGCAAATCCAGAGATTAAATCTAATAAAATTTCTCCTGCAAAAATATTACCAAAAATCCGGAGCCCTAACGTTAAAAAGTTAGTAAATTGATCTAACAGCTTAAAAGGAAACAAAAAACCAGGAGAAAAATAAGTAAGTTTCAAATACTTTTTAAAACCAAATTTGGACACACCGGCATAATGAGCAATTACCAGAGAAACTAACGCTAAAGTAAGAGCTATTAAGGGCGTAGCAGTTATACTTTTTATACGAGCACGATCGTTCCCGAATTCAAGAAAGAGGCCTAACTGATTTTCTATAAATATAAACAAAAAAAGCGTAAATATATATAAACCATAGGTAGGCCCCTCTTTACTATGGATTTGATCTTTTACTATTCCGTTTGTAAAATTTATTAACCATTCTAGGACATTTTGTCTTTTACCAGGACGCAATTTTATATTCCGAGAAAAAAAATAAACAATCCCTAAAACAATAAAAAACCCTACTATCGTAGAAATAATAGTTGTCCAATCAAAACTTAATCCTAAAAATTGGAAAGTGTATGAATTACTACCTAACAATAATAAAATCACCCCCCTTTCTTACAAAAATTTTATAATAACTATAGCTTACATCTAAACTTAATTTTAATTTTACCCCATTATTATATCTTAAAAAAATTAAAATTAAACTAAAGCAAATTAATATATTATAATTTCTATGTAAAGAACTAGAATAGGTTTTTATTTAAAATGAAAGAAAAAATAATTAAAGAAAAAATTTTAAAAGAAATTATAAAAAAAAGGGCTAAAAATACCTATAAATCTAAATTTGGAAGGGCCTTACTTATTTGCGGCAGTAAATCTTTCGGTGGTGCATCAATCATGGCAACAAAAGCAGCTGTTTATTCTGGAGCTGGTTTAACAACGTTAGCTTCCGACTTTGTAAATCGAACAACCATGCTATCTACCATACCTGAAGCTATGTTTTGTGATTATAGTAACCAAAATCAATTACTAGGCCTTATTAAAAGTGCTGATACTATCTTAATTGGTTCTGGTTTAGAGAAAAACCAATTTTCAACTGACATATTAAAGACATTATTTAACATAGCTACAGAAAAACAAAAGATTATTATAGATGGAACAGCACTTTCAATTATTGGAGAAGGACAAGTAACCTTACCAGACAAACCTATAACGGTTTTAACCCCCCATCAAGGGGAATGGGTAAGATTATCAGGATTAAAAATTCCAGAACAAAATTCTGATAATAATTTTTCTTTATTAAAAAAATTAAACGCCAATTATTTAGTCCTTAAAAGCTCAAACACGGAAATATATGATTTAACTAACACAAAAAATTATTACAAACTTACTATAGGTGGACCATTTCAATCAATTGGAGGTATGGGAGACACTTTAGCAGGAATAATTACAGGATTTTTAGCCCAATTCAAAAACAAAAATTTACTAAAAATAATTGAGGCAGCTGTTTATATTCACAGTGATATAGCTAGACAATTAAGTAAAAAAAATTATATTTCTCTTCCAACCAA
>CAKQDH010000002.1 GCA_934229385.1 uncultured Oenococcus sp.
TACTTCTGTTTTTGTCTCTTTAACCTAGCCTTTTATATATTAACTTCCCTTAGACCGAAGGTCAAGAGGAAATAAAATTTAATTAAATTTATATTATGGTTTTGTTGGCAAACTTTCTTCTATTGACTGTGATGACCTATTTTCATTTTTCTCTTTTTGTTTTTGTTGTTTTAACAACTTCAAATCCTTTACTATTTGTTTATGGTGCTTAATCATTATTTCTGAAGTTTGATAATCTTTAACAAAACTGCGCCCTTTATTTTTTGCATCCAATGAACTTGGTTCAATTTTTCTTAAACTCGCAAGCTTATTTATAGTATTTTTATAGGCGTAATTAAAAGACTTTTTATTAACATTCTTAAAATCTGGATTTCTATAAAATCTTAATAGATCACCGTTGATTATTTTATCTGAATAAGTTAACTGCTTATTAACATATTTTTGAGAATTATTAATATATTCTTTATCCGCTCTTGGTAACTTATTATAGTTTACTCTTTTTCCTGTATTGGTCTCCCAATAAGAACTATTCATTTTAATATATCTAGGAGTGACAAAATCTCCATTTATAAAACTTACCACTTGCTTGCGTTGTGAAGATAGCAAATCATTACCAAACTCCAAAAAATTATTAGAAGGTATTCCTAATAAATCTAATAATGTAGGTGCAACATCAATTTCCCCACCATAAGTATGATTAATACCACCTGGTAAATTATTTGCATGTATCATTAAAGGAACTTTTTGAAATTGAGCTAAGTCAAAATTATTAACTTTACCATTTTTTTTATCTAATAATTGAGCAATTGCTGGTTTATGATTTTGAGAAATCCCGTAGTGATCACCATACGCATAAATTAAACTATTATTATACAAACCAGTTTTCTTTAGCCAATTTATAAATTCACCGAAAGCTGAATCAAGATAATGAGCTGTCTGAACATAATGGTCGACAGTTTTATCACCGGTTTTGGTGGAAGGGAATTGTCTAGAAATTTCTTTATTTACTTCATAAGGATAATGGTTAGTTAAAGTAATAATTTTAGCATAAAAAGGTTGAGGCAATTGTGAAATATATTTCGAGGTATCTTTCAAAAAAATTTTATCAAGCATTCCATAACCTAAATTTAAGTTAGATTTATTAGAATTTTTATAAAAATTCTTGCTAAAAAAATATTGATATCCCCACGATTTATAAGTATTGTTCCGATTCCAAAAGGTTGACACATCTCCATGAAAAGCAGCTGTTGAATATCCCCTTCTAGATAAAATTCCAGGAATAGAATTAAAAGTATTGCTCCTTCCATATTTCACCATCGCAGAACCAGAAGGCAAACCAAAAAGCGAATTATCAAGCATTGTTTCAGCATCAGAAGTTTTCCCTTGCCCTACTTGATGGTAAAAATTATCAAAAGACATAGTATGTTCATCATGATAAAATTTATTTAAATTTGGGGTTACTTCTTGCCCATTAACCTTAAGACCAATTAAAAATTGCTGGAAAGATTCCAAATGAAAAACAAAAACATTTTTTCCTTTATCAATACCAAAATATTTAGGATTATCAGAAGTATGGTTTTTTTTGATCCATTTTGCTATTGGCTTTAATTCTTTTTTATTAGCATTTTCCCTGTTTTCTCTCTCTTTATTATTTTGAAAAAAATTAATTGCAGCATATTCGTTCAACCCTAAATATTTTACCGTATAATTATTATCAAAAGTTCTAGTTAAAAGTCCCGAACGACTGGCGCTTGCTAAACCATAAACTAGAAAAATAGAGATTACCCCAAATATAGATGCGAAAATGGCGTATCCTTTCATACCTTTGTGTGTAGATCTAATTTGTTTAAATATAATTAAAAAAGCTAATACTAAAATATCAAGAAAAACTAAGAAATCAGAAGGATGAATAATATTTAAAATAGACTTACCTAAATTCTCACCTACAGAAGTACCTGATGAAATAACTGATAAAGTAATAAAATCATTAAATTCTCTATAATAAAGAATATTAGAAAAAAGCCATAAACTTTGAAAAAAATTAAAAAATATTATTATCCAATATCTTAAATAACCGCGAAAATAAAGACCAATACTAAATAATAAAATTGCTGTCGGAAGAGGATTTAAGATTGCAATTAAAACTTGATAAGGTGTCTTAATATCAAGGTTAAAACTTACAAAATATTCTATAACGGTTTTTAATTCTAAAAAAAATAAATAAAATAGAAAAAAATAAAATAGAGGAGAAATATGAAAAGTGGGTTTTATTCCCTTAATTGTTCTAAAAAATCTTTTTAACATCATTAAAAATTAGGTTTAAAAAGTTAATTTTAAATCATGTAAAACCTCATATATTTCAATAGATGCAAGGTCAATATTATCAAATTCATATATATGACCATTCCTTAATTCTTTCAATAAATAAATTTGTTTTTCACTATCAAAAGTCGCTTTTACAAGGTTTATACCATATAATTCAAAATTCCTTATTTTAAATCTGGATATAGATTGATCTTTTTCCATTGCATCAAGTCTCTTAATTATGGGTTCAATTTCAGAATTGTTTTTCGACACTATTTTTTTCATAATTAGTTGGTATTATATTACAAGTTAAAAATCACAAATATATATTGAAACAAAGAATAAAGTAACTAAAATTAAATTTTTATAAATTGAATGCTAATAATAATGTAGATAACTCAATAAAAATTAACAATAAAAATTATATAATAAATAAAAAAATTATTCAGATTATCATTAAGTAAAAAATATAAAAAAACTAAATAAACACTAAAAATTACTTATATTAACTAAATTAATATTTTCTTAAAATATTTATTATATAAAATCATTTAAAAATATCTGTTCTATTATCGATATGGCCGCTATTATAGGGAAGATAGCCTAAATCATCCTTATTAAATTCATCTAAAATTCTTTTATAAAAATTAAAAATTCTCTTTCCAAAATTCTCAGAACTATTAATTTCAAGAATCTTTTTGCGACTTTTGTTTTCTTTTTTATAAAAACTATTTTTTAAATAACCTTCTATATAAGGTATCATTTGATTACTTCGAACAACAGTTTTACCAATAAATCTATTTTCTGCAATTTTAGAAACAAAGGAATTGTTAATTGCTACAAAGGGAGTATTCGCGTTTATTGATTCTAAAAAGGTAAGTCCTTGAGATTCTGATGTAGAAGTACTAACAAAAACATTAGCTAATTTATAATAAGAATAAATTTTGGAATGGTCAACCATTCCAACAAATCTAATATTATTTTTGATACCTAAATCAGTTACATATTTCTCAAGGTTTTTTCTTTCAGGACCATCTCCAACAATGGTTAAAATGACATTGGAATAATCTTTTATAATGTAAGGTATCATTTTAATAAGTTGATCAATACTTTTTTCACGGGAAATTCTTCCTAAATATAAAATAACTGGTTGTTTTTCTTTAATATTTAAACTTCTTCTTAATTTTAAAACTGAATTCTTTGAATTTTTTTTTAAAAACGGTATTCCGGTTGGAATAATGGGCATTGAGCATTTTATCCCATAACCACGTAAAGTATCATAAACTCTTTTACTTGGAGCAACTATCCCATTAACCGATCCCAAAAATAAACGAGCAATTCTTTTAACCCCGTTAGCTTTAATTAAATGACCGCTCATTATATTTTGTGTATAATCTTGATACATTGTATGGTAGGTATGTATTTGTGGTACATTCAACTGGTGAGCAACTATTTTGCCTATTAGTCCGATACTAAATTCTGTTTGTGTATGCACTATATCTAAGCTCAACATTTTAGCAATTTTAATTGCCTCAAAATAGCCTCTAAAAGCTATACGTCGATTTCTAGCTCCATAAAAAGGATAGGGAAATGATGAAAAACGATAGATATATTTTTCTTTCCCCTTATTATATTGAGAACGTTTTACTTTTGGGTCTGTTGTTGTAAAAATATATACGTTATTTCCCAACTTTCTTAATTCATAAGCAAGAATTGACACACTTGTACTAACACCCGATATTTGGGGAAAATAAGTATCAGTAAATAAGCCGATATTCATAATCTCTATTATATATACTCATTTAAGCAAATCAAATTAACCAAAAATATAAATTGCTTATATCAAAAATAAATTTCTTATTTTTTTACCTATTATTTTCTAAAAAATATAATTTAATTTTAAAGTTTAAACAAAAAAACACTCGTAAAAGTGCCTTTATTCTTGTAATAATAACAATCCTTAATCAAAATAAAGCTAATATTTAATAAAAAGTTTATTCGTAATTTATAAAATACATTATTAATACCCTTACAACAACAATAATTATCTAGATTTTTACTTAATCTTCAAGTTCTATAAAAATCAACCTACTCCAACTAAAAACATTTTTAAATTTTTAAACAATAAATTTTAATCTATTAACGATTGTTCTTTTAAAGTTTTCTCAACGCCATCTAAAGCTTTCTGGGCATCTTTACCGTCGGCCGTAATTTCTACTTGCGAATCTTTTCCAGCTCCTAAACTCATAACACCCATTATTGACTTTAAATTAACCTTTTTATTCTGATACTTTAATGTTAATTCAGAACTAAATTCTGAAGCTTTTTGTACTAACATAGTTGCTGGACGAGCATGCAAACCAGTCTCTGCGCTAATTGTAAATTTTTTTGAAACCATTTTTCTCTCTTCCTATTTTAAATTAAATATTACCAAATTCCATTTTTACCATAACTAGGAGAAATATACAAACGCTTACAAAAATTATGAAAACAAAAAGGAATTTTATTTTTGTTTACGCTTATAAATTATTTTTCCTTTCTTTTTAGCTACACCTTCAATCCCAGATTGAAAATTATAATTATTCCATATTTTATAAAAAGAAGGAAAACTTTCCGAAGTAACTTGAAAAGATTTAATTTTTCCTTTTCGTAAATTTTCAAGAAGTAGTAAAAAATTTTCTTTCATACATATATAGATAATAAACCTTTATTTTAATAATTTAAATTATTTACCGAGACCAGTTTAGTATTTATATTTTTTTAACATTTTAAATATTGATTTTTTTGTTTCTAAACCAAGAAGACTATAGAAATATGAATTCTAAATCTTGTATATTAAAATTTAATATTTATAATTAAGAGAAAAATTAAAAATAAAAAAGTTTAAAAAAATTTGACCTTTCTTGACTAATACACTAAACAGCGTATAATTTAAATTGAAGGTCAGTAAAGGTCAAACACCTTAAGAGATCTAAATCTAAGTTTTTTATTAGATATAAAGGAGACAAAATGGCTAACTACTATAATAATCCATTTGGTTTTGGAAATATGAGTATAGATGATATATTCCGTCAACTCAATGGGCAAATGGGTAATATGCAACAGCCAGGTAATGGCCAAAGAGCTGCCCAGTCTAGTAGAGGTAATGGAAATAATAATAATAAACGAAATGGCTTACTCGGTCAATATGGAATAAATTTAACAGAAGAAGCTCGAAAGGGAAAACTTGATCCTATAATTGGAAGAGAAAAAGAAATTGAAAGAACGATTGAAATACTTAATCGTCGTAATAAAAATAACCCTGTAATGATAGGAGAAGCTGGAGTAGGAAAAACAGCTATCGTTGATGGTCTTGCAGAGGCAATTGTAGCAAAGAAAGTACCTGAAAAATTATTAAATAAAGAAGTAATCCAATTAAATATGGTTTCTATGGTTCAAGGAACCAGTATGCGTGGGCAATTCGAATCTAGAATGCAACAATTAATGAAAGAAGTTGAGTCTAGAAAAGATGTAATTGTCTTTATAGATGAGATCCATGAAATCATGGGTGCTGGAAACGCTGAAGGAGGGATGGATGCAGGAAATATACTTAAACCTGCTCTAGCTCGTGGCGAATTTCAATTAATTGGTGCTACCACCCTTAAAGAATTCCGTAAAATCGAAAAAGATGGAGCTATCGCTAGAAGATTTCAGCAAGTAATGGTAAACGAACCTACTCCTGAACAAACTGTGGATATTTTGAAAGGGATTAGGAAAAAATACCAAGATTTTCATCATGTAACATATTCTGATGATGTCTTAAAAGCAGCTGTAAATCTATCATCTCGTTATTTAACGGATCGTTTTCTACCTGATAAAGCAATTGATCTTATAGATGAAGCGGGATCACGAAAAAATTTACATCTTCAATTTATTAGTCCTGAAGATATTCAACAAAAGATAAATAATGCTGAAGCCTTAAAACAGCAATCAATTGAAAAAGAAGATTATGAAAAAGCCAGTTATTGGAGAGACCAAGTTGATAAATTGAAAAAACAAAAAGTAGAGGCAGAAAAACACCCAGATAATTCTAAAGATGCAGCTAAAGTTAAAGTTTCTGATATTACCCGGATTATTGAAGAAAAGACTAATATTCCAGTAGGTGAAATTAATAAAAGTGAAGCATCACAACTTAGAGATCTTGATAAAAAGCTTGAAAAACGTGTTATTGGTCAAAATCAAGCGGTAGAAAAGATTGCACAAGCTGTTAGAAGAAATCGAGTTGGTCTGACTAAAAGTACAAGACCAATTGGTTCATTCCTGTTTGTTGGTCCTACTGGTGTTGGTAAAACAGAAACTGCAAGACAACTAGCAAGAGAAATGTTTGGTTCTGAAAAATCAATGTTCCGTTTTGATATGTCAGAATATATGGAACCACAAAGTATCTCTAAATTAATCGGTGCACCTGCCGGTTATGTTGGATATGAAGACGCTGGACAATTAACTGAAAAAGTTCGTCGTCATCCTTATTCATTAATCCTTTTAGATGAGATTGAAAAAGCTCATACAAATGTTTTAAATGCTTTCTTACAAATCCTTGATGATGGCCGTCTAACCGATGCACAAGGAAGAACTGTAAACTTTAAAAATACAATTATCATCGCTACCTCTAATGCTGGTACCGGAGATACAGGATTTAATACAGTTGGATTTGGAGCTGAAGAAGCCTCAAATGAAATCTCTAAAACTAATCAACTAGTAGATAAATTAAAAAATTATTTTAAACCAGAATTCTTAAATCGATTTGATGCAATTGTTAAATTTAATAAATTAGGTAAAAAAGAATTAAAGCAAATTGTAAGCCTAATGCTCGGAGACATTAATTCGATGTTAAAGAATAAGGGCCTCAATATAAAAGTAGATGATAATGTTAAAGACAAATTGGTTTCTCTCGGATATAATCCAGATATGGGAGCTCGTCCTCTTAGAAGGGTTATTCAAGAAAAAATAGAAGATCCAATAGCAGATTATTATCTAAATAATCCAAATATAAAACAAATGAGAGCTTCAATGAATAATAAAGACCAAATAAGCATAATAGAAAATAGTTAAAAAATATAAACGAAATATAAACGAAAAAGCGATGTTTATCAAACATCGCTTTTTTTTATATACAAAATACTTCAGAATACTTAAATTTAATATTTATTTTTTAAAATTTACTTAGTTGAAATTGAAGCAATTCCTGGCAAAGTCTTGCCTTCTAAGTATTGCAAGCTAGCCCCACCACCAGTAGAAATGTGGCTAAACTCATTTGAAATACCTAATTGTGAAACCGCAGCAGTTGAATCTCCTCCACCTACGATAGTAGAAGCACCCTTGGAAGTAAGGGAACCAATAAATTTACCTATTTCAAGAGTCCCTTTAGAGAAATTAGACATTTCAAAAACACCCATAGGCCCATTCCAGACCACAGTCTTAGCATTTTTCAATGTATCCTGAAACTTTTTAATTGTTTTAGGACCAATATCAAGGCCCATCCATCCTTCATCTATATCTGAACCAAACGTTTTTGTAGAAGCATCGTTAGAAAAATCTTGGGCTCCCACAGTATCAACTGGAAGAACGAGTTTATCTTTTGCATTTTCAATTATTTCTTTAGCCAACGAAATTTTATCCGGTTCAAACTTTGACTTACCAATATTATGACCTAGGGACGAAAGAAAAGTATAGGCCATCGCGCCTCCAACAATAACTTTATCCGCCTTAGATAATAAATTTTTTATCACATCAATTTTATCAGAAACTTTAGCACCACCTAAAACAGCAACAAATGGACGTTTAGGATTGTTAACAGCTACATCTAAATATTTAATTTCTTTTCCCATCAAAAATCCTGCTGCAGCTTGAGACACATTAGAAGATATTCCAACATTAGAAGCGTGAGAACGGTGAGCTGTAGCAAACGCATCATTAACAAAAATATCATCACCCAGGCTAGCCCAATATTTACCTAATTGCGGATCATTTCCTGATTCACGCTTTATATATTTGCCATTACTATCTACATCTTCAAAACGAGTATTTTCAACCATTAAAATTTCTCCGTTTTTAAGATTAGAAATGGCTTTTTCTAATTTTGGTCCTTCTGTAACCCCCGGAAAAATTACTTTTTTATTAATTAGTTTGCTTAAACGCTCAGAAACAGGTTTTAAACTCAATTTTGATTTATCATCTAATTTTTTAACTCTACCAAGGTGGCTAAAAAGAATAGCTTTTCCCCCATGATTGATTACATATTTAATCGTTGGCAAAGCAGCCGTTATTCTGTGGTCATCGGCAACAGATCCATTTTTTAATGGAACGTTGAAATCAACTCGCATTAAAACTTTTTTACCCTTTAAGTTAAGATCCTCTACAGTTAATTTTGCCATTTTATCTCCTTGCTAATTAATAACTTATTTTTAAAAAATTATTGACTATTCAATTATAGTTTAATTTTTTTTTTATAAAAATTAAACTAATTTATTTAAATTAGAAATGTTATTTTTTAATATATATTTTTTTTATAAGCCTTCACCAATTCAATGAATTAACAAAACTTTATTTTCACAAATTAAAAAGATATATTATTATTAATTATTATTTTAAAGATCATTCAAAGTAAATTAATAAAAAAATTATATCTAATAAATAAATACTAAATTTATAAAATAATTTAATACTAAACAATTTATTTTATTGTACTGTAACAGATTTTGCTAAATTCCGCGGTTGATCAACATTTAGCTTTCTCCCAATTGCAACATAATACGCAAGGAGCTGAATCGGAATAGCCTCTAAGATTGGAGCGAACTTTTCCATTTCCCCAGACATTTCAGGTAAAATCAAATTATCGCCTTCCATAGACAAGCCCTTTGTAACAATAGTGATTGTTTTTGCCCCTCTAGCCAAAGTTTCTTCTAAATTAGAACGTGTTAATCCTGCTGTTTTATTTTGTGAAACCAAGGCAATTACTGGCGTACCCTTTTCAACCAAAGAAATGGTACCATGTTTTAATTCTCCAGAAGGAAAAGCTTCAACTAACGTATAAGTTATTTCTTTTAATTTTAATGCTGCTTCTAAAGATAAATCGGCATCAGCGCCTCTACCTATATAAAAAACACGATCTGTATTAACTAAATATCGATCGGCTATATTTTTTATTTTTGTTTTATTATCAAGAACTGACTGCATTTTTATTGCTAACTTACTTAATTGAGTACGTAAATCTCCATTGTCTTGGTTTGATAGAGCTGAAGCAAGAATAATTTGAGTAACTATCGCTGCAGTATAAGCTTTGGTAGAAGCAACAGCAATTTCTGGTCCTGCCATAATGGGTAATGAATAATCAGCTTCACGACATAAAGTAGAATCCAAAACATTAGCTATAGTCAAACTTTTATACCCTTGATGTCTAATTAAACCTAAAGATTGTCGACTATCTGCCGTTTCCCCAGACTGGCTAAGAAAAATAAAAAATGGATTTTTCGAAAGAAGAGGCTCATCATAAGCAAATTCAGAAGCAACATGGACTTCGGTAGGAATATGAGCCCATTTTTCAAAGAAACGTCTACCTATAAGCCCTGCATGATAACTTGTACCAGCAGCAATTATATATAACCGGTCTGCTTGTTTTATTGAAGATAATATATCCTTATTAATAATTGGTTTTTTATCAGAAAAATAATGAGAAATTAATTCACGTATAACAATTGCTTGTTCGTTAATTTCTTTAAGCATATAAAAAGGATAAATTCCTTTCTTAGTAGCAGAAGGGTCAGCGTTTATATGAAAACTCTTTTTATCTACAATTTTATTTCCATTATCATCGTATAAATCAATTTTTTTATGTGATACAATAGCTATTTCACTGTCTCTAAGATCGATAAAATCTTTTGTAATATTAAGAGCAGCTAATGCATCAGATGTTACTACCTTAGCTTGTTTAGAAAAACCAATTAAAAGAGGACTTTTTGATTTCGCAACAAAAAGAACATTAGGATTATAGGAATCAATCATTAAAAAAGCATATGTAGAATCTTTATTTAACAAACTGATCATTTTACGAAAAGCAGATAAAGTATCTAAACCGTTTTTTACAAATTTAGCCACCAGTTGAACTGCAACTTCTGTATCTGTCTGAGATTTAAGCTCAATATCCTTCAGATATTTTTTCTTTAATTGCAAATAATTTTCAATTACCCCATTATGAACAAGATAAAAACGTTTATCTTCACTTACTTGAGGATGAGCATTTTCAATACTAGGTTTGCCATGTGTAGCCCATCGAGTATGAGCAATTCCCAACCTACCAAATATTTTATCAGGATAACTTTGAACTTTTTCTTTTAAATTTTTAACTTTTCCTTTTGATTTAATTAAAATATTTTTTTTATTTCGAATTTCAGGAATATAAATTCCAGCTGAATCATATCCCCGATATTCTAATTTTTCCAATCCAGAAACTAAAAAAGGCAAGGCGTTATTATCGCCTATATATCCAAAAATTCCACACATAAAAAACTCCAAAAATTTCAATATTTAGTTTTAATACTCAAAATAACCCTATTTACTTTAACGCAAATGAGACAAAATTTTTAAATTTAACCGTTTTGAATAATAAACGGTATATACCAAATAAATATATATTTACTGAGTTTAGTCATAATAAAAACCTTCTTTTTTAAAAGAAGGTTTTTATTATTAATTATTATTAATAAATCTTTAATTCGTGGATTTTAATATCGAATATATAAACAAATTCACAAAAATTTATAGTGTCTTTTAACCAAATTCTTTATTATTTAAGCAAAATATAAATTTATTATCTTATATTTTAATTAAAAAATAGTCACTAAAAAATTTTTTATTAAAGATTAACGTTTACTAAATTGAGGAGCACGACGAGCTTTTTTAAGACCATATTTTTTGCGTTCTACCATTCGTGAGTCTCTTGTTAATAAACCTGCAGTTTTTAAAGATGAACGAAAATCAGGATCTACTTGTAATAAAGCACGAGAAATGCCCAATCTAATGGCACCCGCTTGTCCGGAGAATCCTCCTCCATTTACATTCACTTTAACATCATAATTATTTTCCGTAGAAGTTGCTTTAAATGGTTGTACAACAACTGCCCTTAAATTAGCAGCTGGTATATAGTCACTAAAAGAACGACCATTAATAGTAACTTTTTGGTTACCAGGAATTAAACGGACACGTGCAACAGAATCTTTACGACGCCCTGTCCCTATATATTGAGTATTTGCCATTTCTAATTCTAATATCCTTCCTCTAAATTATACTTTTTATATCAAGTTCTTTTGGCTTCTGAGCAATCTGTGCAATTTTTTCTTTACTCGTATAAACATGAAGCTTCAAACCCTGAACACGACCCAAACTATTTTTAGGCAACATTCCCTTTACTGACAATTCGATGAGTTTCTTTGGCTTTTTTTCTCTAAGTTCGCCTGCAGTTATAGACTTTAAGCCTCCCGGATAATCTGTGTGGTGATAATAATACTTTTTATTTGCTTTATTTCCTGTTAAAGCAACTTTATCAGCATTAATCACAATAACATTATCACCTACATCAACAGAAGAAGAATAAATCGGCTTATTTTTTCCTCGTAACACTGTAGCTACAACACTACTTAAACGACCTAAAGCTATTCCTTCAGCGTTAACTGTATACCATTTTTTTTCTATTTGATTTTTTTTAGTTAAAAACGTATTATGCATATTTACTATCCTTTTTACTACACAATTAAAAGTACCAGGGCATGGAGTAAATAAGGCCGTTTCTTATTGTACCCGTTTATATAACTATTGGTCAAGCTTTTTACTAGAAAAACTTAATACAAAATCATTACTTACCGGATTAATAAGTACATGTGTAATATTATCTTTAAGTTTCAATATGATATCTTTAATATCCTGAGAAGGTATCGCAGCAATTTGAATATTTTTTTGGTTATTATAATTTTTCCCACTTATTGAAAAATACCACTTGCCAAGATGATTCCAATCAGTAAATATTGGTAAATATTTAACTGTCGGATAATTATTTTGAGATAAAAGAAAAAAATTTATTTGATTTTGTTTAAAGTGACGAACCTTTATTTTAGTTGGAACTAAAAAAGTTGCATCTTTAAGAAAATTATTTATATTATCGTTATTTAAAGTTCCACTATCCAATGATTTCTGTAAAATAGGATTTGCTACTTTCTCAGTTTTTTTTGTTTGCAACCTATAAAATTGATTTAGTCCCTTTCGGGAAGGTTGTTTTAAAAAATTTTGTCCTTGTTTATATTTACTCATTTTTCTCTACCTCTATGACAACTATGAAAATAACTTTAAAATTTTAAAAAAGTACTTTTTATATTTATCTCATCCATTTAAATAATTAATAAATTTAAACAATACGTAAAGAAAAGATCTTATTAGAAGTAGAAACGCTTATCTAGAAAATCCCTTTACTTTTTCACTTCCTCTTATATAATAACGGGTTAACTTATTTTAAGATAATAAATAGCAATTTTATTATTTATCCATAATCAATTTTGTCTAAATATAAACCTGAAGCCGGAGCAGTGAAAGTTGCTAATTTTCTATTTTTGGCTTTTATAAGGTGAGGTACATCGTTAATTTTTCTTCTTTTATTGCCAATTTCTAAAAGAACACCTATCATAATTCTGATTTGATTATATAAAAATGCGTTTCCTTCAAAAACAAATAAAATTTCTTTTTTTGATGGGCACTCTCTTATTTCTGCCTTAGTTATTTTCCTAATTTTTGAATATGATTGGTCTCCAGAAGCAGCAAAAGTAGTGAAATCGTGTTCACCTAAAAAAGTTGGTAAAGCCTTTTTTATTCTGTTAATATCCAAATTCCAAAAATAATGCGCCGTATAAAAGCGTTTAAAAGGATTAATGAACTGATTTCTAGAAATACGATATAAATACCTTTTTTTATGACTATTTTTCCGAGCATTAAAAGCCAAGTTAACTTTTTGAACTTTTTTTACAAGGATATCAGCAGGTAAATTACTATTCATACCCATAAAAATATTTTTTTCACTAAGCCCAAAAGGAAAAATAAAATTAATAACTTGGCCATTAGCATGTACGCCAGAGTCTGTTCGGCTTGCTCCTATTACTTTAATGTTCTTCTTAGCTAGTTTAGACAAAACTTTAACTAATTCATCTTGTACAGTTCTAATTTTATAATTTTTTTGGGTCTGAAAACCTCGAAAACCATGTCCATCATATGAAATTGTAACTTTATAATTTTGCAATTCTCCAAAAAAATTATGAAAATAAAAATTTTTATAAAAAAATTTTACTTAATTTCTTCATAATGATTTTTTAAGATTTCTCTCAAACTTATTTAATAGCTTGATCGTATCTTTTTACCAAAAAACTTTTAAAAGTAAATACTATCCTCACTTAGGGCTTAATAACTAACTTAAAGTCTAAATAATGACATTATTACTTATGAAATTTTTTCATAAATAAATTTTTTATCTTTTTCAAATTTCCTGATATCTTCTAATATATTAAACTTAAAATACAAAAAAATGATTAATTAAAAAGAAGGTTAATAAACCCATACCCATACAATGGTAGATAAATTAAAATAAGAAAATATCTTTAATTTTTTGCAAAAATAACTTCTTATTTTAATTAAAAAAGTAAATAAAAAACTCTTAAACTATAACCGTTAAGAGCAAGAAACTAATTTACTAATTCTATTAAGGCTAAGGGTGCAGCATCACCACGTCTATAGCCAGTTTTATAAATGCGAGTGTAACCACCTTTTCGTTCCTTAAATCGAGGTGCCACGTCGTTAAAAAGTGTTTTTAAAGCTTTCTGTTCAACGACTTCTTCTGCCGTCTTAGCATTACGAATTTTATTTTCATCTTCAATATCTAATATATATTTAGCTGCTAGACGACGGGATGAAAGATCACCCCGTTTCCCTAAAGTAATTAGCCTTTCAACTTGCTTACGAACCTCTTTAGCTCGTGCAGTGGTAGTTTGAGCTTTTCCTTCTAAAATTAAACTAGTAGATAAACTCCTTAATAAGCTCTTACGTTGGGAACTGTTCCTTTGCAATTTCCGATATCCCATAATTAATCACCTCTTTTTTTAACCTATTAAATTATTTAGAATTACTCTTTTCTTGTTTAAAAGATAATCCTCTTTCTGCTAATTTCTGAATTATTTCATCTAAAGATTTTCTACCTAAATTTCGAACTTCACTCATATCGCGTAAAGTACGATCAGTTAGATCTTCTACCGTATTTATACCAGCTCGTTTAAGGCAATTAAAAGAACGAACAGACAATTCTAATTCTTCAATAGGTTCCTTATTTTTTGAAACAGTTTTAACTGATTTAGGATCCACCATGGTCTCTTTTTTACCTGCTTCATTCATATTAGTAAAAATATCTAAATGATCTTTAAGTATCTTTGCGGCCAAACTCAAAGCTTTACTTGGAGAAATGGTCCCATTAGTCCAAATCTCAAAGGTTAGTTTATCAAAGTCATCTTGGTGTCCTACTCGTATTTTTTCTACTTTATAATTAACTTTAGAAATAGGTGTATAGATAGAATCAATTGGTAAAACTCCTATACCTAAATCTAACTTGCCTTTATTTTCCTCAGCTGAATCATATCCTCGACCTCTAATTGCGGTTAAGTTCATATGAACACTTTTACCTGCTGCCACAGTGGCAATATGAAGATCAGGATTAATAATTTCTACATCACTATCCCCTTGTATGTCACCAGCAGTTAATTCACCAGCTCCACTAAAATCAATTTCTAAATTTTTTTGTTCATCAGAATTAATTTTTAAAGCAACTTTCTTCAAATTCAAAATAATCTGGGTGACATCTTCTTTCACGCCATCAATTGTGGTAAATTCATGAAGAACCCCATCAATTTGGACTGAATTTATTGCAGCACCTGGCAAACTAGACAAAAGAATACGTCTTAAGGAATTTCCAATAGTTGTGCCATAGCCTCTTTCCAGAGGATTTATAACAAACTTCCCATATTTTTCAGATTCTTCAACGGTTGAAACTGTAGGCTTTTGAAATTCAATCATATATGTGTATTTCCTCTATGTGTATTTCCTCTTCTTAATATTTTTTATGCACGGCGTTGTTTCGGTGGGCGAGATCCATTATGAGGTACAGGCGTTACATCAGTAATAGCTGTGACTTTAAGTCCTGCTGAAGAAACAGCCCGAATAGCAGATTCTCGACCTGGACCTGGACCTTTAACGTTTATTGAAACATTATGCATATTTTGTTCCATAGCAGCTTTTGCAGCCTGTTGACCAGCTAATTGAGCAGCATAAGGGGTGGACTTTCTAGATCCTTTAAAACCTAAATTACCTGCAGATGACCAAGATACAGCGTTACCAACTTTATCCGTAATCATTACAATTGTATTATTAAATGTTGAATGAATATGAGCTACGCCATTATCAATATTCTTTTTCGCACGACGTTTCCGGCTACTTCTACGATTTGCCATAAATTTCCCTTTCTTAAATTTAAGTTATTAAATACTTTTTTGTTATTGTTTTTTTCCAGTAACTACCTTTGCTGGTCCCTTAACAGTTCTAGCATTATTTTTGGTATGCTGTCCTCTTACTGGAAGTCCCCTTCTGTGACGAATGCCTCTATAAGAAGCGATTTCTTCTAAACTACGAATATTTAATCCAGCTTCTCTATGTAAATCGCCTTCCAAAACTAAGTTCATTTTATTAATAGCAGCACGAATTTTTTCCTCATCTTCAGGACTTAGGTCCCGGACACGAATATCTTTACTAACTTTTGCTGAAGAAATAATTTTTTTTGCAGTAGAAATACCAATTCCATATATATATGTAAGACCAATTAAAATTTTTTTATCACGAGGCAAGTCAATACCTGCAATTCGAGCCATAATGATCCCTCCTTTTTAATTAATTCAACTAATAATTGAATTTAAGAATAAAAAACAAATTATTAATATTTGATATTTAATCCCTTATTTCTTATTTACCTTGTCTTTGTTTATGCTTAGGATTGGAGCATATTACCATTACATGGCCATGACGTTTTATAATACGACAATTATCACACATTCTCTTAACAGATGGACGTACTTTCATTGTTACCTCCTTTTTCAAATTTACTAATTAAATTATTTATGACGGTAGGTTATTCTGCCCTTTGTTAGATCATATGGGGACATTTCAACAGTGACACGATCGCCAACAAGAATTCTAATATAATTTTTCCTAATTTTACCCGACACTCCTGCTTGAATTTTAGCACCGTTTTGTAATTCCACAGTAAAATTAGCATTAGGTTTTGTTTCTTTAACAACACCTTCTATTTCTATTACATTGTTTCCTGCCACTAATTACCTCCAAAACTCCACAATTAACCGTTAAATTTTATCATTTTCAGTTAATAATAGCAATGATTAATTATAACTTATAAAGTTGAAATTGCTTTTTTCACTTTTTTATAAACGTCGTTAATTCCTGAATCACTTAAAATTGTATACAAACTATTTTCCTCTTGATAATAGGAAACAAGAGGCATTGTATGTTGCTTTGCTATCTCTATCCTATGAGATATAGTTTTAAGGTTATCGTCTTTTCTTCCGTTATTCCTATTTAACATACGTTCGGTTACAACTTTTTCCGAGGCTTTAAGGTATATAACAGCATCAATTTTACTTCCATATTTAGATAAAAAATTATCCAATGATTTTGCTTGATCTATATTACGAGGATATCCATCTAGAATAAAACCATTAGCCTTTAATACATCATTACCCCTAAGACGTTTATTAACAATTTTATTGGTTACCTCATCGGGTACTAAATTACCACTGGTAATAATTTTTTTAACTTTTAAACCAAGAGATGATTTTTCTGAAATTTCGTTTCTAAAAATATCTCCTGTTGATATATGGGGTAAACTAAAATCATTAGATAATAAATCAGCATTAGTACCTTTTCCAACTCCTGGAAGACCTAAAATTATAAGGTTTCTAGACATTCAAATTTTACCTTCTTTCACTTGTTTTATATAAAAAGGATGCGATTTAATTAAGCCAGTATAATTTTTCTTTTGAGTAAGGCCCTCTAGCTGTCTCATAAGGTCAACCGAGACTCCGATAGCAATTAAAAGACTAGTTCCTGCTAAACCAATTCCAGAATTATTACTAAAGAAGCCAAAATTCTGTGCAAGTAAAGGTATAACTGCAACTAAGGCCAAAAGAATAGATCCAGGGCCAGAAAGATGGTTTAATAGTTTACTAAAAAATTGTTTAGTATCCTCTCCTGGACGAACTCCGACAATATACGACCCTTGTTTTTGAAGATTATCAGAAGTTTTTTCAGGATTAACTTGTACAAAAGCGTAAAAATAAGTAAATAATATTATTAAAATCCCATAAAATGCAGTACCTTGCCAAGTTTGCAAGCTAAAAATTTCACTTACAGGTCCATACCAACTTTTATTAGACCAAGAACCTACGAAAGCTTGTAAAATAGTTTGAGGGGTAGTAATTAAAGAAGAAGCAAAAATAACCGGAATAACCCCTGACACATTAACCCTTAAAGGCAAGAAACTTTCTTCGCCATAATCTCTTTCAGAACGAGTATATTGAATTCTTAAACGCCTTATGGCTCCATAAAACCATGTAACAGCAGCTACAGCAATTAATAAAGCAGCAATAATAACCGCGAATCTTAGAACACCATTAAAGCCATTTCCTTCGATTATATTATCTACAAACATATGCCAAAGACTAGGTATGATTTGGACAACTATTCCTGCAAAAATGATCATTGAGACTCCATTCCCAACACCTTTATCTTGGATTTGATCACCTAACCAAACCGATAGCATAGAACCAATAGTCATTATGGCTGCAATAGCAATAAAAGAACTATAACTTGTGTTTGCCAATAATTTTACGCCTGCAGGCCTCCCTAAAGCATTTAAACCGGCCGTAATTCCTAATGATTGAACAAAAGCTAAAATAATAGTTAAATAACGAGTAACTTGGTTAGTTTTTCTTCTACCAGTTTCACCTTGTTTTGACCACTCAACCAATTTTGGCACAATATCCATTTGCAATAATTGTATAATAATTTGAGCTGTAACATATGGGCTTACTCCTAAAGCAAACACAGAATAAGATGATAACCCTCCACCAGAAAACAGATTTAATATTGACAAAAGTGAAGTTTGATCCATTAACCTAGTTAAGGCAGATACATTTATTCCAGGAACAGTTATATATGCACCAATCCTATAGACAAATAAAATAAATAAGGTCCAATATATTCTTATACGAATTTCTTTTTGTTTAACTGCTTTTATTATTAAATCAAACATTAAAATTTTTTATATCAAATTAATTACTTTTAATTAATTTGATATTACCGCCTGTATCTTTAATTATTTTTTTTGCGTTTTTAGATGCTTTATTAACACTTATATTTAATTTCTTTTGTAACCTGCCAGACCCTAATAATTTAATTTTATTTTTCTTATTTCTAATTAAGCCGGCACTTTCTAAGGCAGAAGGATTAACTGTCGCATCATTTTTAAACTTATTCAGATCACCGATATTAACTACTTCAAACTCTTTACGAAAAAAATTATTAAAACCTCTCTTTGGTATTCTTCTAACTAAAGGCATTTGCCCACCTTCAAAATCAGGACGAAGTTTTTTACCTTCGCGAGCTTTTTGGCCTTTTTGGCCGCGCCCCGCAGTCTTCCCTTTTCCGGTAGAAAAACCACGTGCTTTTCTAACATGTTTCTTTCTTGACCCTAAATTAGGCTTAAGGTTTGTTAAATCCATTATTTATTTACCTCCTTTACTGAAATAAGGTGGGCTACTTTAAATATTGCTCCCCGAATAGAAGCATTATTTAATTGTATAACAGAAGAATGAATATGATTTAGACCTAATGATTTAATAATATTTCTTTGTTGAGGTTTACGATGAGTAACACTTTTTATTAAAGTAATTTTTAACTTAGACATTTTGCCCTTCCTTATTTCTACAATTCGATGCCGCGTAATCTTTCAACTGTTTTTGCATCCTTTAATTTTTCTAAACCATTAAAAGCAGCTTTAACAACATTTAATGCCGTTGAAGATCCAAGAGACTTTGCCGTGATATCATCTACCCCGGCTAATTCCATAATAGGACGAACCGATCCTCCAGCTGCTACTCCTGAACCAGCCTCAGAAGGTTTAAGTAAAACTTTTCCTCCTCCATCTATGCCTAGAATACTATGAGGTATAGTTGTTTTAACCATTGGAACATTTATTAAATGACGTTTAGCATTCTCTGAAGCTTTCCTAATAGCTTCTGGTACTTCTTGAGCTTTTCCTTTTCCGTAGCCAACATGTCCTTTATGGTCACCGACAATTACAAGAGCACTAAAACGTAATCTCCGTCCTCCTTTAACAACTTTAGTAATCCGATTAATAGAAACTACGTTATCATCTAGATCACCAAGTTCATTAGGGTTAACATAATCTACCATTTAAAAAACTCCTTTCAAAATTTTAATCCACCTTTTCTGGCTCCATCTGCTACAGCCTTAACACGCCCGTGATATAAATATCCTCCACGATCAAAGACCACTTTAGCAATGTTTTTTTCTTGTGCAGCTTTAGCAACTGATAAACCAACTTTCTCAGCTTGTTGTGTTTTATTTTCTTTTTGAGTATTTTCTTTTAGAGTAGAAGCACTTACTAAAGTTATCCCTTTATTATCATCAATTATTTGAGCATAAATATTTGAATTAGAGCGAAAAACATTTAAACGAGGACGACTCTGAGTACCAAAAATTGAACGCCTGATACGATTATGGCGGTTTTTCCGTACTTTATTTCTATTTCGTTTAATGATCATTATACAACCTCCTTTTAACTATAAATCACTTACCAGATTTACCTTCCTTAAGGATTACTCTTTCTCCATCATAACGAATGCCTTTACCCTTATATGGTTCAGGTGAACGAGTATTATGAATTTCTGCAGCAAAATCTCCAACATCTTGCTTTGAAATACCCTTTATTGAAATATGATTAGCATCAGGAACTGATACTTCAATATCTTTTCGAGGACTAAATTCTACGGGGTGGGAAAAACCTAAAGTCAAAACTAATTTTTCCCCTTGAAGAGAAGCTCTGTATCCAACACCTACTAACTGGAGTTTTTTTTCAAATCCTTTAGTTACACCCTCTACCATATTTGCTACATTAGCTCTAGAAGTACCATGTAAAGCTTTATTTTTATTAGAATCGTTTGGACGAGTAAATACAATCTCCCCTTTTTGGACTTTCACTGAAATAGGCTTTGATATAGTGTTAGTTAAACTACCCTTTTTACCTTTTACAGTAATAACTTGGTCTTTATAATTTACCTCAACACCTTCAGGAATTTTAATAGGTTTTTTTCCAATACGGCTCATTTTTTTCTCCTTTCATAAATGAAATTAAATGAAAATATTTACCAAATATAAGCAATTACTTCTCCACCTATTTTTTTATCTCTAGCTTCTTTATCTGTCATTACCCCATCAGATGTTGATAATATTGCAATTCCTAAACCACTTAAAACTTTTGGAACTGCATCAGATTTTACATATGCCCTTAAACCAGGTTTAGATATACGTTTAATTCCAGTTATTATTCTTTCTCTATTAGGGCCATATTTTAAGTTTAACGAGATAAACCTTTGCTTATTATTAGAATTAGTAAATTGATAATTCCTAATAAACCCTTGATTTTTTAAAATATCTGCAATACTAACTTTCATTTTAGAAGCTGGAGCTTCTACCGTTTCATGGCGTACCAAATTAGCATTACGAATACGCGTTAAAAAGTCAGCAATTGGATCACTCATTGTCATAACAATTTTCCTTTCTAACAGTTGTTGCGTAACAAGAAACTTTTTAGATGAACTATAAATCTGTTCTCTCTATTTCCTCTAAAAAGAGAACTTGTCCAGATAGCAATACTTTGTCAAATAATTATAAAGTTTATTATTTTCCTATTTAGCAAACGGAAATCCTAACTGTTTCAAAAGTTCAAATCCTTCTTCGTCAGTTTTTGCAGTTGTAACAATTACAACATCCAGACCCCGAACGCGCTTGACATTATCATAGTTTATTTCTGGAAAAATTAACTGTTCTTTAATTCCAAGGGTATAATTACCTCTTCCATCAAACGATTTTGGTGAGATTCCATGAAAATCCCTAACTCTAGGTAAAGCAACATTGATTAATTTATACAAAAAGTCATATAAACGATTTCTTCTTAAAGTAACCTTGGTACCAATACTCATACCAGTACGTAAATGAAAACCAGCAACCGACCTTTTTGCTTTTGTTATAATAGGCTTTTGGCCAGAAATTAATCTAAGTTCAGATACAGCTTCATCCAAATTATGGGAATTTTCTACAGCATCCCCGACTCCCATATTTAAAACAACTTTATTAAGTTTAGGAGCCTCAAATGATGAAGAATAGTTAAATTTGGAAATTAGAGCTGGTTGAACTTCATTAACATATTTAAGTTTTAATAAATTATTCATGAAAATGATTTCTCCTGCTTATTTTTTTGTATTTTTTTGTTTATTAACATTAGTAGATTTTTTTGAAGATGTAATCCGGGTAACGTTGGAAATATGTAAGGGGGCTTCCTCTTTTACTATTCCCTTTTTAGCTTTTTGATTTTGGTTAGCTTTTTGATGTTTGGTAATTTTATTAATACCTTCCACTACCACACGTTGTTTCTTTGGAAATGACTTAATAACTTTACCTTCTTTGCCTTTTTCTTTGCCAGCAATTACACGAATTTTATCACCTGTTTTAACCTTCATTTCAATCTCCTTTTATAAAACTTCTGGCGCAAGACTAATGATACGCATATAATTATTCCTACGTAGTTCCCTAGCAATTGGCCCAAATATTCTTGTACCGACAGGGGATTTGTCTTTATTAATAATAACAGCAGCATTTTCGTCAAATTTTATATATGAACCATCGATACGATGAATTCCGCTAACTGTCCTAACAATAACAGCTTTAACAATATCTCCTCTTTTAACCGTAGCACCAGAAATAGCCTGTTTTACAGTAGCTACAATGGTGTCACCAATATTAGCAGTTTTTCTTCCTGATCCTCCTAGCACTTTTATAGTTAAAATTTCTCGAGCACCAGAATTGTCAGCTACCCTCAAACGGCTTTCTTGCTGAATCATAATCTTACTCTCCTTTCAATTTATTTAAAATAAAGCTATATTTAATAAACTATTAACGACTTTTTTCAGTTACTTTAATTAGACGAAAATGTTTGGATGCCGATAAAGGACGAGTTTCCATAATTTCTACATAATCATTTAATTTAGCAGAATTATTTTCATCATGAGCCTTAAATTTTTTCGTACGGTTAATTCTTTTCTTATACTTGGGGTGGTTCTGATAAGCTTGGACTGCAACAACAATAGTTTTATTCATTTTGTTGGAAACCACACGTCCTTGATAAATTTTTCTAGAATTTCTAGATTCACTCATAATTTAATCATCCCTCCCTTCTTATTTAGCTTTACTTTTTTCTTTAGCAATTTGTTGTGCTCTTAGTTCTGTTTTGATTCTTGCTATATTTTTTTTAACTATCGACAAACGGGCAGTGTTTTCTAACTGACCTGCAGCTTGTTGAAAACGAAGATTAAAAAGTTCTTTTTTAGATTCTTTTTCTTTCTTAAACAAATCCTGTTGCGACAATCCCTTTAATTTTGGAGTCTTCATCAATCAACTGCCCCCCTTGTTTTTTCTTCTACTTTACTAATAACTTTGGCTTTTACAGGTAATTTATGCATTGCTAAACGTAAGGCTTCATTAGCAACAGCTTCTGGGACTCCACCTACTTCAAACATTACAGTTCCTCTTTTAGTTGGAGCAACCCATCCTTCAGGGGTACCTTTACCATTACCCATTCGTACACCAACACCTTTAGAAGTGTAAGATTTATGAGGAAAAATTTTAATCCAAATTTTGCCACCACGCTTCATGTATCGAGTCATGGCTATTCTCGCAGCCTCTATTTGTTGGGTCGTGATCCAACTGCTTTGTGTTGCTTGCAAACCATAATCTCCGAAAGAAACTTTATTATTTCTTGTAGCTTTACCTCTCATATGGCCACGATGAACTCGACGAAATTTCACACGTCTTGGAATTAACATTAGGATTTACCTCCTTCTACTTTTGAATGGCGGGTATTACTATTTTGTCTAGAATTTTGTCTAGGACGACGTGAACGACTATTACGACGTCTATTTTGTCTTTGCCGAGAACTACGAGAATTAGCAGCTTCAAGATCTTTATCTTCAAGAAAATGACCTCTTTCGGCATTACCTCTATAAATCCAAGTTTTAATACCAAGATGCCCGTAAGAAGTTTTAGCTTCGTTTCCAGCAAAATCAATATCTGCTCGCAAAGTATGCAAAGGAACAGTACCTTCTGTAAATTGTTCAGTTCTAGCCATATCAGCTCCATTTAAACGGCCAGAAACCATTACACGAACACCTTTGGCACCAGCTCTACGGGATCTTTGAATTGCCCCATGCATTGCTCGGCGAAAAGCCACTCTACGTTCCAGATCGGAAGCTATTTGTTGTCCAACTAAGTTTGCATTTAAATCTGGTCTCCGGATTTCAACAATATTTATATTTATTCTTTTCCTACTTCCCTTATAAAGACTAGTTATTTTAGACAATTCTTTTCGTAAACGTTCGACATCAGAACCACCTCGACCAATAACTATACCAGGTTTTGCTGTCCTAATAGTAAGATTTAAACGTGTTGGTTCTGTTCTTTCAATAGTAATTTTATCAATAGAAGCATTTTTTAAATAATTATCAATATAATTACGAATACGAATATCTTCTTGAAGATCGGGTACGAAACTTTTTTTATTTACGTACCATTTAGAATTCCAATCTCTTATAATGCCAATTCGAAAACCAACTGGATTTATTTTTTGTCCCATATCAAGCACCTTCCTTTTCAGCAACAATTATTGTAATGTGACTCGTTCTTTTATTAATTGGTGAGGCCATTCCCTGTGCTCTAGGACGGAAACGCTTTAATGTAGGGCCTTCATTAGCATAAGCTTCTTTTATAAATAAATCAGCCTTATCCAAAGCATAATTATTTTCAGCATTTGCAACCGCAGATCTTAGTACTTTATATATAGATTCAGTTCTCGAATTCGGTAAAAATTTTAATATCGCATAGGCTTCGTTAACATTTTTCTTTCGAACTGCATCCAAAATTAACCTTGCTTTTCTAGGAGCTATCCGTACTTGAGAAGCAGTAGCTTTTGCAGATGTAATATTCTTAGCATTCTTAGCCATATTTTACTCCTTACTTTCTTGTTCTCCTATCTTCACCAGCATGGCCCCTAAAAGTTCTGGTTGGTGCAAATTCACCTAATTTATGACCAACCATATCGTCTTGAATATAAACCGGAACGTGCTTACGACCATCATAAATAGCAATTGTAAAACCAATAAAACTAGGAAAAATTGTTGATCTACGAGACCATGTTCTAATAACCGGTTTTTTCTCTTCATTTTTATATTTATTTATTTTTTTTAAAAGCGATGAATCTGCAAAGGGACCTTTTTTTAAACTCCGACTCATTTATTTCCTCCTATTAATTATTTAGTTTTACGTCTACGAACTATAAATTTAGTTGATGGTTTATTATTATTTCGAGTTTTCTTACCATAGGTTCTTTTGCCCCATGGGCTCATAGGGCTAGGATGACCTACAGGGGCTTTACCTTCACCACCACCATGAGGGTGATCATTAGGGTTCATTACAGATCCACGAACATGAGGTGTTTTACCACGCCAACGGGAACGGCCAGCTTTTCCCCACATAATTAATGAATACTCAGAATTACCAACTGATCCGATTGTAGCTCTTGCCTCTCCTAAAATCATACGGACTTCACCAGAAGAAAGACGGATAGTTATATATTTCCCGTTTTCTTCCTTACCCAATATTTGTGCTGATGCGCCCGCAGAACGAACCAATTGTCCGCCCTTTCCAGGCTTTAACTCTATATTATGAACAAGCGTTCCCTCAGGTATATTTTTTAAAGGCAAAGCATTACCAACTGTTATATCAACATTTGGACCAGATTTAATTTTATCTCCTACTTTTAATCCCTTTGGCTCCAAAATATACTTTTTTGTACCGTCTCCATAAATAATTAAAGCTATATTTGCACTCCTATTAGGATCATACTCAATCGCCTTAACAGTAGCATAAGAATCATCTTTATTACGCTTAAAATCAATAATCCTATACTTCTTTTTGTGACCGCCACCATGATGCCTAACAGTCATATGCCCATACGCGTTGCGAGCACCTGTCCTTTTTCTTACGGCTAATAAAGACTTCTCGGGCTTTTTATTAGTAATATTAGAAAAATTAGAACCACTCATACGACGACGACCATTAGTTGTAGGCCTAAACGTTTTTATAGCCATGTTTTATTTCCCTCCTTTATTTTTGTTATTTTGATTTTTAAAAATCTCTATTGCTTTAGAACTAGGAGTTAAACTAACAATAGCTTTTCTTCTTTTGGGTTTATATCCTTCATATCTACCCATACGTTTTTTCTTGCCATGAATATTTAAAACATTAACTTTTTTAACTTTTACGTCAAAAATTTCTTTTATTGCTTTTTTAACATCTAATTTTGTAGCTTGACGATTAACTTCAAACTGATAAACTTTATCTTCATTCTTACTGGTAGAAGCTTCAGTAATAATAGGTCTTAAAATAATATCTCTTGCTTGCATTAGTTTAAAGCCTCCTGAACTTTAAGAGCGGCAGATTTTTCAAAAATCAGTGTCTGAGCTCTTAAAATATCATAAACATTAATTCCTTCAATAGAATTAAGCTTTATATTTGCTAGATTATGAGCTGATAATTCAATATTTTTATTAGTACCATCAAGTACTAATAAAATATTCTTTTTCGGTTTTAATTTCTTTAAAATATTATTTAAAAAATTTTTAGTTGAAGGGGAAGCCAAATATAATTTATCTACTAAGATCAATGCATCATTAGCTAATTTATCAGAAAGAACGCTTTTAAGGGCAAGCCTGTACGCTTTTCGATTAATTTTATATTTATAAGACCGTGGAGAAGGCCCAGTTGCTACTCCACCACCACGCCATTGTGGAGCCCTGATACTACCTTGCCTAGCATTACCTGTACCTTTCTGACGCCATGGTTTTTTTCCTCCACCAGAAACAGCTGATCTATTTTTAACTGAATGTGTGCCTTGTCTTTTTGAAGCTTGTTGCATTAAAACCGCATCCGTAACCACATCTTTATTTACTTTAATACCAAAAACAGAATTAGATAATTCTACGTCACCAGTTTTAGAGCCATCTTGTTTAAATAAAGGTATTTTTGCCATTATGTTTCTCCTTTCTTAATTTTATTAATAAATCTTGCTTTTTAATTTTTATTCTCATTTGAAGATGAAGCTTTCTTCTTTTTACTTTGACCAACAAGCTTTATATCTTGATGCTTAAAAGGCTTAACGGTCGATTTAATAGTTATAAAACTATTATTTGCTCCTGGAACGTTTCCCTTAATAAGTAACAAATTTTTTTTAAGGTCAATACCAGCTATTAATAATTTTTGAACAGTCCTTAGGTTTCCACCCATTTGGCCTGGAAGCATTTTTCCTTTAAAGACTCTATTAATAATTGCTCCCATTGACCCAGAACGTCGATGGTAACGAGAACCATGTGATGAAGGACCAGTGGATTGGCCCAATTTTTTAATAGGGCCTTGATATCCATGACCCTTAGTGATGCCTTGAATATCTACATAATCTCCTGATTTAAAAATACTAAGCTTAACTTGATCGCCTAATTTATAATCGCCCTCAAAGCCACGAAATTCACGAATGTAGCGCTTAGGGACCACATTAGCCTTTTTTGCGTGACCTTGCTCAGGTTTTTTATAAGCGATTTTGCGTTTATCAAAAACTCCAAGTTGGATAGACGAATATCCATCATTTTCTTGAGTTTTTACTTGTAAAACTGTATTAGGTAAAGCTTCTATAACAGTAACGGGAATAAGCTCACCATTTTCAGTAAAAACCTGAGTCATACCGATTTTACGGCCTAAGATACCTTTCATTATTTTCTCCTTAATTTATACAAAAATTTTTTAAAGTTTTATTTCAATAGCTACACCAGCAGGTAAGGATAATTTCCTTAATGAATCAACAGTTTTATCAGTTGGATCAACCACATCAATTAATCTTTTATGGGTTCGCATTTCAAATTGTTCCTGAGAATCCTTATGTTTATGAGGAGAACGCAAAATTGTATAAATAGTTCTTTCCGTTGGGAGGGGAATCGGACCTACAACTTGGGCTCCTGTTCGTTTTGCAGTCTCAACAATTTTTACTGTTGATGTATCGATCGTTCTATGCTCATAAGCTTTCAAACGAATACGAATTTTTCTTTCTGCCATATTAATTCCTTTCGTTGATTTTTAAACCAGCTTGTCTTGTTCGAAGATAATCCTCACGATGCCATGGCAACGGCTCCGAGAGTTTCCTGATCTCGAACACATGCCCTTAAAAAAACTTAACGTGCTCTTAAAAAAGCATAAAGAGCCTTCAAAGCATAAGAAAGGCATACCTATAAAATGATACAGCAAAAAAAATTTAAAAACAACAGAAAAGTTTAAATGATAATTCTATTATAATTTTTTATAAAAATTTGGTAATAGAATGGATTATTAATCTAGTCATTTGTTCACTACCTTGAGGTTGGGGGTGAACTTTATCTGAAGAAAGCAAATTAAGATGTTTATCTATAAAACTATACCAATCAACTACATGAAAAGAATGATCTTTTTTTTGTTCATCATTCAAAAGATTGTTATTATTTTTAATCCACGGTTTATCATTAGCAAAAGAATTAACCCAAAAAACAGGCCTATTTCCAGCAATGCTTTTAACCTGTTCTAAATTTTCTTTTGATATGTCACCATTTGTTCCAATCATTATTAAAATAATTGGTTGTAACTTTTTAGAGCTTTTTAAATTCTGCAAAATGCTAATAGCGTCTTGAGTATGCATACCTACTTTCGCATTAATATTAGTATTAGGGATAACTTTTTGAATATCAGGTCCGACGTCAAGCATCAACGAATCCCCAATAGCATTTATTTTAATTCCTTGGGCTTTATTAATTTCATGTTTATTAAGAGAATAAGAGGACTCTAACCCCTTTTCTTTTTTATTTACTGTACTATTAGAACTGTTCGCATGGGAAGAAAGGCTGGGACTATTTTTTACTTTCCTATTAGCCTTCTGTATTTTTTTCGAATTATTTCCTAAACGTTTTTTTAATTGATCAGCTTGCTTTAAATGAGTAGCATTTCTAGAAAAAAATCCAGAAATTGAAAAAATAATTGAAAATAAAAATAAAAATAAAAGAATAAAAGAATAAAAGTTAACACCTAGCTTTTTTTTAAAACCATATATTCCAAAACGAAATGGCATTTCAATATATCTATAAGATAAATCTGCAACAAAAACAATAAAAAGCAAAGCACATAAATGCATTAAAAATATCACAAAAACTGAATTTTTATATATAAAATGATCAAAAATTACAAGCACTGGTAACTGATAAAGATAAATTGAATATCCTCTTGATCCTAAGTAAATAAACAATCTATTTCCTAAAAACTTTGAGAGTACAGTTGATTTATTAACAACAAAATAATATATCATCAAAGAACATACAATACTTAAAAGCTGCATCCCTAAATAATAAGTCCAAGCCTTAGTACCGTCTGCTATTCCAAATATAATAAGAAAAATGATAAAAGATAAAATTAATATATATTTTTTAAAGTTAGCTAAAAATCGCTGAATGTTATAAATAAGTTTTGGTCTATAAGAAGATTTACATAAAGAGATAAAAATAGCTACTAACCCACCAAAAATAAAGGAAAAAAGGCGGCTGTCTGTTCCGTAATAAGCTCTATTAGTAGAAGTAGGTGAAAAAAGAAACGAAAAAAGAAAAGAAGAAACAATTATTATTCCTAAGGGGCATACCAGAGAAAACTGCCACCATTTTCTATCAGCTACCCAGAGAATTGCATATAATAATATAGGCCAAATTATATAAAATTGTGCTTCTAAAGAAATGGCCCAAAGATGGGTAAAAATCATCCAATGATTTCCTGAAGCAAAATAAGATACAGAATGAAAAATTTGGTACCAATTATTAATATAAAAAAGGTTACTAAAAAAGTTTCCGCGAATCCCGTATAATGCATTTGGAAAAAAAAGGTAAGAAGAAGCTGTGGAAATTATTAGCATCATAAAAAAAGCGGGATATAAACGCCAAAAACGCCGTTTATAAAACTGCCAAAATTCAAATTTTCCCTTATTTGCTAATTCTCTTAGGATTTTTCTAGTCATAAAAAAACCGGTTATAACAAAAAAAACTGTTACACCAGCAAAACCGCCAACAAAAATATTGGGCCAAAAATGAAAAAGAATTACCCCAATAACCGCTATCGATCTTAATCCTTCTATTTCTTTAAAAAAACTTTTTCTTGAATTTTTAATTTTCTCCATTTAAATAAAAATTCCCTATAATAATAAAAAATAACATTAAAAATCAAAAAATTATATTTTCTAAATTATTTTTTAAAATTTAAAATACCTAATTCAGACAATTGTCTTTTAGAAACTTTAGTAGGAGCATTAGTCATTGGCTCTGTAGCATTGGAATTCTTTGGAAAAGCGATAACTTCCCTAATATTTTCACTCTTTGATAGAAGCATAGCAAAACGATCTAAACCAAAAGCAATCCCTCCCATAGGAGGAAAACCATATTCCATAGCATCTAATAAAAATCCAAAAGATTCCTGAGCTCTCTTTTCTGTAAATCCCAAGGCTCTTAGCATCTTCTTTTGAATATTTACATCATTAATACGAACCGACCCTGAAGCTAACTCATAACCATTCAATACTAAATCATAAGATTGAGCATGAGCTAAATGAGGATTTTCTCCCTTATTTAAATAGTGAAGATCTTCTTTATTCGGCATGGTAAAAGGATGATGAGCAGCAATCCATTCTTCAAATTTTTCTGAATATTCAAATAACGGCCAATTAACTATCCATGAAAATTTCCAACTATTATTATCTATTAAATTAAGTTCTTTAGCAACATATTTACGAAGATAACCGAGGCTTTCTGAAACAATTGAAAATTTATCTGCTACAAAAAATATTAGATCATTTTCTTCTAATGATAAACGACTGATCAAATCCGATTTAATTTTTGTTAAAAATTTTGCAATTGGTCCCACAAATTTTCCGTTTTGAAATTTTACCCATGCTAAACCTTTTGCTTTAAACCTTTTTATATAATCAGTTTGCTTATTTATTTTTTTTCTACTAAAAGCATTAGCTCCATGAGGAGCTACAATAGCTTTTACAACCCCACCTTTTTTTAAAGCAGAAAGAAAAACACCAAAATCGGTTTTATTTGCAATGTCAGAAATATCCTGTAATTCAACATTAAAACGAAGATCAGGTTTATCACTGCCAAAACGTTTCATAGCTTCGTCCCAAGTAAGAATAGTGATTGCTTTAGGATTTATATGAATTCCTAGAACGTCAAACATTACTTGGGTAGCCCACTTATTTACAAGAGATAAGATTTCCTTTTGGTCCATAAACGAAGTTTCCATATCTAACTGTGTAAATTCGGGTTGGCGATCTCCTCTTAAGTCCTCATCTCTAAAACATCTAGCTATTTGAAAATAACGATCAAAGCCGGCTCCCATAAGCAATTGTTTAAAAAGTTGAGGCGACTGAGGTAAAGCATAAAAGTTCCCTGGGTATATTCTTGATGGAACCAAATAGTCACGCGCGCCCTCAGGAGTGCTTCTTGCTAAATAAGGGGTTTCAATATTAATAAAATTATTCTTTTCCATAAATCGAAATGAAGAACTGATAATTTTAGAACGTAAAATTAAATTTTTTTGCATTTCGGGACGACGCAAATCCAGATATCGATATTTTAATTTAACTTTTTCACTTACATCAATATTATCTTTAATATCGAATGGCAAATTTTTAGATTTTGCTAAAATTGTTATATTTTTTACTAATATTTCAACCTTTCCTGTTTTCATAGAAGGATTAACATCATTAGATTTTCTTAACGAAACAAGACCGTTTATAGAAATAACATACTCATTACGAACTTTTTTAGCAATTTTAAAAGCATCATTAGAAATTTTGCTTGAAAATGTTAATTGCAATATTCCTTTTATATCTCGTAACTCTATAAAAATAAGTTTGCCTAAATTCCTTTTCTTTTGGACCCAACCTTTTAAAGTTATACTTTTTCCGGCCATTTTTTCGTTAACTAATCCAACATAAGAAGTCCTAGAATTATTAGTCATAAAAAGTCCTTTCTAGATAATTTATCTAAATAAATCTCCTTTTGCTTACCATCTGACATTCTTTTCAAAGTAATATTATGATTACTAATTTCTTTTGTACCTATTACTACAGAAAAACGAGCTTTACTACGATTAGCAGATTTAAATTGAGATTTAACAGACTTATTATTATAATCTAACAAAATAGACAAATTAAACTTTTCTCGTAATCTATGAGCTAATTTATTTACAAAGCTTATAGCAATTTTATCGGCACTAATAATATATAAATCAGGTACTTTAGAGTTATTAAAATTATTTTCTATTTCTTCTAAACGTTCTAAACCAATACCAAATCCTATAGCAGGTGTATCAGGTCCGCCAAAATCTTTTACCATACTAGAATAACGTCCTCCACCACAAATTGTCGCAGAAGATTGTAATGCCTTGTTTAAAGTTGTAATTTCAAAAATTGTGTGATCATAATAATCTAACCCTCTTACCAATTTTTCATCAATTTTATAATCAATATCTAAATTACTTAAAGCATTTAAAAAGTTTTCAAACTGTACTCGAGAATCTTTATCTAAATAATCAAAAATCTTCGGAGCTTCATTTAAAATTTTTTGATCATTATTATTTTTTGAATCAAGAATTCTTAACGGATTAATATTTAATCTACGTTTGGAATCATCACTTAAATCATTTTTATACGAAGATAAATATTTAACGAGCGCATTTCGATATGAATAGCGAGATTTTTTATTTCCTAAAGTATTTACATTTATTTCTAAGTTACCTATAGAAAACTCAGAAAAGAAATCTAAAGCCATTTGTATTATTTGTGCATCAAGATATGGTGAATTAGAACCAAAACTTTCTACACCCAATTGATGAAATTCACGTTCCCTGCCAGCTTGTGGACGTTCATAACGAAAAAAGGGGCCTAAATAATACAAATTAACTGGCTTGTCATATTCTGGGCCATAAAGTTTATTTTCAACGTAGGCTCTTACAGCTCCAGCTGTTCCCTCAGGTCTAAGAGCTATATGCCGACCTCCTTTATCATAAAAATCATACATCTGTTTACTGACAATATCAGATGAGTTACCAGAAGATCGTGAAAAAAGATCATAATTTTCAAAAATAGGCAGCTCTATTTTTCCAAACATATACCTATGGGAAAAAATTTTTTCTGTAACTAAATTTACCCTTTTCCAAAAAATTTGTTTTGAAGGTAAGATATCTTCTGTGCCTTTAGGTCTTCTAAATTTTTTTGACATACATAGAGATTTTAACACTCAAAAATAGAAAAAAAATCAATTATTTTTATATAATTTTCTTGTGCAAAAAAGAAAAATTGAAAAAATAACTCTTACTTTTATTCCAATCATTTTTATTTTTCTATCAATTATATTTATCGCTTTAATTTATTATTCAAATTCTATTAAATTAAAAAATGATCAGTTAAATTTATTCGAAAAGCCAAATCCAAAATATAAATATTTAGGAAAAACCAAAAAAAATGAGCGCTTTAAAATCCTTAAAAAATCGAATAATTGGCTAAAAATAAAATCATATAACCAAAATACTAAGGGATGGATAACAAGTTGGAACCTTAAAAATGATAAAAAAGAAAAAGAAAATGGGAAGATTGCTGACGCAACTATAGTATTAGATCCTGGTCATGGAGGAAAAGACACGGGGACTTTAGCGCTGCAAAATACTAAAAAGAGAAAATATTTTGAAAAAACTTATACTTTAGAAATTGCTAAAACAGTTAAAAAATTTTTGGAAAAAATGGGTGCTAGAGTGATTCTTACTAGAGACAAAGACCGCTCATTGTACCTTGCAAAAAGAACTCATATTTCGAAAAAGAATCGAGCAAATATATTCATAAGCTTTCATTTTAACCACTATGCTATAGATAATGGAGCTAGTGGCGTTCAAACCTTTTATTATCACAAAAAAATAGGAAATTCCTATAAACTAGCAAAAATAATTGATAAAAATTTTAATAATTTACCTTTAAAAAATCGTGGAACAACTTTTGGAAATTTTTATGTAATAAGAGAAACTGTTCAACCATCTATTCTCCTTGAAATGGGCTATATGAACAACAAAAGAGATCTTAAAATAATTAGAGAAAAAAAGTACCAAAAAAAAATAGCTACTGATATAAGTCAGACTTTAAAAAAATGGTTTAATTAATTTTTATTTATTTTTTAAATTTTATTAATATATTTTTTATCAGTTAAATGATCTGGAAACTCCATATATATCAGTAATACCGGCAATGGAATCCATTATATGTTGAAGCTGATGCACGTTTCGAACACCTATTGCTAATTTAATAATCCCAATTCCATTTTTTTTATTATGAGCAGAGATAGAATTTATATAATGAGTATTAGAACTTGCGGAACGTACGACATCATTTAACATTCCAGGACGATCTGTACCTTCAACCATAATGTCTGCATCATAATTTGGTTTTGTACCCTCTGGCACATTCCAATTTACTTGCATTATCCTTTCTTTATTTTGAAGAGATTTCTTAATATTAGGACAAATTATTCTGTGCACCGTCACCCCACGTCCCTTAGTTACATAACCTATGATCTTATCACCAGGGACAGGGGTACAACATTTTGACAAATGGATAAGCATAGAATCTATTCCTGAAATAGTTATATCTTCTTCTGGATTATTAGCAGTATTTTTAATGTGGCGTTTCTTTATTAAGTGCTCACTAGCATCATTTTCACCAGACATCAAAGCTTTTTGAACTTTGTTGGTCTCTTTTTCTTCTTCTTTTTGTCTTATTGATTGTGTTAAACGATTCGCAACTTGTGTTAAGGAAACTCCTCCATAACCTAATTCTGCCAGTAAATCATCCCCAGAAAATATATGCATTTCATTAGCTATAGAAGTAAGTTTTGCTTCAGTCATTAATTGATTAGCAGGAAATTGATTATCCTGTAAATATTTTTCTAGTGCCTGCCTTCCTGCTTCAATGTTGGTAGATCTAGCTTGTTTTCTAAAATAAGATCTAATTTTATTTCGAGCTCGTCTACTAGCAACTAAATCTAACCAATCACGAGAAACTTTGGGGCTTGAAGACGTATTAATCTCAACAATATCACCTGTTTTAATTTCATAATCTAAAGGAACAAGTCTACCATTAACTTTTGCCCCCTCTGTATGTAGACCAATATCTGAATGAATTGCAAAAGCCATATCGATTGGTGTAGATCCAACAGGTAATTCAATAACATCGCCACGAGGAGTAAAAGCATATACACGGTCAGAAAATAAATCTCCCTTAACAGTATCAACAAATTGTTTAGCGTTAGTAGCTCCTTCTTGAAGCTCTATTATCCCTTGAATAGCATTTAAATGCTGCTGATCCTTGTTTCCGATTTTAGCTCTCTTACTTGAACCTTTATTCTCTTTATAAGCCCAATGAGCAGCAACCCCTAGTTCAGCAACTTTATGCATGGCAAAAGTCCTAATTTGAACTTCTAAAGGTCTACCGCCAGGACCAATAATAGTTGTATGAAGAGATTGATAACCGTTTGGCTTTGGTAAAGCTATATAATCTTTAAAACGTCCTGGCAGTGGCTTCCATTTAGCATGAATTGTTCCCAATGCTAAATAGCATTCTGTAACTGAATTAACCAATACCCGAATTGCTAATAAATCGTAAATTTCGTGAAAACGTTTGTGTTTATCGTTCATTTTGCGATAAATAGAATATATATGTTTTGGCCTACCTGAAACCTCAAATTTTTTTATTTTAAGTCTCTTGATAGCTTTTTTAATTTCTTTAGAATCTTTTAAAATTTCTTGATCTCTTTCTTCCCTTCGAGTATGCATCATCCTAGCAATTCCATAATATGCTTTAGGATTCAAATAACGTAAACTTAAATCTTCAAGTTCCCATTTTATATTTGCCAAACCCAAACGATGGGCAAGAGGTGCATAGATATCAAGAGTTTCACTAGCAATTTGTTGTCGTTTTTTTGTAGGTTGAACCTGTAAGGTTCGCATATTATGTAACCTATCTGCTAATTTAACAATGATGACTCTGATGTCTTTAACCATAGATAAAAGCAATTTTCTATGATTTTCGGCCATAATCTCTTCTCTAGATTCATAATGTATTTTTCCTAGTTTTGTAACCCCATTTACAATATAAGCAACATCATCGCCATACTTTTTCTTAATCTGATCAAGAGTAGCTGGTGTGTCTTCTATTACATCATGTAAAAAACCAGCTATAATAGTATTAGTATCCATTTTTAAATCAGCCAATATACCAGCTACTTGGATAGGATGAAAAATGTAATCTTCACCGGTTTTTCTCTTTTGTCCAGTATGCATTTTTTTTGCAAAATAAAAAGAAGAGTCAATTAATTTAACTTGCTTGCTCGTCAAATATCGAGAATAAATTGTATGAACATCTTTAAAAGAACGATTTTTTATTTCTGCCATAGCATAAATAATACCTTTTTTAATTATTAATTTCTTTTAATTATTTTAATTAAACTAAAATATAATAAAATAACTACTTATATTTATTTATTTAAATACTAAATATTAAATCTAAGTAAAAAAATAATATTGTTAAAATATCAAATTCTCATAAATTTATTAAATAATAATCTAAAAAAAATTTACAAATAGTAAAATAAATTATCTTAGAGATACATATTCAAGTTAATATAAATTTGAAAAAATTATTAGAATAAAAAAACAATTAACAAATAAAATCTAAAAATAAATAAAAATATTTTTCTAATTATATATCATAAAATATATAATATTTAGCCTAATTCTATTAAAAAGCTAACACAAGAAAGCAAATAAAGAGGAGCCGTTTCTGACCTTAAAATTCTAGGTCCTAAACCAACATTTAAAAATCCTCTTTTTTTTAATTTATACACTTCTGATTTAGTTAACCCTCCTTCAGGACCAAAAATAGCTATTAATTCTTTTTTATTAGCGTCTTTGCAAAAAGTATTTAAAGCCTTAAAAAGATTTGCCTTTTCCCCATTCTTAGCAGATTCTTCCCAAGCAACAAGGCCAATTTGTTGATGATCACAAACATTTACTTTCCTTACAAAATCGGGTTCATATGTTAAGGACGGTACATAATCACGATGAGATTGTTCCGCTGCACCCTTGATTATTTTTTTTAATCTTATTTCTTTATTTTTTAGATGTTTATAAGAATTTATTTTTACAACACTGCGTTGAAAACTACTTAAAATGATTTCACTTACACCTAATTCAGTTGCTTTTTGTACAAGAAAATCAAGATGGCGATTCTTTAAAAAGGGGACTACAAGTGATACCTTTTTTGGGATTTCATTATGAAAAAACATCTTCTTTATGGGTAAAAAATCAATTTTTTGTTTAGAGATTTTTTTAATCTTCACTAAATATATTTGTTTTTGAAAAACTAATTCCAAAAAAGAATTCTCCTTCATTCTTAAAACATCTTTTATATGATGAAAAGCGTCAGGATTATTTTTTTTTGTTATAAATTTTTTTATAAAAGCATCATTTTCAAGAAAAAAACGAACAGTCATAAAATCATCTCTATCGAAGTAATAATTAATTACAACATATTTAATTAATAAAATTATCTATTCTCTTCATCTCTATTCTTCAATATTGACATAAAAGCTTTTTGAGGTATTTTAACTTTTCCAAAGGATTTCATTCTAGACTTACCAGTTTTCTGTTTTTTTAATAATTTTGCTCTACGGTCAGGATCCCCTGTATGAATTCTAGCAGTCACATCTTTACGGTAAGCTTTAATATTTGTTCTAGAAATTATTTTGGCACCAACGGCAGCCTGAACGGCAATTTCAAAATTTTGTCGAGGGATGGTTTTTTTTAGTCGATTGGTAATAAATCTCGCTCTTGTAATTGCTGAATCTTTATATGCAACAAAACTTAAAGCATCAATTCTTTTATGATTTAATAAAATATCAACCCTTTGCAAATTAGAAACCTTATAGCCTAAAAAGTCATAATCAATACTTGCATAACCTTTAGTTGCAGATTTCATTTTATCAAAAAAATCAAAAATAACTTCTGATAATGGTATTTTATATTCAATATTAACCCGATTATTATTCAAATATCTCATCGTCTGGAAAACTCCTCTTTTATTTTGAGAAAGCTCCATGGCTGGGCCTACAAACTGGTTAGGCACCATAATAGAAAGGTTTACGATAGGTTCTTCAATTTCTTTAATAAAATTTGCTTCTGGAAAATTAGCAGGATTAGAAATCATTTTATAATTATCATTTTCTAACCAAACTTTATAAGTAACTGTAGGGGCAGTAATGATTAAATCTAAGTTAAATTCTCTTTCTAAGCGTTCTTCAACAACATCTAGATGCAACAAACCGAGAAAACCTACTCTAAAACCGAAACCTAAAGCCGAAGATGTTTCTGGTTCAAATTCAATACTGGCGTCATTTAACGAAAGTTTTTCCAGAGCATCTTTAAGATCATCAAACCTTCTGTTGTCAGTAGGATATACACCAGCATAAACCATAGGTTTCATAGGACGATACCCCTTCAAGGGTTTTATAGCAGGGGAGTTAACTTTTGTAATTGTATCTCCGGGGCGAGCCATATGAACATCTTTTATAGAAGCAGTTAGATATCCTACATCGCCAGCAATTAATTCGCTTTTCCTTTTAGGCCCCATGGAAAAAACCCCTAATTCAGTTACTTCATAAACACCCTTTGAATTCATTAATTTAATTTTATCTCCCACATGAACTGAGCCATCTTTTACTCTGACAGAGAGCACAATTCCTCTATAAGCATCATATTTTGAGTCAAAAATTAAAGCTTTAAGAGGGGATTCTAACCTGCCTTTCGGAGCTGGGATTAGTTTAACAATCTTTTCTAAAAGCTCTTTAACACCTAAACCTGTTTTCGCAGAAACGTTAATTGCGTTTGAAACATCTAAGCCAATATCTTCTTTAATTTCTTTTTTTGTTTCCTTTATATCAGCAGAAGGCAAATCAACCTTATTAATCACAGGAATTATTTTAAGATTATTATCAATAGCAATATATGAATTGGCTATAGTCTGAGCCTGCACTCCTTGAGTAGCATCTACTACTAAAAGAGCCCCTTCAGCAGCAGCTAAGGCTCGAGAAACCTCATAAGAAAAATCTACATGACCTGGCGTATCAATTAAATGAAAAATATAACGATGCCCATCTTTTGAATCGTAATGAACTTCAACAGAATTCATCTTAATAGTTATTCCCCGCTCTCTTTCTAGGGGCATATCATCAAGGATCTGATTTTTCATTTTTCTTTCTGAAACTGTATGAGTCAGTTCAAGTATTCTATCTGCTAAAGTAGATTTTCCATGATCTATATGAGCAATAATACTAAAATTCCTTATGTATTTTTGTCTTTCTAATTGTTTTTTTAAATCTGCCATTTTGTTTAAAAAATTATATTTATTTTTATTAATTATCTAAATCTGTTTGGTAAGGTATTTTCAAATGCTTATAAGCTAGAGGCGTTGCTATTCGTCCTCGAGCCGTTCTTTGCACAAAACCACTTTGTAAAAGGTAAGGTTCAACCATATCCTCAATTGTTTCCGAATCTTCTCCTATATTTGAAGACAAACTATTTAACCCAGCTGGGCCTCCTTGATATTGATCAATTAAAGTTTTTAGATAATTCAAATCAATTTCATCTAATCCGTGACTATCAACGTGAAGCTTTTTTAGCGCTTTATTAACTATTTTCTTATTAATAGTATCATCTCCACTAACTTGAGCGAAATCTCTAACTCGTTTTAAAAGTCTATTAACAATCCTCGGCGTTCCGCGTGATCTTAAAGCCAACTCTTCAGCTGCATCTTTATTAATAGAAGAATTAAAAATTTTTGCTGATCTTTCAACTATTAGAGAAAGATCTTTAACCGGATAAAAACGCATATGAGAAACAATTCCAAAGCGTTCACGTAAAGGAGATGATAACATGCCTGCTCTAGTTGTTGCTCCTATTAAGGTAAAAGGAGGTAAGGGAAAATGAACAGAATGAGACGTTTCACCCTGACCTATTACAATATCTACATAAAAATCTTCCATTGCAGAATAAAGAACTTCTTCTACTGATCTTGGAAGTCGATGAATTTCATCAATAAAAAGGATATCACCAGGATCAAGTTCATTTAACAATGCAACCAAGTCTCCTGTTTTTTCAATAGCTGGTCCCGAAGTTATTTTAATGCTACTGCCCATTTCATTAGCAATTATATTAGCTAAGGTAGTTTTACCTAATCCAGGTGGCCCATATAATAAAACATGGTCAAGAGGTTCCTTACGTTGTTTCGCGGCTTTAAGATAAATAGAAAGTTGACTTTTGAGTTCTTCTTGACCAATATATTCATGCAAATATTTAGGGCGAAGGGATAATTCAGAATCCGTATCTTCTTTATTTGTCTTAGAGTTTAAAATTTTTTTTTCTTTATTATCAGAATTATTATCATTCATTTAGTTAAAATCTTAAGTCCTTTATGAATATATTTATCTGTAGACATTTTTCCAAATTTTTTTAGAGAATTGGCAACATTTTTAGTTTCTTTTTTAGAAAAACCAAGTGCAGAAAGAGCATCCACAGCCTCTTTTAATTGAGTAGAATAATTCTTTGAATTATCTTTTTTCTGAATGTTTGGGTTAGAAAAAATTGACATTTTGCTCCTTAAATCAAGAACAATTTGTTGCGCGGTTTTTTTACCAATACCAGGAAATTTAGTTAAATAACTTACTTTTCCATTTTGTATAGCATCAATTAAGCCAGATTGATTACCTGTAGCAAGAATAGATAAAGCAGCTTTAGGGCCAATTCCAGAAACATTTAAAAGCTTTTTAAATAAATTCCTTTCTTTTTCTGTTTTAAAACCATAAAGGCTCTGTTCATCGTCTCTAATAATTTGTTCAACATATACCACAACTTTTTCTTTAGAACGAAATTCATAAGGGTTTGGAGCAAATATACGGAAACCTATGCCGTTAACATTAAGAGAAAAATATCCTGCAAAAATATTTTCAATAGTTCCTTCAAAAAATTCATACATACAAAAATTATAGCGATATTAATGAATATAACAAAATTTTATAGACTAACTCAAAATTATTTTCTAACCTTATTTCTATTTAGAAAAGAAGCCAAATTTTTATAAAATGCTTCCGGATGATCAACTGCATGATGATGCCCGCCGTTTCTATTTACAAATAACTCTGAATTAGGAATGGCTTTAGCAGTTTCCTTCAAAGACCAAACAGGCATCGTATCTTTTTCACCTACCGTTAACAATACTGGTATTTTAATCTTACTCAAGCGAGGTCTAATATTCCAGTTTTTTAAAGTTCCCGTAACTACAAATTCATTATTTCCTTGAAAATGATTATAAACATCCGTAGATAATAAATTCATGCCAGCATCAGGATCATAATTAGGAGTCCTGTCTATATTTTCCTTATAAAGTTTAATTAAATCTTGATGGTATCGACTATCGGAAAAATTACGCTTACTTTCAATTTTTTTCATATAGCCCACTTCATTTTTTCCAAGTAAATCAAGCCGTTCCTGATTAACTGAAATAACATAATCTTTTATATTATCAGTCATAGAATAAACTATAGATCCCTTAAGATGTTCTGGATGCACTAAAGAATATTCATAAGTTAAAATTCCTCCCCAAGAATGTCCTAATAAATAAAAATTATCAATTCCCATTAAAGATCTTACTTCTTCTAATTCATCCAAATAATAACGATAATTTAGAAATTTATTAACATTTTCTTGTTTACTAAAATCAGGTGACTCTGACCAAAAAGAACCTAACTGATCATAAGTAAAAACTTCTACATCCATCCCAACGTATTTTCTAAAATTTTCAGCCCAAGGCCAAAATTCTGACGAATTTCCCCCTGGACCTCCATGTAAAGCTAATAACTTAATTGAAGAATTTGGATTTCCAAATGATGCTGACCAAATATCATAGCCGTTTTTTAAATGAAGTATTTTGGTTCTATGTTCCATTAACTTTTTCCCTTTAGACCAAATTAATTAAATAAGAAATAATCATAATTTGTTTTCTCATATTTATTAGGATTTTAAAAAAATTTGATAATTATGCCCTTACTTATTATTTCTGTTATAGAGCAAATATTTATCTTTTTTTACTTTAAACATTATAATACTAGGTTTATTTTAACATTTATGTTTAATAATTTTATAATTAAAAAACTAATAATAGTCTTTGAGTAAAGTTTATAGTTATTATCTCGAATTTTAGAAAATTTTTATATTTTATAAAACAAATAGAAAAAAATTTTACATAAATTAAATTTTTTTACTTAAGGTTTCTTATTTTAATCCAAATTTTAATATATTTTTTAATAATATTAATAAAATAATATTTTTATGCACAGATAATCTTTTATCTAAAAAATTAATTAAATTAGCTAAATTATAATCTTGTTAATATAAAATTTTATTATTGATTTTGTAAATAAAAAAAGCCCTTTTCGAGCTTTTAAACAATAATATAATATTAACATAGATAATTTATTTATTATTTTTTTGATTTTTGCTGATTAACAAGAATTTTATCAATAAAACCATAATCAAGCGTTTCTTTTGCATCCATATAATGATCCCTTTCGGTATCTTTTTGGATACGCTCAATTGGCTGACCAGAATTATTAGAAAGGATTTTATTCATTTTGGTTCGAGTCCTTAATAATTCATTAGCGATAATACTCATATCAGTTTGTTGAGTACCTGCTCCAGCACCACCCATTGGCTGATGAATTACATATTCAGCATTTGGTAGTAAAAATCTTTTTCCTTTCGTACCGGAAGAAGCGATTATTGTTGCCATTGAAGCAGCTATACCCATCACAATAGTTTGGATATCAGATTTAATAAAATTCATTGTATCAACAATCGCTAGTCCAGCAGTTACTGATCCTCCTGGGGAATTAATATACATATAAATATCTTTCGAAGAATCTTGAGCATCTAAAAATAAAAGTTGAGCAACTATACTTGTCGACATTTGATCCTCAATTTCTCCTTGAACTAAGATGATTCTGTCTTTTAATAAACGACTAGGAAGATCATAACTTTCACGACCGTTCGCAGTTTGTTCAATAACTCCAGGCCACATATATGAAAAACCTCCTTAATTTTTTCATTATCTAGTATAATCCATTGGTCAAGAAAGGTCAAACTTTTTTTGTGAACTACCAGCAATCTTCATCAGCTTTCTCATACGATGATTTACCCCAGATTTAGTTATTTTATAACCCGTTAATTTTGATAATTCTTTTAAACTAGAATCAGGGTTATTTAGACGTAAAGTAGCTACTTTCTTAAGCTTAATAGGAAGTTGTTTTAAAATCCCTTTATTTTTTAAAACTTTCATAGCGATTAACTGCTTATTAGCTGCTTTAGACATACGTGAAGCATTTGCACTATCGGCATTAACTAATCTGTTAGCTGAATTTCTCATATCTGCTATAATACGAAAATCTTCAAAACTAAGCATTGAATTTGTTGCTCCGATAAGAGATAAAAAATCCGATATTTGCTCGCTAGCTTTAATATAAACAACCCTTTTATTTCTTCTATAAATTAATTTAGAATCTAAATTAAAAGGAGAACTATTTATTATTCCTGAAATTTTCCCAATAATAGCTTCATTAGAAGAAGAAATTTCAAGATGATAATCTTTTGAAATAGGATCATTCATAGAACCTGAAATCAAAAAAGCCCCCCTTAAAAAACTTTTTTTTTGTTTACTGCTAGTTAAAAACTTTTTAGGTATCATACTTTGCTCAAAAAAAGGTTTTATTGAAAGATCATGCAAAATAAAATCCACACTTTTATTAGAAACAATTAAAACATAACGATGAGATCCTTCTTTCTGAATTTTACTATTTTTCTGAATATCAATTTTAATATCTGGATTATAAATTTTTTCTAGCAATTTATAAGTTCTTACCGCAACAGCAGGATTTTGGGTTTGAATTTCAAACTTATTTTTCCACTTTTTGTTTCCTAAAGCATAAAAACCATTCAAACGTAAAATAGCAATTAATTCAGACTTATCATCATGTAAATTTATTGGTAAAATTGATATTTCTTTTTTTATACGTTGTGTAAAAGTCATTAAACATTATTACCAAGAATATCTAAAATTTTTTTCGTTATTTTTTTACCATTATGAAAAGCACCTTGATTTCGCAAAGTTAAAAAATTACCTGTAATAGATTTAATACCTAACTTTTGGTCTTCTCTTTTATCAATTTTTACCTGAGTAGAAATCTCAGACCATTTTTTAAAATCTATATAATCTTTTGGTATTACAGTACTATTAGTTAGAGCATAATCCACAATTCCGGGGTATACATTATTATAAATCGCTTTAATATGGCTTGCGTCTGTATATCCATCTGTTTCTCCTCGTTGTGTCATTATATTAGTTATAAAAATTTTTTTAGCAGAACTATTTTTAACTGCATTTCCTACAGAAGGAACGACTAAATTTGGAAGTATAGAAGTAAAAAGGGAACCGGGGCCAAAGATAATTAAATCAGCGTTATTAATCGATAACAATACCTCAGATGAAGTAGTTGGTATTTTACCACTTTCTGTAGTAATAAAAAGCTTTTCTATTTTTTTATGAGCTGATGTTATTTCATGTTCTCCTCTTCCTTTAGAACCATCAGAAAAATTAGCATGAAGTACTAAGGGCACATTAGAAACAGGGTATACTTTTCCGGCTATCATTAAAAACCTACTTAACTTTTGGATACTTTCAAAAATGTCCCCAGACATTTCTGTCATTGCAGCAATAATTAAATTACCCAAAGCATGATTGGCTAACTGTTTATCTGAACTAGAAAAACGATGTTGAAAAATATCAAGACTTTCATCTGGCAAAAGGGATAGAGCAACTAAAGCATTTCGGATATCTCCAGGCGGAACCATATCCATACAATTTCGTAAAACTCCTGATGAGCCGCCATCATCAGCAGCAGTCACAATAGCGGTCACCTCAACATTACTATCACGTAAGGGCCTTAAAATAACCGGTAAACCAGATCCCCCACCAATAATAACTATATTTTTTTTTCGGTTCATTTTTTAGTTTTTTAACTCCTTATCCTTTCTATTTCTCTATAAAGAGACTTTTTTAAGTCTCTATGTTTTATTTCAACATCGTATCCTTCTCCCTTTAAATCTTTTCCTAAACGCTCGGCAAAAGCTACAGATCGATGTTGACCTCCTGTACATCCAAATGCAACAATTACAAAAGGATCTACATCACCTCCTGAATTTTCTTTTTTTATAGCCAGCGGAAGGAAGAAATCAATCGTTGCTTTTAACTTATTATAAAAAATATTGGAATTCGGAGAACACATTATATAATCATAGACTTTTTTATCTAACCCTGTTAACAAACGCATTCCTTTTTGCCAATAAGGATTTCTTAAAAAGCGCATATCAAAAACAACTGAGGCCTTCGGTATTTGGCCATATTTATACCCAAAAGAAATAACTTTAATCTTCATACTTTAATAATTATAATGATTACAAATTTTAAAGATCAATTAATTCCTTAAAATTAAAATTATTAAACTAATAAAAACTATTTAAATAACCTTAAAGCTTATTCTTCAATCCCTTAAGATATTGACGTAATTGAACTTTGGTATCTGGATGTTCAAGTCCAATTTCTATATTAGCCTTTAAAAATCCAAATTTAGATCCAATATCATACCTTTTACCAGTATATTCATGAGCATAAACATGTTCTTTATAATTCAAAGATTCAATAGCATCGGTTAGTTGTATTTCGTTACCCTTACCTGGAGCAGTATTTTCAAGGGTTTTAAAAATCGTAGGGGTAAAAACATAACGCCCAATTATTGCTAAATCTGAAGGAGCGTTTTGTGGACGAGGCTTTTCAACAAAATCACGGACTTCATATAGTCCTTCCTTAATTTTCTTATCTGGATTTATTACACCATAACTAGCAGTTTCTTCATGAGGTACTTTCATAACAGCTATAGTAGATTGTTTAACATCATTGTACCTACTAATTAGTTGCTTTGTTAAAGGGGTTTTATCTTCGGCTATATCATCCCCTAACATGACAACAAACGGTTCATCATTAACAAAATCTTCTGCTTTTAAAACAGCATCTCCTAACCCTTTTGGGTATGACTGTCTACAATAATAAATATTTAAGCCTGTAGTTTCTTGAACTAATTTCAGAAGTTTAGTTTTGCCTTTAGCAGATAAATTTTCTTCTAATTCTACATTGGAATCAAAATGATCTTCTATAGAACGTTTTGATTTTCCATCAACAATTAAAATATCTCTAATACCAGATTGTAAAGCCTCATCAACAAGAAATTGAATAGTAGGGGTATCAACTATTGGTAACATTTCTTTTGCTAACGCTTTAGTAGCTGGCAAAAATCGTGTTCCAAGGCCTGCTGCTGGAATTACTGCTTTCCTTACTTGTTGTTTCATTGAATTATTCCTCCGTACTAAGCGATTTTTTGTTTAGTCTTAAACATCCTCATATTTTGGTTCACTATAAATTTAAGTATAAAATAAATGACTATTAAATATAAAATAAAAAATTACATAAGGACTTCTTATCTCATATTAGCATTTTTTAATATCAAATAGTAATTTGTATAAATTATTAAACAAAAATTATTAGAACGATCAGTAAGATTATTTAATAAACCAAATATTTAAATTTATTTAATTTTAAATAATTTCATTAAATTTAAATTTGCCATTTTACTAGATATCTTTTAATAAAACTTTATTTAAATAAAAATTTAAATAAAACTAATATCGGCATAAATTCTAATACAAACCTAACTAAATTGATCTCATTAGTTTAAATTTATATACCTTTCATAAATCTAAAAAGAACATATTAATAAGCAAAACAAAACTTTTAATCTCTTCTTAAGTTTTAAAAGAAATTAATTTAATCTTGTTAAAATTTCTTCTTATTATCAAAAAAATTAGGATTTATAACAAATTTTTAATTTAAAACATAAAAAACCTAATTTTTTACTATTTTTTAGTTTTTTAATCAATGTTTTAGTCTTCTCGCTTCTCGCCTTCTTTAATTAATTTGCTTTGTCTTTCTTCTAAAGTTTTTAAAGCGTCAAATCCCATCCCATCGGTTCTATACTTTACAGCAGCAGCATCAATAACACTAGAAGTATTTCTGCCTGGAGTAACCGGAAGTATCATTTTAGGAATTGAAATTCCAAAAATCGTAAATTTATGTGCAGAATTTCCTAAACGATCAAAATTTTGTACACTTTCATTCGAACGTTTTAAATCAATATTTAAAGAAATCGATGTATGATCTCGAATTGAAACAGCTCCATAAGTTCGAAGAATATCGATAATCCCAATTCCTCGAACCTCTAACAGGTTTGTCAAAACCTTAGCAGGGACACCAACAAGTCGCTGTTCATCTTGGGCATAGATATCAACTCTATCATCTGCAATTAAGCGTGCTTTACCTTGTTGAATTAATTCTAAAGCTGATTCTGATTTTCCTATCCCAGGATCTCCAGTTAATAAAACACCAATACCATTGATATCTATTAAAACACCATGAACACTTTTTCTTTCGGAAAGTTCTGAACCTAAATAATAAGTCATGTTCGAAAGTAAGCGTGATGATGCTAAAGAACTTCTTAACACTGGAATATGATACTTTTTAGCAATTTCAATTAGCTCTGAAGGAACTTTTAAATTAGTTGAAACTACAAAAGCCGGAGTTACTGAACTTGCTAATTTATTGAAAATAAATCGTCTTCGTTCAGAAGAAAGAGTTTTTAAATATTGTGTTTCATTAACTCCAAAAAGCTGAACACGACGCGGTTCAAAATATTTTAAAAAACCTGTTAATTGTAAACCAGGACGAGCAATATCAGGGATAGTAATTTCCCTATTAAGATAGTTTTCTCCCCACGCAACTCTTAAAGTAGTATTCTCAACTAAATTATGGACTGTAACTACTCTATCTTCTAATGACATTTTTCCATTTCCTTATTTTAAAAACATAAAAAATTAACTTATAATTAAAAATAATTACTATTTAAACATATATAACTAATATAACTAAATTTATTTACAGATAAATAAAAATTAATCTACAAAACTAGATGACCCTGGGTTAAGATCTATAATTTTACCGTTATGTTTATATACAAGCCACTCGATAATATCAGTAGCTTGATCAGCCGTTCTTTTTAAAAAACCAATTACATAAAGATAATCTCCACCCGTATCAATCATATTAGGGTTGTCCCTCATATAAATTAATACATTTTCGCGAATTGAAGATGATAATTCACTAACTTCTTTATACATCTTAAGAATTTTTGATACTTGATCTACTGAATCTGAAACATAAGCATCTAAAGATCTATCAACAGTTTTTGTGGCCATAAAACCCATTTCTGAAATTTTCCTTTCAATTTTTGGAATTCTTTTATCACTTTGTTTACGATTATGGATTCTAATCGTAGATTGAGCAATATCTCTAGCATGGTCTCCCATTCTCTCCAAAATTGAAACAGCCTTTAAAATGGTAACAACTTCTCTAAGATCAGTAGAAACAGGCCTATAAAGAGCAATCATTTCAAAAGTTCTTTTTTCAATCTTAGCTTCTCTATCATTTATCTCATGATCTCGGTTAATAATCTCTCGTGACGTTTTTTCATCATGGGCTATAAAAGACATCACAGCTTTATCTATTGTTCGCGAAACCATGTTACCCATTTTTTTAAATAAAATATCGAGGTCTTGCATTTTTTCATTAAAAATATTACTCATTAGATCTCCTTTAAAATAATTAATAAATTCTTTAGTATTATCCAAAACGGCCATTAACGTAATCTTGAGTTTCTTTTTTTCTTGGATTTAGAAAAATATCACGAGTTTCTCCTACTTCAATAAGCCGCCCCTGGTTAAAAAAAGCAGTTCGTTGGCTAATTCTAGATGCCTGTTGCATATTATGTGTAACTATAATAATACAATATTTATCACGTAAATCTAGTAAAGAATTTTCAACAGAACGTGTAGAGACAGGATCTAAAGCACTTGTTGGCTCATCTAAAAGCAAAATATCCGGTTTAGTAGCCAAAGCCCTCGCAATACTAACTCTTTGTTGCTGACCACCAGAAAGGCTTAAAGCATTTGAAGAGAGATGATCTTTCACTTCATCCCAAAGATCGGCTTGCCGCAAAGCCCTTTCAACTTTTTGGTTTAATAATTTTTTCGGAATACGTTTCCCTAATTTTAAACCAAAAGCTACATTATCGTAGATACTAAAAGGAAAAGGTGTTGGTTGTTGAAACACCATTCCCATTCTTTTTCTTAAATCAACAAGATCAACTGACTTTGAATAAACATTTTTATTATGGAATAAAAATTTTCCCTCAACAGTAACACCAGGTGTTAAATCATGCATCCTATTTATTGTACGTAAATAAGTGGTTTTTCCTGAACCAGATGGGCCTATTAAAGCCGTTATTCCAGTTCTTTTGAAATTTAAATTTATATCATGAAGGGCTTCTTTTTTCCCATAAAATAATTTAACATTTGATGTCTTTAAAACAACATTATTTTCCATTAACCAAATTCCCCTGAAACGTAATTATCCGTTAATTTAACTTTAGGCCTTGTAAAAATTTTCCGCGTTAAATCATATTCTATTACCTTTCCCATATGGAAGAAAGCTGTATAATCACCAATTCTCGAGGCTTGTTCTAAGTTGTGAGTAACTATAATAATAGTATAATGTTTTTTTAATTCCAGCATAGTTTTTTCAATTTGCATTGTAGAAAGAGGATCTAAAGCACTTGTAGGTTCATCCATTAAAAGAATATCTGGTTTTAAAGCCAAAGCCCTCGCAATTACTAAACGTTGAGCTTGTCCTCCTGAAAGAGCAAAAGCAGATCTATTTAAATCATCTTTTACTTCGTCCCACAAAGCTGCCTGCTTTAAAGACGATTCAACTATATTATCTAATTGGCCCTTTTTATATTTTTTTCTTTGTTTTAAAGCAAAAACAATATTGTTATAAATAGATTTAGCAAAGGGATTAGGACGTTGGAAAACCATTCCTATATGTCTTCTAACTTGATAAATATCAATTTTGTTCGAATTAATATCTAAGCCCCTATACATAATTTTTCCACCAACATTTGCAATATCATCGTTCATACGATTTAAACATCTTAAAAAGGTGGACTTCCCAGAACCAGAAGCTCCAATTAAACTACTAATCTTAAACCTTGGAAAAGACAAATTTGTTTTTTTTAAGCCTACTTTATTTCCATAATTAACTGAAAGATCTTTAGTTTTTAAAGCCAATTCATGATGAGCGGGGTCAGGGCTATAAATATAAGTATTATACTTTTTATTATTCTTTTTAAAGATTTTTTCCAAATTAGGAGCTACATTATTATGGTTTACTTCATTTTTTTTCTTCATAATTTATTTCTCCTTATTAGATCCCGCAGTCATTTTTTTATACAATTTATTTCCTAAAAATCTTGCAAAAAAATTAAAGATTAAAATAAATATTACCAATACAGCGGAAGTACCGGCAGAAACTGCTGTTGCATCTGGCATAGTACCTTCTGAATTAACTTTCCAAATATGAACAGCTAAATTTTCAGCTGGTCTCATAGGATTTAAAGGACTTGAAGAATTCAAGGGGTTCCAGTTTAACCAGTTTAATTGTGGGGCCGACTGACCAGAAGTAAAAAGTAAACATGCGGCTTCTCCAAATACACGCCCAGCCGATAAAACCACTCCCGTTATAATTGATGGGATTGCAATAGGCAAAACTATTTTGATAGTTGTTTCCCACTTAGAAATGCCTAAAGCTAAACCTGCTTCTCTTTGTAAATTTGAAACTGCCCTTAAAGAATTCTCAATTTGACTTGTTAAAAGTGGTAAATTAAAAAAAGTAAGGGCAACAGCGCCCGAAAGGACAGAAAAACCAAAGTGAAATTTAAGGACAAACAAAAGGAAACCAAATAATCCAACAACTATCGAAGGAAGAGAACTTAAAACTTCAATAGCAGAACGAAAATATCTAATAAAGTTAGATTTTTGGTTCGCAAATTCCACCAAATATATAGCTGAAAATAAAGAAATAGGAAAAGAAATTAGCAGTGACAAAACTAATAGGTAAAAAGAATTAAATAGTTGATCTGATATACCCCCTCCTGCCTCGAATGCTGAAGAATGGCTTGTTAAGAAATGAAAACTTAAATGCGGTAAGCCCTCAAATAAAATAACCATTAGTAATGATAATAAGATTAAAATAACGACAACTGAAAAAAAATAAATTATTCCTAATGATAATTTGCTGGTACTTTTTGGGTTCATCAGTTCCCCCCTTGATTAATATTTGTTCTTTTCCCAATATAATGGACTAATGAATTAAAGAATAAAGACATCAATAGTAACAACATAGCTAAAGTCCATAAAGCATCATTTTGAGGGGATCCGTCAGTAGTGTTCCCAATACCTTCTGTTAAAACTGAGGTTAATGTAGAAGCAGAGGTTAACAAACTCTTTGGCATAACTGTAGAATTACCAACTACCATTTGAACAGCCAATGCTTCTCCGAAAGCACGAGCCATACCAAAAACAATTGCCGTCAAGATACCAGGGGTAGCTGCTCTTAAAATTACTTTATAAATTGTTTGCCAACGAGTTGCCCCAATAGCTAGAGAAGTTTCTTTATAAAAAGAAGGAACATTATTTAAAGCATCTACTGTTAAAGAAGTAATTGTCGGCAAAATCATAACAAAAAGAACAATTGTACCTGCTAGGATACTTGAACCAGAACCTCCAAAAGAATTTCTAATAAAGGGCACAATTATTGTTAGCCCTATAAATCCATAAACTACTGAAGGAATACCCACTAAAAGCTCTATTACAGGTTGCATTATTTTTTTGCCCCAAGAGGGCTGCAATTCAACCATAAAAAGAGCGGTCGCTATAGCAAAAGGGGTAGCAATTAACGCACTAAGAATGGTTACAGAAAAAGAGCCCACAATCATAGGCAAAGCGCCAAATTGAAGATTCCCGTTAATATCTTTTGAGTTAGGGCTCCAATTAGTACCAAAAATGAACTTAAAGGGGTTAATTTTATCTAAAGTGAAGCTCATTAATCCTCTGGAGATGACAAAATATAAAATAGCAAAAACAACTAAACCGATTAAAACCAAGAAAAACAAACTAAGTGATTTACCAAATATATCTTTTTTGGAGGAAACAGACGTTTTCAAAAGTGATTCTTTTATAGGATCTTGTCTTGTGCCAACCTTCTTTTTCATTTATTTAATACCTCGCCCTTAAAATTTTTCGTTACATGCATACTCTTAATAGGTATATAACCTAACTTTTTTACAACATCTTTTTGAATTTTAGGAGATTTAAAAAATTTGATAAACTTAGCTACTTCGCCACTTGCCTTTTTATTAGTATACATATGCTCATAACCCCAAATTTTCCATTTATTTGACATAACATTTTTCGGTGTAGGTTTGACGCCATCTATTTTTAAAGGGCGAACCCTTTCACCAGAAATGTAATAAAAAGTCAAATACGAAATAGAACCAGGTGTTTTAGAAACTATCTTTTGAACAGTCCCATTTGAATCTTGTTCCTGTGATTTTACAGCATTTTTCCCTTTTAATATTGAATCCTCAAAAACAGCCCTAGTTCCTGAACCAGATGCCCTATTAATCACACTTATTGGTAGATTTGGCCCTCCTATTTGTTTCCAATTAGTAATTTTTCCCCTAAAAATATTTTGAAGATTTTTAGTAGAAATATTTCTAATATTCAAACTTTTGTTTATTACAGGAGCGATACCTACTACGGCTACTTTATGGTCAACAATTTTTCTTGAATTTATATTTTTAAGCTCTTGAGAAAAGATATCAGACTCACCAATTTGTGCAGCCCCTGATGATACTTGCGTTAAGCCAGTACCAGAACCGCCACCTTGCACTGTTAGGGAAACATCATTATTTTTTTTCATATACAAAGCACTTGCTCTTTCAGATAATGGCTGCATAGCAGTTGACCCAACCATTAAGATATTTTTTGCAGTAGAAGAAGCATTATTATTTTTAACATTGCTTGTCAAACTTCTGTGAGTCGATCCGTAGATTAAAGCTATAAAAATAACTAAAATTACACTAAACCTAATAATTATTTTTTTCATAATTAATCATATCTACTTAACAAGAAATCATTGCTGGAATATTTTATTTGAATAATATAAAAACCAAAAACCATTCTAATAATCTTTTATTGTTTTTGCTCATATATACTAAATTTAATTAGTTTAACCAAGTGTTATTTAGAATAATATAATTTTTCTAATAGAAAATTGGGTTAAAAAACTTAAATTCAGCTTAAGATTAATTTCTAATTATTAATAGAGATTAGTATCGATTCCGCTTTTCATTAATAAAAAAACATTTTTTCTTTATCTTATCTTTTTAAAACAATATATAAAAAAATAAATTTTGCTATTTATAGATTAAGAAACTTATGTCAAATAATATTAATATTTTTATAAGCACTTATAAAACACTTGAATCGACAACTAAGACTTATTACAGTCACCTTGACCTAGAGCTATAGAAGATATTTATATTTTAAATTAGTACTCATATAAAATGTACTACTAAAAGTAACTCCTATAGAAACCAACCAATAATATCCTCATTATTAGTGAAAACTCCCTTTTTGTCCTAAATTTGTCAAAATATCCAATTTACGGAATCCATACTCCGCACTTATAAGATAACATAAAACTTTTATTTCATATTATTAGCGAAAATAAATAAATTAATTTGGTTTTCTTTTTGAAAACTTCCATTTTAAATAAGAATAAATAAACGGGTCTAAATCACCATTCATTACACTTTCTGTATTACCAGTTTCATATCCTGTTCGTAAATCTTTAACCATGCGATAGGGCTGAAAAACATAAGAACGAATTTGGGAACCCCAAGCCCCCTCTAATTTTATTCCTTCTATTTTTGCACGTTCTTGTTCTCTTTTATTTTCTTCTCTTTCATATAATTTAGCCCTTAGCATTTTCATAGCTATATCCCGATTTCCATACTGGGTTCTTTCTACTTGAGAAGAAACAACAATTCCTGTAGGCAAATGGGTAAGTCTAACAGCTGTAGATACCTTATTTACATTTTGACCGCCAGCACCACCGGAACGGTAAACATCCATTTTAACATCGTGGGGATTTATTTTTATTTGTATTTCATCATTATTAAGTTCAGGCATAATATCTACAGAAACAAAAGAGGTATGCCTTCTTCCCGCTGAATCAAAGGGGCTGATGCGTACAAAACGATGAACTCCTTTTTCACTGCGCAAAAGACCATAAGCATTTCTTCCAATAACCCTTAAAGTTACAGCATCAAGACCAGCAACTTCAGCCGCTTCATAATCCATTAATTTTGCTTTAAAATTATGAGATTGGGCCCACCGTGTATACATTCTATACAAATTTCCGGCCCAATCAGAAGATTCGGTCCCTCCTTCTCCAGGATGAATTTCTAAAATAGCATTATTTCTGTCATATTTCCCATTTAATAATTGCGTAAGATTATAATTTTCTAAAGATTTTTTTGTATTATTTATTTTTTTATCTAACTCTGTGTGGAGTCCTGGATCATCTTCTTCTTTTAAAAGATCTAAAATTGTTTTTAAATCTTGAACTTTCTTTTTTAAATTAATAAATGAATCACGACGGGTTTTCATATCATTCGTTTGATCAATTATTTTCTGAGCAGCTTTATTATCATCCCAAAAATCAGGGTGTAGCATTTTATTTTCATTTTCTGCAATTCTTTCATCTAATTCTTTAAGATCTAAAGCCTGCCTAAAACCTTCTAATTGGGTGACCATATTATTAATTATTTTTTTTCCTTTAGATAGTTCCATAAACGATTATTCCCCCCTTTTAAAAAATAAAGAAAATTTTTTAACCTCTTTTATATTCATATAAAAAATCATTAAAAAAAACTAAATATACCAGCTCCCCTACCCTGCAGGGGTTTTACAATATTATTTTAAATTAAAGAAATAAAATAAGTAAAGACTAAGGAGCTGCTAATAATCATTGTTGTAAACAGAAATATCCTTTCAGGTACAAAGAAATACTTAAGCTAATGTATAGCCATTATAATATTTACTTTGGCTCTCTTAGTGACATTAAAGATATAATATTTTACACAGAATAAACTAATCCAAATATTCTTAACTTTTTAATTATTTTTATATGAATCCAAAAAACTTAATTTAATATTAAATAAACTTCTTTTCATTTACTTTTTTAAACAAAAAAATGCTAAATTATTTTAAGAATTTAAAAAAATATGATTAAAATTTTAGTAAATTTAAGAGTTTTACACTACTAATTAATTTAATAGAATAACTAAAAATAATAATATGCAAACTATAATATTAAATTCAAATTATTTTTTATACCAAATTTTTACAATCCGCTATTTAAAAAAATGGATGGAGAGAGATTCGAACTCTCGCGCCGAATACACGACCTATCGGTTTTCTAGACCGACCCCTTCAGCCACTTGGGTATCCATCCAGCTTAATAAGCACATTCATTATTCTAACATAATTATTTCGTGTTAAAACGAGATTCATAATTGTTTTAAAAAATAATATCGCTTGGTTTAAATAAAAAGGATTTATATTTATTAAGTAAAATTATAAAATTTTAATAAATAATATCCTCATGATCTGTAACACAATAATTAAGTTCGTTTATTCTTATTTTTAATTTTAATATATTAAAATATGCTATTAAAAATGCTTTGAAAAAAACTTTATTACACTTATGATGCTCAATTTAACTATTTTAAATATAGAATTCTAAGCAAATCTAACCCAAAATTTAAATTGTATTCAATTATTCTTCTTGGGAATATATAAATACAATTTATAAATTTTTAACATTATTATTTATCTCTTGAGTTTTCGCTTACATTTTTAATTAATTCAATGAAAAAACTTTTGGCCTCTTTAGCCATCCTATTTATTACTTAATATAAGAAATGGTGCCTTCTTAATTTAAGTTTAAGATTGAACAACCTTAAAGATATTTAAAAATTTAAACTTTAAAAATATTAAATTTTTCCATCCAAAGCCTTTTTTAATAAACTCCATCTTTCCATAAAGATTGGTTTTTTTTGCATAGCACAGTTTGCTGGAGAAGTAGAAGGCAAATAAATAGCTTTAGACCCAACTTTATTAGAAATATTGTTGTTAAAATACAAATAAGATTTCTTACCTTCTGCGAAAAAATATTTAATTTTAGAATTTAAAACAATTTTAGAAAAATCATTAAAAATTGGGTTTTTAATTGTCGAATCTTTTGAACCGATAATATCCGCTTCTTTAATTGTTAACCAAATAGCCATATGATTTTTTAAAACAAATCTTTTTCTTGATGCGATATTCTTCTTTGGTTCTTTTTGACCTAATGCTTTGGACAAAGTTTTCCAAAATATATTTCGTGGGCTTCCATAAAAAAAGCCAAAAGAAATTGATTTTGGGGATGGTAAACTACCCAATAAAATAACCCTAGAATCCTTATTATAAAGAGGTTTCCAAGGGTTAATAACATGTTTATAATTTTGTTTTTTTATTTTCATAATAAAAGTAATAATAATATATGCTAACTACCATTGATTAAAATTCATAATTTATGGATTTTAATATCAGAAAATGTATGGATATCCACCACCCACTTACATAATCTGGTTTCTAAATGTATTTCTATACCCCAAAATAACAGTAGTTATTAAAGCTGAATGCTCCTTATCTCACCTATAGTGATTAATCTAATTTTTGCCAAACTTTTTATAAAAAATAAATAATAAAAACTTTCTTATATCTAAACTTAAAATTTTAATTTAAAATTATTTTAATAAAATTATTAGTTTTTAATACTGTTTACTTTTAAGAAACCGCTTCAAGAATAAAAGCATCCTTTTATGAGATTCAAAATGAATATTAGGCAATTTATTTAAAGCAAAATAAGCAATATTAGTCGTTTCCTCTTTATCAAAATCTGGCAATTTATCTTTAACTTTAGTAATTAAATAAAAGGGAGTAAATACCTGAGTTTTATCCCCATTAGGATATTTAAAAAATTCTTGATCAAAATTTTTTAAAAATTTGTAATTAATTACTTCTAAACCAGCATCTTCTTTAAACTCCCTTTTCAACGTTTCAGGAGCAGTTTCCCCATATTCCATATATCCACCAGGGAGGCCCCATCCGCCAGTGTCGGCTCTTTCCTGAAGCAATACTTTTTTATTTTTTATATAAGCACCACCAACGCCTACCATTATTAAGGGCATATGGCCAACCTTTTTTCTTATCTCCTTAATATAATCACTCATAATTATTTTGAATTTATCTTTTTTTAGTTACTTTTATTTTGAAGTTTTACTATTTGTTTACTATTCTTCCTATTTTTATTCCCTTTATAAATATAAAGCTTAATTTTCTTATTTTTAACTCCAATAGTAACTGAATCTCCGGATTTAATTCTGCCGCTTAAAAGAGCATCAGAAATCTTATCTTCTACTGTGTTTTGAAAAGCACGGCGTAAAGGACGAGCACCATATTCAGGATCATAACCCTTATTAGCAACAAGATTGCTAGCTGCACTACTTATTTTAATATTAATTCCCTTTTCAGCAACACGCTGTAAAACATCCTTACTTATCAAGCGAACAATTTTATTAAGCTCATATCTTTTAAGAGAATGAAAAATAATGATTTCATCAATACGATTAAGAAATTCTGGACGGAAATGTTCTTTCAGAGCACCATTAATCTCTTCAGACATCGCCTTATAATTATCTTGAGGTTCGACAGCTCCAAAACCGACGTGTTTATTATCACGTAATCTAGTCGCTCCTAAATTGGAAGTCATGATAATAATAGTGTTTCTAAAATCAACTCTTCTTCCCTTAGAATCCGTTAAATACCCATCATCAAAAACTTGCAACATTAAATTGAAAATGTCTGGATGGGCTTTTTCTGCTTCGTCAAGTAAAACAACAGAATAAGGATGTTTACGAACTCTCTCAGTTAATTGGCCACCTTCATCATAACCTACATAACCGGGAGCTGAACCTATTAACCTTGAAGAAGAATAAGATTGCTGATATTCTGACATATCAATTCTTATAATATTATCTTCAGAATCAAACATGGCTTCAGCAAGAGCTTTAGCAAGTTCTGTTTTGCCGACACCGGTAGGACCAAGAAACATAAAAGTACCAATTGGACGGTTAGGATCCTTTAAACCAGACCTTGCACGCCTAATAGCCCTTGAAACTGCAGTTATAGCTTCTTCTTGTCCAATAATCCTACGATGAAGTATTCTTTCTAAATCGAGAAGTCTTTCTGACTCACTTTTATTTAGTTGCCTTACGGGGATACCCGTTTGTTGCCCAATAACATCAGCAATATCTTCAGGACCCACAGTTAAGCTATATCTATTCTTTTTATTTGCATTATTTCCATTTATTAATGTATTAGTGTTAATAACTGCAAGTTCTTTTTTTGTTTTAACTTCTTGCTTCCTTATTTTAGAAGCTCTATCAAAATCTCCATTTGAGATAGATTGGTCTAGTTTTTCACTAAAATCTGATAATTTCTTCCCCAAATTAAGTTTTTTATCTTCTGGTTGAACAGAGTCTATTCTCAATTTGGCTGATGCTTCATCCATTAAATCAATTGCTTTATCAGGTAAATAGCGATCTGTTATATACCTTGAACTTAATTCTACAGCAGACCAAATTGCCTTATCAGAAATATTAACGTGATGATGTTCTTCATAACGAGGACGAAGACCCTTTAATATTTTTACTGAAACATTTTTATTTGGTTCATCCACAACAACTCTTGCAAAACGTCTTTCTAGAGCCTCATCTGATTCAATATGCTTCTGATATTCATCAAAAGTTGTTGCACCTATTGTCTGTAATTCTCCTCGAGCTAAAGCAGGCTTTAATAAATTCGAAGCATCTAAAGCTCCTTCTGCTCCTCCAGCACCAATAAGTGTATGAAGTTCATCAATAAATAAAATCACATGACCGTCTTCATTAATTTCATTAATGATTTTTTTTAAACGATCTTCAAATTCTCCTCTATACTTAGTACCAGCTATTAATGCCCCCATATCTAAAGCCATTAAACGTTTATTAGATAAATCAAAAGGTACTTCACCGTCAACAATTTTTTTGGCTAGTCCTTCTGCAATAGCTGTTTTTCCAACACCGGCTTCACCAATTAAAACAGGATTATTCTTAGTTCTTCTACTTAAAATTTGAATAACTCGATGTATTTCTTTTTCACGTCCCACTACTGGATCAATTTCATTATTTTTAGCTAAAGAAGTTAAATCCCGTGACATATTGTTTAAAGTGGGAGTCCCGGCAGAATTACTTTTTCTATTTCGAGCAATTCTATTTCGATTTGGATTAACACCTATTTTGTTATATATAGATTGGATCAAATCTTGAAGTCTAACGTCTAAACTTACCAAAATTCGAGAACTTAAAATAGATTCATCACTTAATAAAGCTAATAGAAGGTGCACCGTTTCAATTTGTTTTGAACCCAGACTTTGTGCTTCTAAAGCAGCATTTTTTAAAATTTCTTGGGCTTTTGGAGAATAAGCCAAAAAACCAGAATTAACTTTATGATGAGTTCCATACCCTGTGAATTGCTCAATTTCATTTTTAACATCTTGATCCGAAACATTATAATCCCGCAAAATCTTACTTGCGAGACCATCTTTTTCAAGCGCTAAAGCTAAAAGTAAATGTTCTGAACCCACAATTTCATGTTTAAAATATTTTGCTTGTTCTTGAGCAAGAATAAGAACGTTTTTTGCATTTGGACTGTATTGATTATTCATAATTATTTTGTACTTTCAAACCTAAGTCTATTAATCATACCAGAAAGGACACGTGCCCTTACTGTATTTTCTGTTATTTTATCAGATATTTTAAGAGAATGTTTATCAATAGCAGAAGAGATTAAATCTGCTTCTCTTCTACTTATTACTTGATCATTAAAAAGGGCAATTATAATCCTCTCAGCATTTTTCTGCCCAATAGAATCGCCTATATAGTCAATTAATTCATCTAAAACTTTGGTGTCATCAACTAAATCAACATGCTCAATTTTTATATAACCACCACCACCTCTTTTGGATTCAACAATATAACCGTTTTGTAAAGTAAACCTAGTATTTATAACATAATTAATCTGGCTTGGTACGACAGCAAAACGATTAGCAATTTCACTTCTTTTTATTTCAGCGATTTCATCTTCTTGGAGGATACCCTTTAAATATTTTTCTATTAAATCTGAAATATTCGTTTCTGACATAATAAATCATTCCCTAATTATAAACTACTTCTCTCTACTACTTACCTCTATTATAGATTGATTTTATAATAAAATCTAATTATGATAACTAATAAAATAATTTATTTTAAAATTTATATCTACATTTAATTTATTTATTTTATTAATTTTTTAAATTTTTTGCAAAAAAATAGTAATTTTTATGCAATTTAAATTAAAAAAATTATCTTTTTTAAATTTTAAATATTCAAAATTTCATTAATCATCCATTAATTATTTATTTAAGCTTTTATTTTAAAGATCAGGTTAAGAATAAATTATTCAATTAAATAAACTTTTTTAAAGAAGAAAAAAATATATTAAAAGTTTATAGTCAGTTTTCTTACCCAAAAGGACCCTTTTTTATTTTATTAAATATTAAAAGGGTTCAATAAAAATTCTTAAATAAAAATGGAGTAGATGGGAGTCGGACCCATGTCCAAGTTATCCAATCATATAAATTTCTACACCCGTAGTCAGCAAAAGAAATTCGCTGCTAAAAAAGTTGCTAACTTCTCAATTAACAGCTAGTTCAATTTAGTTTCACCTAATAAATCTTGAACAAATTCATTAAGCTGATCCACTCTTATAAAACCTTAATGCTACCGTGGAAAATAACAAAAAGATTAGCTTCTTACAACTACTTTAGGCAGCTGCAAGTGCATAAGATTTTTGATTATTTTTTGCAGTTAAATTCTGCAGCTTTTTACCCAGCTATGGGAGGCGCAATTTATATTTGTAATAACCTGTCGAATTCCGGAACTACCCCTTTTTAAAACTTACAAATTTATTATAACATGTTTTATTTTTTTGCTAAAATAGATAGAGTGTTTTGGCTCTATGGTCAAAAGGTTAAGACGTCGCGTTCTCATCGCGGAATTATGGGTTCGATTCCCATTGGAGCTATTATTTATTAAAAATAGATGTTTTCAAAATAGATTCTCAATAACCTTGTTAGTAAATTGAGTAGTAGTAGCTTTTCCACCTATGTCAGGGGTTTTAATCCCATTTTTTAAAACTCTTAAAGTCGCTTTTTTTATTTTTTCCGAGAGTCCATATAATCGCTGATCATGCTTATAATTTCCTAGCCATTTTAACATCATAGACACTGAAAATAACATACTGGTAGGATTAGCAATATTTTTTCCAGCAATATCAGGAGCAGCTCCATGAGATGCTTGAGCCATAACCTGATGGGAACTAGAATTAATAGAACCGGATAAACCTAATCCACCAATTAACTGCCCTATTTCATCCGATAAAATATCTCCAAATAGATTTTCTGTTACAAGACAATCAAATTGTTGAGGATTTTTAATTAAAGCGGCTGCTGCTGCGTCTACATGCATCGTGTTAATTTTTACATCGGGATAATATTTCCTTCCTATATTTTTAACTGTTTTTATAAAAAGTTGCCCGCTATATTTAATAACATTTGCTTTATGAACAATTGTAAGTTTCTTTTTTCTTTTTTCAGTCAGCTTAAAAGCCTCATAAGCTATTCTTGCAATCGCCTTTTTTGTAAACACCCCAATTGTCAAAGAAACATTAGAAGTTGGCATTTCTTCCCCACTTCCCCTATACATATTTCGGTCAGACAAAAAACCTTCTGAATTTTCTCTAATAATTATTAAATCAACATTTTTTACTAAACTTTTTACCCCTGGAAGCGAAAAACTAGGTCGAATATTAGAAAATAAATCAAAATAATGCCTTAATTCTCCACTAGGGTTTCTTTTTTTATCTCGCTGACCAGAAGGATAAGAAGCGTTATCATGAGTTCCCATAATCCAAGCATCAACGTTTTTTAAACCTCTTTTAGTTTTTTGGGGAACTGGATCATGATATTTTTTAATCCCTTCCCATCCCATTGGAAATTCTTCGAAATTAAAATTAATTTCAGAATTAAATTTAAGAGTAGCTCTTAAAACGTTTACTGTAGAATTAACTATTTCTGGTCCAATACCATCACCTTTTAATATTCCCAGTGTATACTTTGTCATTTTATTATGTTCTTCCAAATAAACAACTTAAAATTTTTAGTTATTAAAAATTGAATTAGTTATTTTAAATACCAATTTATACCATTTTGGTACAGCACTCTGTTTATAGCTCTTTCGTCATTACCTAAAGCAGTTTTAATTAAATCAATGTCTTTAAGAGAAAAAGGATGCTTTGTTCTTGTACCAGGGAAATCGGTGGCAAAAATTAAACCTTTAGGGTTTACTTGATAAAGTTTAGGCAGTAATTCTTTAATTTCAGATCTACTATACTGAACTCTGCCAAAACCAGAAACACGAATGGCAACCCCATGGCCTAAAAGTTTCGTTAAAGTAGAAAGCGGAGCCTTAGTCATACCTAGATGATCAATAGAAACTTTAGGTAAAGACAAAATAAGATCGATTAAATCACTGTTTGCTTTAGCTAAATCCAGGTATATTTCCGTTCCCCAACCAAATTTAAAATAAACTCGCTTAGCTATCTCTTTAATCTCAGGTAATGATTCCTTTATACCACGATACATTGGGAAACGAATTCCTCGAATGCCAATCTCAGATAAAAACTGAAGATCTTTATCTGAGATATCTTTAGAGATTCTAGTAATACCAACAAAGTTTTTGCCTAATTGAGATAAATCTCCCTTAAAATGATCTTGATTGTCGCCTTGAAAAGTTCCCTGAACCTCAGCCCCTCCTAAAGGCTGTAATCCCATACTTTTCAAATATTTTTTATATTGATCTACATTATGATAATTAGGTAAAAAACCGTTATTTTTTATAATTGAATAATGAGGATCAATTATATGAAAATGTGCATCAAAAATTTTTTGTGCCATAAATCGTTCTCTCTTTCTTAGTTTAAACATATTGTCTTGTTCGATTTCTTTCATAAAATCAATTGGCATAGCTCCTCCAACGGAAAAAAAAAGGGGGGGAGATACCAGCTGATAGATCGCCAATAATGGTACAAGTAAACAAGACTACTGCTGAAATTCCTGTAACATAACTGAACCGACAATGGGAAACAACATCGGAGCTGCCACAAAAAGTATTCATAACTGCAGCTGTAAACGTAAAGATAGTAAACAAAACTGAGATAAAACCCACGTCAATACTTTTATCCCAAAAAGTTAAAGTAGCATTTTTAGGAAACACTAGATGAAAAATCGGGGAAACAATAAAATAATCATAAAAAATAAAATCAAATAGATATTTAGTTTTTGTTTTGAATTAAATTTTTTGGTTTTTCGAGCTTTAATTCTTCCCCTTAATAATTAATTATTTAATTAACAAGATACATGAAAAAGCTTAATGTAACAAAAGCAAAAGCAGTACTGCCTAATTGAATTGATGCTATTTCAGATTCATTAGTTTTATATTTAATTGCTAGGCTAGTTGGCATAGTAGCAGTTGGTATAGCCAAGGTTAAAATAACTATTTTACGAAGATTAAGTGGAGAACTTGTCAAAGTCATTATTATCCATACTAAACCTGGCAAAATTATATTCCTTATAAACACAATTTTAGAAACAATCCGAGTAATGTGTATTTTTCGGAAATACAAAATAATCCCAGTTGTAAACATGGCTAGCCCACCGGCTGCTTTCCCTAAAACAGTAAAAGTGCTATCCAATTTTGTTGGCATTGGCAATCCGACTAAAGACAAAATAAAACCCAAAAGTGCAGAAAACACCAAGGGCTTTTTTAGTGTATCAATAAAACGACGATTTATTGAAAATGATTGAGTTTTTTTAATGCTTTTTCTATTACCTACATTATCTAAAAGAGCAAAAGCAATTGGTAATAAAATAATATTAATTATTAAAGAACAAATTCCAATATCGATAGCACTAATAGACTCACTAAATAATAAGGGCAAAATAGCAGAACCAATAAAGGGCACCGAAGGATCAGCAATAGATAAGGCTCTAAGTACAGAAACTTTGGTTTCTTGTTTTAAAATTATTTTACAAAAAAATAAGACCAAAATATAACAAACAAACAAACTAACTATAAGCCACACTGCTAAAGGGATATCTTCAATAATTATTTTTCTTGGGGTACCCCAAATCCCAGCAAAAACACTAAGAGGAAGCGCATAACTTAAAATTAGTTTTGTTAATTTGTTGGCATCCTGATCTGAAAAATGCTTATTCTTAGCGCCTAACATACCTAAAAGAATGGTAAATATTATAGGCAATAATGCAAATATTATTGTTATTAACATAAACTAATATTTTTCCTTAAAATTAATTAGACAAATTTTGTTTTTCTGCTAAAACCTTATTAAGTATTCCGCCGCTACGAAAATCGTCAATTTCAGACTGTGAATCAAACCTTACAATAGTTTCAAATTTTTCCTGTTTTCCATTATGATTATGGGCTTTAACGGTCACTCTTTCTTTGGGTGATAATGTTTTCGGAAACTCAATATCATAAGTTTCTTTACCAGAAAGTCCCAAGATACTAGCATTTTCACCAGATAAAAATTCTAGGGGTACTACTCCCATCATAACTAAGTTGGAACGATGGATTCTTTCAAACGATTCGGCGATCACTGCTTTCACGCCCAACAACTTAACTCCCTTAGCTGCCCAATCACGAGAAGAACCCATCCCATAATCTTTTCCAGCAATTATTAGAAGTTCAGTACCATTTTCTTGATATTTTTTACTGGCATTGTAAATAGAAGTTATTTCATTTTTCGGAAGATAATTAGTATATCCACCTTCTTTTCCGTTAGCTAACTCATTATGTAGCCTTACATTGGCTAAAGTCCCCCTTACCATAACTTTATGATTACCTCTTCGAGAACCGTAAGAATTAAAGTTTCGTGGTGAAATATCATTTTTCTCTAAATATTCCCCAGCAGGCGATTGAACTGGTATCATACCAGCAGGCGAAATATGATCTGTAGTTACCGAATCTCCTACTTTAGCTAAAACCTTCATTCCTTGAAAAAGGGGCTGATTATTTTTGCCCTTAACCTGATCATTGAAATAAGGAGGATTAGCAACATAAGTTGATTTTTTACTCCAAGGAAAAATTTCTGACGCTGAAACATTTATATCGTTCCAATCTTTGCGTCCAGAAAAAATATTTGAATAGGTTTGACGATAATCATCAGAAGTTACATACTTATGCACATATTTATTAATTTCTCTAGAAGTAGGCCAAATATCTTTTAAATAAATGCTTTTACCATCTTTATTTTTTCCTAATGAGTCTTTTACTAAGTTTTTTCTCAAATTACCTGCAAAAGCATAAGCAATAACTAAAAGAGGGGAAGCTAAATAATTGGCTTTAACAAATGGGCTAATACGGCCTTCAAAATTACGATTTCCGGATAATACAGCCCCCGTTATAATATTAGAATCAGTGACTGCCTTTTCGATTTCTGGGGCTAAGGGACCAGAATTTCCAATACAAGTCGTACAGCCATAAGCAATAATTTCAAATCCCAAATAATTTAGATATTTCATTAGACCAGAATTTTTCATATACCTAGTAACTGCTTGAGAACCAGGAGCAAAAGAAGTTTTTATTTTAGGTGAAATCGAAAGGCCATTTTCAACAGCTTTCTTAGCTAATAATCCTGCTCCAATTAAAACTTCAGGATTAGAAGTATTAGTACAGCTTGTTAAAGCCGCAATTAAAATGTCTCCAGTTTTCAATATTTCTTTTTTGCCATTCAAATTAAAAGGATAACTATCATTCACATTTTCCTTTTTTAAGCCAAACCCATGATTACCTAAAGGAGCAGAAATTGTTTTTTCAAAAGCTTCAGGAGCTTTCGGCAATTCTACTAAATCTTGAGGACGTTTTGGCCCAGCTAAGCTAGTAGTAATTTTTGAAAGATCAATCTCAATAACATCTGAATAATCTGGTGTATGATCATGAGAATAAAATAGACTATTCTTCTTAGTATAATTTTTAATAAGATCAATCTGTTTATTACTTCTTCCAGTTAATTGAAGATATTTAATTGTCTCAGAATCAATTGGGAAATATCCACAAGTAGCTCCATATTCAGGTGACATATTAGAAATTGTAGCTCGATCAGCTACTGAAAGTTTTTCATACCCAGGACCAAAAAATTCTACAAATTTGCCTACAACATTATGCTGCCTTAAAACTTGCGTAACTTTAAGAGCTAAATCGGTTGCAACCACACCTGAGGGAAGATGTCCCTTTAATTTAACCCCAACAACTGCTGGGATAAGAAATGTTGAAGGTTCACCTAACATACAAGCTTCAGCTTCAATTCCACCAACACCCCAACCTAAAACACCAAGGCCATTAATCATAGTTGTATGAGAATCTGTCCCAAGTAAACTATCTGGAAAATAAGTTGTTAGATTGTTTTTTGTGTTTTTTTGAATTACAGGAGATAAATGCTCAATATTTATCTGATGAATAATACCGGTATCAGGTGGAATCACATTAAAGTTAGAAAAAGATTTTTGAGCCCATCTTAAAACTTTGTAACGTTCATAATTCCTTTTAAATTCCTTTTTAATGTTAAAAGCAAAAGCTAATGGGCTAGCAGCTTGATCTACTTGCACAGAATGATCCACAACTAAATTAGCAGGAATTTCAGGATTAATATTTTCTGGATCTATACCCATTTTTTTAGCAGCATTCCGCATAGACGCTAAATCAACAATAGCAGGAACACCAGTATAATCTTGTAAAAGAATTCTTGCAGGATAAAAAGAAATTGTCGACCCAACATTTTGCTTCCAATTTAGCATTTTTTTAGCATCAATATCTATATTTTGGGTATTTGAATGCCTCAGTATATTTTCAAGCAAAATCCTAATACTATAGGGCAGATTATTGACATCAATATTATTTTTTTTAGTCACTTTATTAATATCAAAAAAACTTCCATAATTATCTAACTTAGATATATATTTATTATTAGACATAATTAACAATCTCTTTTTAGTTCTTAAATTACCATTTTAGTTAAAGCTTTAAATAACAACTTAAATCACAATTTATAATCAAAATAGTATTTACTAATTAAAAACAGTTTGACTATACCTCTATTTTAGCAATATGTAAAGAAAGCGCTTAAAATTTACAAATTTAAAAAATAAAAATTAAGTATGTATTTTTAACTAATAACTAATATTTTTAAGCCAACTACCAGTGGTTAAAACCCGTGGCTTGTAATTCTAATATCAAGAAAACATATAATTCTCTATAATTTATTTAGATAAGCTGGCTTTTTAATATATTGCTATATCTGAAAAGTAGAAAGTAATAGGAGTTAGCTAAGCTTTTACGTCCTTAAGTTGCCAAAAGGATTAATTTATTAGTTTATTAAATAGTTAATATCTGAGATGTCCCCTTAGCTAAAATGTTTTTCACTGCATTTCAATTACGAATATGTTCGGTGTAATATTTAGGACAAAACCTATTGACGTTGATTTAAGGTAAGCCTTTATTTATCAGACATAACATAACCACAAGAAAACAAGTTTGAGTAGTGTTTTAGAATTGACTGGGACAAATTTATGTCCGGCGGGTTTAGCTTTATAGACTATCATAGACAAGAATTATCACCAACCAACTTTTGAAACGGAAAGCTAATGATGGTCCTTAAAAGATTTTTCCTTCTTAGTTTCTCAGCTACGACGAGGTCTTGGTTTTTAATAGTTAAAAAAAGAGGTAGCTTTCGGTGTTTTTTTAATTCGTCTATATCTTTTAGAAAGTTTTCGTTTCTGTCTTTTTAGTCTATGTTGAATTATTCGATAGTATCTAGGATTGATAATAGAATTCCCATTAAGATAGTTAAAAAGTTAGCAGTTTAAATTAATACCTATCTTTTTATTTGTTTTCTTTATTCTTTAACGCATAGGAAGTTAGATCCTAACTGTAAAAAACAGAGAAATAATCTCAGTCATCTTTTCTTACAGTTACCGTTCTTCTTCTTATGGAGTAAGGCTCATTGAATAAAGTTCTTTGAGATTTGTTCAACCAAATTCTGCTAACCTTTGGCCTTTGAGGTGTTTTATCTAGGAACCTAACGAATTGATTAGTTAAAGAAAAATTACCTTGTCCTGGATACTGAAAGTTAGTTTGATAAACCCAGGTATAGTTTTTCTTATAGAAAGTTGGGATCTTTGAATTTGGATTCTTTTTATAAAAGTTTCAAAACTTTTAGTAGTTTCGTTTGACTGGCTTTAGTTAAAGAATCAATATATCGGCCCTTTAAAAAGAAAAAAACAGTATGGTAGATAGACACAGACAGTCTGTTCTTTAAATCTTTTAGCTTTTGTTTTTTTTAGATTTGTCTTGTTTTAATTTTATATAACTAATTATTGATTCTGCTACTTAGTTATAGACAGAAAAGTTTCCGGGTTTACTTTTATAAACCTTTTAATAAAATTTGTTTAATCATGAATACCTAAAGCCATTTTAGCTAAATGGCTCATTTTATGGATATTCCAAGCTGGTTCCCAAACTAAATTAATTTTACAAGAATTAATACCTTCTACTGATGTAGCTGCCTGTTTAATTTGGTCATCAAGCAAATCGCTCAAAGGGCATCCCATAATAGTAAGAGTCATTGTAATAATACAGTAGCCATTTCTAACATCAATTTTATAAATTAAACCTAAATTTACAACATCTATACCTAATTCAGGATCTATAACATTTTCTAAAGCCCCTAGAACTTGTTGGCTTAATGCCGAATTAATATCTTTTTGTTTTTTTGATGAATTATTAGCCATACTTATTTATTACCTTATTTTAGTATTTTATAAAATATTTTATTTATATTCAAAAATAATTATATAGACAAAAAAATTAATAACCACATAATTTTTTATTAAGACAAATTTGTTAAAAATTTAAAGAAATTTTTAATTCAACTAAAATTAATTTTTTTAATCATTTAGAGGGGCCTAATTTTACTAATTTCTATTCAAAAAAGTAACTTTAGGTTATTAAATCAAACAAATTAAGGTAAAATAAGAAAAGTATTTTCAAATGTTTATTTTAAATTTTTAGAAGTAGAGTTCAAATGACCGAAACTATAAATAATAGAAAAAGAATTGGATGGATTGACATCGCGAGGGGATTGGCCATATTTTTAGTTATTTTTGGACATTCTTTGGGAGAATATTGGCCAGGGTATCTTGGAAGATTTATTTATATAGTTCATATTCCAATTTTCTTTATTCTAAGTGGATATTTATTCCGACTTAAAAGTTTTAAATATCGTTTTAAAACAGGTATTCTTACATTAATTATTCCTTATATAGCTACTGTCATAATTGAAATACTAGTAACAATTTTTATTCATTTTTATCCTAATAACGGAATTATTTATTCTCGTTTAGGTTCCTTTAGACAAATTTTAATTGCTGGAATTTTTGGTTCAGGCGGGCCGGTTCGTTTCCCTGGGCTTTCTTCTAGTTTATTTATTGGGGCGATTTGGTTTCTATTAGCTTTTTTCTTCGGTTCTTTGATCTTCAACCTTTTAATGCACTATAAACTGAGTATCTTTAATAAATTTCTTGTTAGTATTACTTTTACATTAATTGGATATTTCTTATCAAAAAAAATTACTCTACCTTTCTCCTTAAATTCAGCTATGGGAGCTCAAATTTTTTTCTTTTCCGGATACTTAATTAAAAAATATAATATTCTAAATAAGCTAAAAAATTATCACTATTTAATATTTTTATTTGTTTGGTTATATATATCTAAACTAGGCCTTTTCTTGCTAGACCGTATGGCAACACCTAATATAGTTGTTGATATTATTGGATCTATATTAGCTAGTTTATGTTTAATGAAATTTTCTATCTTATTGGACCATTGGTTAATAAGAAACAAACTAAGTATAATAAGGAAAAGTCTTTTATTTGTTGGTTGGGCTTCTTTAGCCATTTTTTGTTTTCATTTAATTGATCTAGATGATCTTAATTTGTGGACAATAATTACACACTATTTAAACAAAATTTTGCCTAACTGGCTTTCAACTTTTGTTGGCATTTTGTATCGTATTGTATTTGCTTGCTTGGTTGCTAAACTAATAACATATATTCCTTTTGTGAGAAGCTTTTTCTACCCTAGGAAATATTTAAAACAAAAAAGGGATTTTTCATAATATTATTAAAATAATTTCAATCCATTATTAAGAGTTTCTTAGAAAAGTGAATTTTTCTAAATTAGCAGTAAAATTTCAAGAATAGTTTCTTAATTTAAAATTTAATATTTTCATCAAATTTTAGTGATTAAATACCTTGTTAAAGGGTATTTTAAATCTTAAATATAAGTCTTAATTTAGTATTTTTATATTAAAAGTAAGATTAATAGCCATTACCTAGAAGTAAATTTATATCTAACATATTCGCATTCATAGTAAAAAAACCGAGAATCATATAAAAATTTATTAGCTGTATTAATTTTTTAAAAATTTTAGTAAATATCTTAAATTATAAAATATTGAAATTTTAAAATAATTTTTTAAGATAAAGAAACATACCGTTTAAAGCAAAACTATTATCTAAAGTTTTTTAACTTTTTTTATTTTTTGCTCAGGATTGGTTCCTAATTTTAATATTCTATATTTTAGGTTTATTTTCTTTCCTAACTTTATTTTATAAAATTTTAAAAATCTATAAAAAATACAATATACTTACTTAATAAAAAATAAGAGATAGTTTTCTACATATTTCTTAAAAAGATATATTTTGATTAAGTGTTTTAATTATCTAAATTTTAATCAAAAAGGGTTTTCCACTTACTAGAATTATGACTATTAAAAGCCATTTTTATATCTTGAGGCAAATTACGATTTAAGGATAAATTGAGTTGTAAAGCTTTTTTTAAAGAAAAAAAATTTGCTTGGCTTGTTTCAGTTTTTTTATATAGAATCTTTTTAAGTGGTATACATTCAATAAAAATTTTATAAATATAATTAAAATTTTTTTCATGATAAGGGTGTTTTTCCATGTCATAAATGGCAATTAATGATTTTGGTTTTACCATAATGCCAGCTTCTTCTTTTGTTTCTTTTTTAGCAATTTCTCCTGCAGAATAGCCAATATCTGCCCAACCACCAGGAATAGACCAAGTTTGAGTTGTTTTTTCCTTTACTAAAAGTAATTTATCATTTTTGAATGTTAGAGCCCGAATATCTACCTTAGGAGTAATATAACCAGTATCTTTATCAAAAAAAAGATTTAATTTTTTTGATGAAGTTCCTGTTAATTTTTTTATTAATTTTTTTGAGACATTTTCTAACTGATTATAACGATCTTTATCGTATACGTCTTTTGTATAATATTTTCCTGACTGGACAACAGCTTGAAGCTTTTCAATTAAAATCCTTAAATTTTCTTTAGATTTATCCATTAGTAAATTCCTCTACTTCTGGTTAAAATAAAATATTTCTAAACACTTAGAGATATTAAAACAAACAATATTAAAAAACATTTCTTTAAGAAAGAATTTATACATTTTTATTTATCATTTCTTATAATTTAATTGATAAATAATTTTAATCTTTCAATTAATATAAAAATTATCAAAATAAATATATTCACAAATATCATAAAAATTATCTTAATTTTATTAAAGGGGCTTAATAAGGAGAAATAATAAATTTTAATTAAAATTTATTATTTCTCCGTTAATTATTCAAAACTAATAAACTAACAATATAATTTAATCAAAAAATTTAACTAAATAATAATATTCTTGATTATATAAAAAACGTTATTAAATTTTTTATCTTGTTTGTCCACTTCTCTTAAGTGAATAAATAAAATTGATTAATCTTGCTCACACGAAAATATAAATTTATATTTTTACCCCTTAAAGTCCACAAACTAATAAAAATTCTTTAAAAAATTAAAAAGATCAGGAAAAACTTTTTGCTATAATTCAATCCAAAAAATAAAATAGTAAAATAAATGTTATGATTACAACAATTGCTTTAGACCTTGATAATACCTTGTTAAATTATTACAAACAAATTTCTAAAATAAACGAAAATGTTTTAAAAAGTCTTCATAAATCTGGAAAAAAAATAATACTTTGTAGCGGTCGCCCAATTCAAGCAATTTCATCTATGATTAAGCAACTAGAATTAACTAAACCTGATGATTATGTAATTACTTTTAATGGTGGCGTAGTACAAAACAATATAACAAAAAAAGTTATAGCTCATAACACATTCAATAAAAAGGATATAATCCCTATTTATCAAATAGCTAAAAAACTAAATTTTACTCTTGACATAGTCGGTTTAGATAAAGTGTATTCTCTGATGGAATTAGGAAAATCAAAATATGAAAATTATATGGACAAAGCAATGAAATTTAAAAATGTTAATTTCAACCAAATACCTGATAATCAAAAATATGGGAAAGTTACGGCAGCTTTTAAATATATTTATCGTGACAAAATTTTAAAGAATTTGCCTTCTTATTTAAAAAATAAATTTCATATTTTCCGCACCAGACGTTCAATAGAATTTGTTCCTCATCATGTTGATAAAGCAAACGGATTAAAATATTTATTAGATTACTGTAACGGTTCTTTTAAAAATGTAATAGCATTTGGTGATGAAAGTAATGACATTGGAATGATAAAAGCAGCTAAAATAGGAGTAGCTATGGGTAATGCAACATTAGAAACAAAAAAAGCAGCAGATGCTATCACTGAAACAAATAACAATAACGGTGTAGCAATATTTTTAAAAAATTACTTTCAGTTTTAATTAAAAAATTTAAAAATATGCATATTTTTAGTATGAGACAAACGTCTCGAAAAAAATAAAGACTACAAAGCAGGTAAAATTACTAGCTTGTATTAAAAATTAAGGGGACCAATTTTGATAGGCTAAAAATAAGTTGTAAAAATATTTCAAATCTTTTATTTAATTATACTTAATATATATATGTAATTATAAGATATAATTTGTTTACTTCATTTAAATAAAGATAAATTTAATAATAATTAACTCTTTTCAAGGATGTTTGGATTTTTAATGAAAAGGTATGGATTTTCTTAATAAAAATAGGTTAAAATTAAATTATAATGAGTATGTTTTATCAAGATCTTTCAAACAATGATTTATCCAAAAGTTGGGACATTTATAATGAATATCGTCAAGTTATTGGAAGAAAAGAAAGGGATAAGCCTCTAGAACCTGGAGAATATCATTTACGAGCCGGGCTTTTCCTTTTTAATCAAGAAGGAAAAATACTTTTACAAAAACGTTATATCGACAATAAACATGAAAATGATATTTGGGATGTATCAGTAATTGGATCAGCAACAGCAAAAGAAAATTCGTTACAGGCCATCAAAAGAGAAACCAAAGAACAGCTTGGAATTGATTTACCAATTAAAAAAACAAATTTAATATCTCGAAAATTTTATACTGACTGGTTCTGTGATTGGTTTTATTATCAACTTAATATAAAAAATGAAAATTTAAAAACAAATTCTTTGATTAAGAAAATTCAATTTTTTTCTCCTGAAAAAGCTGATAGCCAATTAAAAAGATTCGGTATCGGAAATGTTCATAACGAATTATTTAAAGCTGAATCAAAAGTAAAAAGAAATTCTTGAACTAGCTCAAATTAGCCTGACGGCTTGAAATTAGAGACTCTGAGACACGATAAACTCGTCGGTTATATTTTTAACAACCAACAGCGGTCACTATAATTTACTACGATATGCCTTGTACCTTAGATGAATATTAATTTTTGTTAATAGCTTTGACCTTTACTTAATTTAATCCACGATTAAGGGAAGTATTTAGATCTCGATCTAGTGCAGCACTACAGTGGAGATAGACCCAATGATTAACAAGTAGCCATTAAGGAAAATCTAAATAATCAGAACCAGAGGCCCTGAGACTTATCAATTCTTTCAAAGGCGGTCTCATACTCCCACACAGGTATTCTGAAATTTCATCAGAAATTACTTTTACAATATTTAATAACTATCACTAGATGATAATTTAGGGTATGAGCTATATAAGCTAAATATAATTCTTGTTTAATTGAATCCGATCTAAATTCAGTAAATTTTGGACAATTCATCCTCTCCTTATATAAGGAGAAGAAGCAATATTTTTGGTATTTAAGATAGTAATAAATTTTTATTACCGTAAATTAATATAAAAACTAAAATAAAACGCCAATTTCATATAACCGAAAAAATATATATCATTCCATTTTGGTAATTTTTATTCATTTAAATGTATCTATACTTAATAGAAGAAATAAGAATATTTATCAAAATTTAAATTATCAAAAAATAAGGAAAAATAATGGATCTCAAAACTAAGACCGATGTTGGTGATTACATGAAAACTTTTGCTTGTACTGCAGTTATGATGCAATCTGTATTAGGTTTAGCGTTTAAAACTAACCCTTCAAATATACAACAAACAGGCATTGGTATAGTTTATAATTTAGTTAAATTTACTGCCCCAGCTTTCATCTTTGGAATTTTATATACTACTATTAGAACTACAGACGGTTCATCCTTAAAAAACTATCCAAATTATATAAAAAAACAATGGCATGCTCAATTCATTCCAACAATTTGGTGGACATTAGCTTACTTATTAATTTTTCCTAACGTCCAACAAATTTCTCGTTATTTTAATTTAAAAAGTTTTCTGTGGCAATTTATTAATGGAAATGCTGCTCCTCATCTCTGGTATAATACTATGATGCTTCAATTTATTATTCTAATGCCCATTTTTTGGACTATTGCCAATTTTGTTGGAAATTCTTCTAAAAAAGCTTGGCAAATAGGAATAATTACCTTTGTATTTTATTTTATATGGATTTATTTTTATGATCTAGAAGTTTTTCATGGAGTTCATATGAAAAATTGGTATTTATTAGATCGCATTTTTATAAGTTTTATTATTTATGGAGTTTTGGGTATTTTAACCTGGAAATTTCATTTTCAAATAAAAAAATTTTTACAAAAAACAATATATATATATTTTATTGCTTTCCTTTTAATTTTTATCTGGACAAATTGGGAATTAACTTCTTTTGGTTATCCAGTAAAACTAACAAACGCTCCCTACTATAAGCCTTCAATGAGTTTTTATTCTCTCACCATAATTACTTTAATCGCTATATTAGCTTTTAGACAAATCCGATTAAAATCTTTTGCTCTTAAAATTTTCCATTTTTTAGCTACTTATGCTTATCGGGCTTATTTATCAAATTATTTTTGGTTAGAAACAGTCTGGATAATTGGAGGATCAAAATTACATCAAAGTAATTCGATCATCATGATTATCATTTGTTACTTATTTACATGGTGTTTATCATTTTCATCCGCTTATAGTTTTCATGTAATTTGGAAAAAAATAAAAAAATATCCTCAAAAAATAGCTCATAGTAATTTTCTTGCTAACAAAGAAGATCATACTTAATCCAATGTTAAATCATATTTTTATCATTAACTAATTATTATTTTTAGTTTAAAACCCAAAATTCATCTTTAACAATGCAAAATAAAAATGTTTCATAAACTGATTAAAATAATTTAAAATTTTAGCTAACAAATTATATTCACAAATAAAATAAATGCTACCGCTAATAAACGATAATTATGTTTTCTTAGTCAAAGAAGAAAGTGATGCTTTAATATTAATATATATAAAATATAAGAATTTTAGTAAGTTTCAAGATAAATCATTAATTAAACTATATGTGTTCAAAAAAAATAGACGGTTATTTTCCCTATTAAAAAAGATCTTTTGTTTAACTACTTTTAGGAAAAATACATCTTCCTCTTTAACTCAAAAAATTTTCCTGAAATGATAAAAATTCTTCTAATAAAGACGAAAATCTTTTTAATGCCAAATTTTTCAAAATCTTATCTTCTTTTCTTCATTTACCGTCGATAAAAACTGGTCCGCCGAAGTTATTACAGTTCAAAATAGAAAATTTTAATTTCAACTTTTAATAAAATCGTTAAATTAAAAATTAGTTATTTAAATTTTAGAGAATCATGCTGATACCAAAACCTCTATAATCCCTTCCAAGTAATTATAAATAATAACATACCAATTTATTGATCATAAGTATTTTATTTGTCTTTGCAAAATCTAGTGAAAGTTTAAAACTTGTAATTAAAATAACTAGTTTCCCTATTTTTTGCCCATAAAGAATGGATAAAACAAATATCTTCCCCTTTCTTAATTTCTTAAAATATATTTTTTATAGACCAAAAAGGATTCTTACTTAAAATAGGCCCATAAGCGGTTTTTACAAGTATATTTAAATCCCTTTGCTGCACATACTCTTCTAATGAAAAACCATTTTCGTTAGAAACAATTTGTACATCAACATGGACACCAAATTGGTTAATTTCTTTTAATAACTTTTGAGCCTGTTCATGAGTGAAAAAATTATCTTTAATTAAAATATCCAAATCACTTTTAGGTTTAACCATAATTTGGCCACTTGTAATTTCAAACTCGCAACTACCACCAATTCCCCATTGATAATTTTTTAAAATAGAGGCTATTTTTGGTATAGCCAATAAAGCCGGCAAAGAACGTCTTTTTTTGGAAAGACTATTCCAAGCTTTTTCTTGGACCAATTGATAAGGAGTAATGATTTTAAATGATTTTTTAGATCCTTTTAAATCTAGTTTTCCTCCATATCTATAAGAACGTTTGTAATCACGAATTCCAATTGGAATTTGATCATTTTTTTGTATTCCTCTTCTAACAACTACATAAGGATTTTTTTTTAGATTTTTAATCGCCCAAAAAGGGATTTCTTTTAAATTAACTAACCTACTAAGTGAGGTTAAATAGATTAAGTCATGTGGTAAAAACATAAATTTTTATTTTACTTTATTATCCCCATTCTTCATTAATAGCCTTTCTTACTCTTAAAGTAGCTTTACGACCGCTCTTTTTAGCAATTGGTGTTTGGTACCTAAAATGCAAATCATTTGGTTTGTCTTTAGTACTATCAATACCCTTTTGAATGATGGCATTAACTTTTTTAATAGAATCTGGTGTCGCTTTCCAAGAAGTGACTCCTGAAACTAAATCATATAAAGCTCCTAATTTATTATAGTTATCAATATCGTAAGCCATTGCTGGCACATGTTTAGTAGCTTCCTCCAATTCAGGAATAGTTCTTTGAGTAATTCTAGCAGCACTAGCTTTAGACATAGCTTGAATTGTGATAGAAGTATCATCTAAAGCAATTAAACGATTAGATTGTAGACCATGAGCTAGAAAGCCCCCTGAAACAGCGTCTCCAGCGATAAAAGCTATTACAGGATGACCAGTTTGTCTAGCTTTAGCATAAGCGGATGCACTTGAAGCTAAAGCTAAATGAATACCGATTAATTCCTCTTTATAACCATAAGCTTGGCTAGGAACATCAACAATAGCTATAATAGGCCTTTTAGCTTTTTTGTTTTGATCTTCTTTAATAATTCTATTAATAATATTCCCTAGAGCAAAACCCTCTTCAAGGCCTGCTTCTCCGTTTCTAACACGAGGAAATCGATTATGTTTATCAGGAACAATAGCTAAATAAGCATTACTGTTTTTATTAGCATATAAAATTGTTGGAATTTCACTTTTAGCATTCTTAATTCCCGTCAGTGCTTCAAACCATATACGGCCTCTGCTGTTATCAAATTTTTGCTTAGAGGAAACTGCTTCAGGTAAAGCATGTTTTTTATTTTTTATAGATTTATATAAGTTTTGATAACTAGTTGTTGTTAACGGTTTTGTAAAATCTATTTTATCTAAAAGGCTTAAATAAAAATTACTTTGATCGGTTCGTCTGGCTTCTTTCCTTTTTTCAATTGCTGAATTAAGAGAATTCTTAATTTTATTTATTGAATCTTCAACCACTTCATCAACTAAACCTGTCTTTAACCTTTGACGAGTTCCTAAGGTATCCCAAATCAAATTTTTATCACTAGAATCAAATTCACGAGGCCCTGCTTCTTGTTCAATAACCTCAGGGCCATTTAAGCCAATCCTAGCTTTAGGAGTAGTAATTAAATATGATAAAATCGCAGCTGTAATTGACATACCGCCAAAAGATCCCACAATTCCAGGAATAATACCAACCACGGGAACATATTTCTTTAATGCAATAATAACATTCTGAATTTCAGAAATTGAAAGAAGTCCATAATTTGCTTCCTGTAAACGAACTCCCCCAGTATCTAAAATTAAAATTGGATAAATTGTTTTGCCAATTTTATTATCTTTTAAAACTTTTTCCAAAGTGGCAACGATTTTAGCACCGCTTACTTCTCCAATTCCGCCTCCTTGAAAAGAGCCTTCAATAGAAATAATTACAACGGGTTTACCAGCTAGTTTTCCTTTTATAATAATAATTCCATCATCACTTTCAGGAACAATTCCCTGAGGTTCCAAATGAGGTGAAATAATATTATCAAAGGGGCCTACTATTTCTTTCCCTGTATTTTTATCTAATAAAACTTTAGCCCTTTCACGACCATTTAATTCCACAAAACTATCTTCCATTATCTAATGCCTCCATGGCTTGGGTTAATCGTAAATTTACAACTCCTGGAGTTGCTCCAAAATCATTAATTTCAAAATTAGCTAAAATTGGATAACGACTAAAAAATCGAATTAAAACATTTTTCCAAGTATTTTTAAAACCATCGCTTCCGGTAACTATTTTTAAAGTAGATTGTTTATTTTGGGTAGGCTTTAAAATAACTTCTAAATCGCCAGAAGCAACTACTCCAATATGTACTGGATGAGAAATTGGTTTATTTGCTTTAAACTTAAATGATAATTTTTCCATTTTGTTTCTCCATTTTCAAATGAACTAAAAAATAACAAGCACTAAATAAATCAGCACTACCACCAGGCGAAATATATTTTTTCATAACAAAATCATCTAACTGTTTAAATTTAGGATTTTTAATAATTTTTAAATTGCTTTCTAAAATATTGCGCGAAAGTTTTTGAAAGTATCTTAAAACTTTTAAATTACTTCTATGAACAATGTTAGTATCATCCACTTTAGAATATAAAGATAAGAGTATTTTTAGCCAAATGTTTTTATCAACAAAATTATTTTGGGAAGCTATTTTTAAAGCTAATTTTAAATTTGGAAACCCGTTTTGAGCTTCTCCTCTAGCTCCAGAAAAAGCGTATTTATCTTTTGCCATCTGCCCATAAGTAGGCGTTTTGTTTTTGGGAACAAAAGGGTCAGAAATCTGAGCCAATTTTTGAGCATCCTCTAAAATATTCTTATAATCAACGCTTTGGCAATGACTAACCGCGCTAACCAATAAACCTATAAGCCAAATATCTCCTTTATGAGTATTAACTCCATTAGTAACAAAAAACATTTGTTTTTCAGCTTGCCGGCCGATATATCCAATTTTTTTGCGCAAAATAATTCCCAGAGGTAAATTTCTGCTATTTTCAGCCATTTGGTAAAAACTATCTTCTAAAGATTTAGCTGACCTAATAAAAAGATCTAAAGTCATATTTTGATGTGCACCATTAGAATAACTATCAACTAATCCAGGTTTGGGAGAAAATTTAGCTTCCCATTCTAAAGCTCTTACTGCTTTTCTTGCTAAGCATTTACTTGTTAAATATACTGCCTGCATAATTAGTCTCTTAAGACCAACTCCTAAATTTAGCAGGAGGATTATAAAGCCCTTTAGACCACCTTACAATATCATCAATATCTTGGGCTGCCAATAATGAATGCTTAGCATCTTTACGAGCTACCCCTAAATCTTCCGGTAAGGCTACGATACCGCGTTTTCTAAGATCTTTTAACTCTTTGTTCTTGCTACGCAAACCAATTGGTGTAACACCAGCAATGGCTTCAATTGCAGCTTGCTTTTCTGTCATACTATCTGTTTTGTATAGATAAGCAATTCCTTCTTCAGTAACAATATGGGTAGTATCTTCACTATAAATCATAATAGGAACGTTTTTTAATTTAGCTTGTTTCCTGACTTTTTCAGCATCTAAATGATCAACAAAAACAGGTTTTTTATTAGACCCAAAAGTTTCAACCATCTGAACAACCAATTTTTGACCCTTACCTAAAGGTTGGTTCTTTGGACGAAGGCTCTGCCAAGCAGGAGTAGAATGGCGCCTTCCAGTCGGATTACTCCCCATATTTGGCGCTCCGCCAAAGCCAGAAAGACGACCACTGGTGACAGTAGAAGAATTACCATATTTATCAATTTGTAAAGTAGAACCAACAAACATATCAACAGCATATTGGCCCGCAGTTTGACCAAAAGCCCTATTAGAGCGCATAGAACCATCTTTACCTACAAAAAAAACATCTGGTCGGGCAGAAATATATTTTTCCATACCAACTTCACCACCAAAACAATGAATCGATTTAATCCAATTACTTTCAATCGCCGGTATTAAAGTGGGAGTTGGATTAACTTCCCAACGAGGAACGATTTTACCCTTTAAACCCAATTGTTTTCCATAAGTTGGAAGTAAAAGCTCAATAGCTGCCGTATTAAAACCAACTCCATGATTCACTGTTTGAACATTATGTTTTTCATAAATGCCCCGGATAGCCATCATACCCATTAAAATCTGAATATCAGAGATATGTTGTGGATCTCTAGTAAATAAAGGTTCTAGCTGATACGGCTTATCAGCAGGAATAATTACATCAACCCAATCACCAGGAATGTCTACTCTGGGAACTTTATTTACTATTTCATTAGCTTGAACTATAATAATTCCGTTTTTAAAAGCTGTAGCTTCTGCAATAATAGGCGTTTCTTCAGTATTATTACCAGTAAATAAATTTCCATCTTTGTCAACTTTATCAGCAGCAATTAAAGCTATCTTAGGAATTAAATCAATAAATAAACGCCCATAAAGTTCTAAATACGTATGTAAATCGCCAATTTGTAATGTATCATCAGCTATCATTTGGGCTATACGAGTACTTTGTGGACCAGCAAAAGAAAAATCCAATTTTTTTGCAATATTATTTTTAAAAATATCTAAATGTTCTGGTCTAGAAACACATGACATAATCATATGTAAATCATGTATTTTTTCTGGATCAACTTTAGCAAGTGTTCTAGATAAAAAATCAGCCTGTTTTTGGTTATCACCTTCCAAAACAACTTTATCTTTAGGCTTTATTATTTTTTCTAATAACTGTTTAGCATCTTTTGTTTTAACAATTTTGCCATTTATTAAACTTGAAGCGCCTTCTAATCTATTTTTTTTATCATCTCGTTGAGTAGTCCAACTTTTTTTAGTTGTTTGATTCATAAAGAACCTCTTTTCAATTTATTTAACAAATAAACTATGTCATCTACTGACATATCACTTAAAGTGAGGACGTGAATATTAGTATCTTTTCTTTTTAAAAGCCTAGTAAAAGTGTGGCCAGGTGGAAATTCAATAGCAACTTGGGTACCTAATTCTTTAGCAACGTCTGTCATGGTATTCCAATAAACCGGGTAAGCTAAATTATGGCCTAAATCATAACGGACTTGATCCACAGCATAAACAGCTCTTCCTTTATAATTAGTAAGGTAAATGCATTTGGGCTCTTTTAAATTCATTTTTCTTAAACGTTTATCTAATTTTTCAGCAACTGGTTGCATTAATGGAGAATGTGATGGGTTTGGTACGTTTAAAAGTTTAGCCAAACGAGCACCACGCTTTTTTGATAAACGTAGAACCTTTTTAATAGCAGAAATAGATCCTGAAACGGTTACTTGTAATTCAGAATTTTGATTAGAAGTAAAAAGGGGTTCATTTTCATCATAGATGTGTTTAACCAATTTAGATATTTCTTGTCTAGTTAAGCCCACAATTACCCCCATGCCATAACCTTTTGGATAAGCTTTTTTCATTAACAATGCCCGATAAAAAACTAATCTAATACTATCTTGGCTACTAATAACTCCAGCAGCTACTGCAGCAGCAAAGACTCCCAAAGAATGTCCACAAACTATTTGCGGATAAAAACCAGTTTGTTTGAGTTGATTTATCTTTTCTAATTGAATAATCAAAATGCTAAGTTGAATTTGGACTGAATCTTTATAAGCATTTTGATCATCATTTAATTCTATTCCCGTTAAGTTAGCCACTTGGTTTATTAATCTTTGGTTTATATGATCTAACATCCCCGGATATTGAGATCCTTGTCCCGGAAACATCCATAATGTTTTCAGCTTTATCACCTACTTTTATTTTTTAAATTATATTATTATAATGTAACCTATTTCATTTTAAGCTACACTTTAAGTGTAATTAAAAAATAAACTTTCATATAATACCAATATAGAATAATTAATAACTATTTGGTTAAGAATATAAAATAAGGGAAGTACGGCTTTGAATTTAACACAACTACATTGCTTTTCAGTGGTTGCCAAATTAGAAAGTATAACAAAAGCATCAAAAGTGTTATATATTTCTCAACCTGCGGTAAGTAAAATGATTAAACAACTTGAAAAAGAATTAGACAATAAATTATTTATTCGTTTTGGACGGACCATAAAACTTAACCAGATAGGAAGAGAATTCCAAAATTATGTAAATAACAGTTTAAATGAACTCCATCAAGGGATTGAATATGTAAAAAATCAAGAGTCTCAAAATAATCAGCCAATTTCGATTTTAATAGAAGTAGGATCTAACTTTATAGCTAAAATTGTTACACTAATTCAACACAAATTCCCAAATATTTATTTAAAAATTACTCAAAGAACTATCCAAAAAATCGATGAAAATCATTTTGATTTAATAATAACTAGCTTTTTACCTAAAAATTTCTTTTTTGTTCCCCTTCTCAAAGAAGAAATTTTTATTGGTAGCAAGTTAAATCTAAATGTACATAAAAGTTTTATCAAAACCTCTAACTTAAAAAATATAACATTTATAGGGTTAAGCAAAAGAAATCAATTGCGTCAAACTATAGATGATTACTTAAATAAAAAAAACATCTCTCTAAATTATAAATATGAAACCGATGAACCATCGACTCTAAGGTCTCTTGTAAATACAGGCGTAGGAGCAGGATTTATTCCTTCTGTTACTTGGCAGCTTAGTTGTAAAAAATTACATTTAACTAAGTTATATCCTTTCTCACCCAAACGGACCCTTTATTTATGCTCGCCTAATAATGCACTTTCTAATATACAAATAAAAATCGGTCGTGAATTAATCAATATTTTTGCTAGAGCAAAAAAAAATGCGTTAAATGTTAAATAACAAAAACTGTTCCTGTTTTTTTAAAACGAATTTTAATGTTCACCTAGCAAACTAGCTGCCTGTTTATCAATAATTACTAAAACATGAGGATGCTTTTGTAAAATACTAGCTGGCACTTTTCTAGTAATTGGGCCCTTTAATGTCTTAGCTATAGCCCAGGCCTTTTTTTTGCCAAAAGCTTCTAATAAAATCTTCTTAGATTTCATAATATCACCAATTCCCATCGAATAAGCATAGCGAGGGACTTGAGATTGATTCCCAAAAAAACGAGCATTAGCTTTTAATGTAGAAAGAGAAAGTTTAACTTTATGAGTGGTTTCACTAAAAGATGAACCTGGTTCATTAAAACCAATATGTCCATCTCGCCCAATCCCTAAGAGTTGTAAATCAATCGGATGAGAAGCAATTAATCTTTCATAACGCTTAACTTCTTTGTTTTCATTTTTAGCTAGTCCGTTTAATAAATAAGAATAGGCAAAAGGTTTCTGGTTAAATAAATGTTTTTTCATATAATAATGATAACTATTAGGATTATTCCTACTTAAACCAACATATTCATCTAAATTAATTGAAATACATTGAGTAAAATTTAGAGAACTATGACGGATCTGTTGATATGTAGTTTCAGGTGTCCCCCCCGTTGCCAAACCAAAATTATGGTCACCATTTATTAAAGCTTTTTGAAAAACACTGTAACCTTTTTGGCCTCCAACAAATTTATTTCCTACAATAATTATTTGCAATATTAAGTTTCCCTTCTTAGACTAAAAAGTATTTTATTAAAGCTGAAAATCACTTTAAATTTTGACATATAGCTAATATTAAACTCTTGTAAATTTATTAATAAAAAATATTTAGAAATAATTTTCTTAAAAATCTTTAATAAAATTTAATATCAAAAAAATTTATTTCTTCTAAATAAAATAAATATTCTAAATTAAAATAAACATTATGGAAATTTTTATACATTTTCATTGCAATAAATTAGATAAGTTGAATTTATACAAATATATAGAGCTAAATAATGTTAAGTTTCGTAATTTATTTTCAAATTTCATATTCATCATTATTATTACCATAAAATAAAAATTTAAAAATTGATAAAATTAAAAAACTCTATGTAGGAATTTTATCATTATATTTTTAAAAAATATAAATAAAATCGACATTAGGTAATTAAATTAAAATAATTTAGCAATTTTATAAACATTCAATCCATAATTTTAAACTTTTAACTTTAGGCAAAAGAAAGGTATAAGAGATGAGACTAAATAATTTAACCACTGAAAAGCAAAATAAAAAAAGTCTAATTTTAGATCAATTAAAAACTAAACAAATTATACATCTAATGAACAAAGAAGACCAAAATGTACCCTTAGCAGTTTCAAAAGTAACTTCAAAAATTAGTCTAGCCGTCGATTTAATCATAAAAAGCTTTAAACAAGGGGGGAAATTACTTTATATCGGAGCTGGTACTAGCGGAAGACTAGGAGTATTAGATGCTGCCGAATGCGTACCAACTTTCAACATTAAACCAAAAATGGTTCAGGGCATAATTGCTGGTGGAACCAAAGCATTAACTACATCTGTTGAAGGGGCTGAAGATAAAACTGGGCTCGCTATAAGGGATTTAAAAAAACATAAATTAACCAATAAAGATACAGTTATAGGTATTTCCGCAAGTGGAAGAACTCCTTATGTAATTGCAGCTTTAGATTATGCAAAAAAAATCAAAGCTAATACGATTAGTTTGGCTTGTAATTTAAAAGCCAAAATTAGTTCTCATGCTGAGGTTAATATTGAAATAAATAATGGGCCTGAAATTTTAAGCGGTTCAACCCGATTAAAAGCAGGTACATCTCAAAAAATGGTTCTTAATATGCTCTCAACTGCTTCCATGATAAGATTAGGAAAAGTTTATCAAAATTTAATGGTTGACGTAAAACCGACAAATGAAAAACTAAATAAACGGGCTAAACGAATTATTATGCAAGCAACTGGTTGTAATTTTGCTACAGCCCAAAATATTTTTATTAAAGCTAACAAAAATGTCAAATTAGCTATTGTAATGTTAAAAACTCATTTAGATAAAAAAGAAGCTTTATATAAATTAAAACTCGCCAAAGGTTTTGTAAGAAAAGCTATTAAAAATAGGTAAAATGAGAAATAAAAATTAAGAAAATAGCAGCTGTAATTTATAAAAATTTTGCAAATCTCCTAATAAAAAAATAATTAGTTATATAACAAAATCTGTATATCAATAATTAGCAAATTTAAAATTAAGATAAGTTATTTAAAGCTATAAATATCCGTGATTTTAAATCAGAAACTTTGCAAATCACGAGCAAATCTACCCTAATAAATAAAGTAACTTAGAAAATACTAAATGAAATTAAAGTTAAATTTAGAGAGTTACTCGCAAAAAATTTCCTCAAAAAATTAACTAAATTAATCAGATTTTCCTTATTTAATTTTTAATTTCTTAAAAAGCGAAAAGCCCTTTACTTAATCCTAAGAAGGCCTTTAGACTGGCCATCCATAAAGAAAAACTGAAGATATATTACTTTAGAAAGAGATATTAGAGAAATTTCAATTGAGGTATTTAACATTAATATCCTTTATTAATAATAAACGATAGATAAAAATTATTTTCAGTTTATTAAACGCCTATATAGACAGATTTATTTTTTATTTGCCTATTCAGTATTCTAAAATACTGTAAAAACTAGTTAATAAATCAAAAATATAAAAACTAATCCAAAATATTTAAATTTTTTAGTAAAAGGGCTTATAAAGGCCTATGCATCAGAAAATATCATACAAAAATTTTCTTTGTGGCTTAATAATATTAAACTTAAAAAATCTAAAAATTTATCTTTAGTGAATAAAAAGTTCATTTAAATATTAATAAATAATTATAAAATTAAAAAACTAAGATATATAATATTGATTTTAGTCCAGATTGGTTAGCTTAGCTTAAACGATGCAAAATTTTATTATATTTTTCATAAAGGCAAGAGTTAAATTTACCTTCTTTTAAAAAACTGAATATTAAAACATTTGGGTAATAAATATTAAGTTTCATTAATTTATGATAATCTTTAGGGGCTAGTCTATAACAAATATATAATGCGGTTGCAGAACTGCGACTAACACCCGCATCACAATTGACAATAAAATGAGATTGTTTATATGTCTTAATAAAATATTTTAATTTTTTACAGTCACTATCATTAAAAATATGATAATTATGATTGGGAAATAGAGCAGTTAAAAAAGAATTTTTTTGGTTAGGAAAATCAATATCGTTTACCGGTAGCTCTAAAACTGCTTTATATCTTCTTTTAACCATTCGTGGTAAAGGAGTGGCCATTTCCCCATGATTATAATCTGCATAAGAAATAAGAACAGTATTTTTTAAGGGCCTATAAAAGAAAGCTTCCCTATGAGATAAAGCAATGGCTTTAAGATATTTGCTTATAATATTTCCCCTTAAATTAAAAGTTGTTTTTTCCTTATTGGAATTTTTTCTTTTTTTTAAAAATGATTTTCTTATTTTTTTTGCCATAAATCTAAAAATTTAAGTATAATGAATCTATAAAAGTGTGCTTTCACTTAATTTTGATATTTAAAATTTTATAATCTTTTTTATATCTTATATTTATAAGTTTAATTACACAATATTTCATCTATACAAAAGTTGTAAAAAATTTTTTATTCATTTTTTTCTTTTTTAAATTTAATAATTTATTTTTGTTTATTTCTTAAATATAATAAATTTTTAAACTTAATTCGAATTATATAAATTAAGCAAGTCATTACTAAACAGAAGAACCTAGCACTATGAAATTAACCAAAAAAAAACGTAAATGGTTTATAGCCACTCTCTTAATAGGAACATTTACAATGTCAATAAGCCAATCTTCTTTATCAACAGCTTATCCGACCTTTATGAAATATTTTAATTTACCAGCTAATACTATTTCTTGGCTCACAACAGGTTTTATGTTAGTTATGTCTGTCGTTATGCCCCTTTCTCCTTGGTTAATGAATAATGTTAAATTTAAGCCACTTTATTTAACCCTAGTTGGCATTTTTATAATTGGCACTTTAATGATTATAGTTGCACCTAATTTTACAATCATGCTAATTGGCCGGTTAATAGAAGGCTTTGGTGTTGGTATACTTTTTCCATCATATCAATCAGTAATTTTACAAATTACTGATTTAAAACAACGAGGATCAATTATGGGCATCGTGGGCCTAGTAATGGGTTCAGCTTTAGCTACAGGCCCTATTATTTCTGGTGTAATTTTACAAATTTTAAATTGGAGAAATATTTTCTGGTTTTTTTTAATAATTCTGAGTCTAGTTTTTTTACTAGCTTTAAAAACTATTTCAAGCCCTCTACCAAAGAAAAAATCAAAATTTGATTTTATATCAGTTTTTTTTTCACTAGGCATAGTCGGACTTTTATACTTTATTAACGAAATTTCTCATTTAAACCAAAATAGCTATTTTAATTGGACGGTTTTATTTGTTTCTATAACCTTATTATTTTTATTTATAAAAAGGCAATTAACCCATAAAAGGCCTTTACTAAAGCTGGATATTTTAAAAATAACGAATTTTGATATAAGCGTTTTATTAACTTCTTTATCTTATATGTCCTTAATTACAATAACTATTATTATGCCTTTATATTATCAACAAATATTAAAGCTTGCTCCTCTTTGGTCAGGACTGGCATTAGTTCCAGCAGCAGTTCTTCTTTCTTTCTTAAATAAATATAGTGGAAAAATGGCTGATAAAATCGGCTTTAAACCTGTTATGATCATCGGCTTTTTTTTATTTATTATTGGTTGGCTTTCGCTTTGGATCACTTCTAATAATAAAAACATTTGGTTAGCTATCGTCTGTTCTGTAATCATTGAAGCTGGAAACGCTTTTTCCATGATGCCAGCTACCACTTTCGGTGCTAATTCTCTACAAAATAAACTAATACCTGACGGGTCATCAATTATTACCACTTTTAGACAAATTATGGGGTCTACAGCCATTGTGATCGCAACTATAATTTTAGGGAAAAATAATTTTAATAATGTTTTTCTAACTTTTTTAATCTTAGAAATTTTTGCTTTAATTTTAGTTTTAAATGTTAAAAAATATTAAATTTAATTAATAGGCTTATTTTATAGCTTAGAATAATAAAAAATAAAAATAATTAAAAATTTGCATAAAAAATAAATTTATTAACTCAAAAAATTAAATATATTTATTAAACAAATAAACTTTACTTTCACAAGGAAGAAAAAACATCTAATTTATTATCCATGCAATTATAAAACTAGAAGCTTATCGCTAGCAGTCTAGTCATAAATACAGATAAGTTTCTGATCCATAAAGTTAGAAATTATCAACCAGGTAGGCCTTTTATAGTGATGTTGATAGGTAAAAACCTGAAAGTTATTTGCGTTCGTCTCAGTTATTATCCTGAAAACTTTACGGATAGATTTAATAAATAACTGAATCTTGAAACCATTTTTTGTCATCATTTAATCTACTAATTAATTTAACTTAAAATTTAATTTCTATAAATTTAACTAAAAAGGCAATTCTTAATAAAAAAAGAAAAAGATTTTATATTAATACTTTATCCTTTGGGATTTATTTAAAATAGTATGCTTAAATTATCAATATAAAGTTTAATTTGCAAAATTCAGTTAATGTAAATAAAAATAAAATCACATCATGAGGAATTAGGTTTTGAAAAAGATTGCAGTATATTGTGGAGCCACTAAAGGAAACCAAATTATTTATCAAAAAGCAACCCAAAAATTAGGTTTATGGATTGCTTCACGAAATATGGATTTAGTTTACGGAGGAGCTAGAGTTGGTCTAATGGGTTTACTAGCAAAAACAGTCTTAAAAGAAGGTAGAAAAGTTTATGGAATTATGCCAAAAGAAATTTACAAAAGAGGAGTAGCATCAAAAAAACTAACAAGTTTAACAATTGTTAATGATATTTCTTTAAGAAAAAAGAAAATGATTTCCATGGCAGATGTGTGTCTTGCGCTTCCAGGAGGAATAGGAACCTTAGAAGAGATTATAGACGCTTATTCTTGGGCTACAATTGGAGATAATGATAAACCTTGCATTTTTTTTAATATTAATAATTATTATGATCCATTAAAAAGAATGTTTAAAAAAATGGTAGAAAATGATTTTTTAGCAAAAAATACTAAAAAAAAATTGTTATTCTCTAATTCGCTTTCTGAAATTAAAACTTTTATAAAAACTTATGTCCCGCCTAAACTTAGAAAATATAAAAATTAAAAAAATAAAAAAATCTTTTGAATCAAGTATCTATAAATTGTTAATTACTAAATAATTTTAAATAAATTGAGTAACTTAATATATTTAATATTAAGTATATTTATTTCAACTTCGATTTAAAATTATTGATAACCCTTATTTGACAAATAATATAATTTTTGATTATATGAATTTGAGAAATAAATGTATATAAAAAACATAAAATTTAACATAATTAGTTGTTGTTTTCGGATATTGCGTCTTTTGCGATGTTCGGTCTGTTTATTTTATGTTGAATTAGGTAAAAGCTAAAAAACAGGTTTTGCTCATTAATCCCAAAACCTGAAATCAGATTCAAAGGGCGTAAAAATCTTAAAAAGGTTTTTCGTCCTTTTATTTTTAGAGGGAAAACAAGTAAGCACATGTTAATAAAATCTATTTCACAATTAATAGGCCATACTCCACTTATTGATTTACAAATTAAAATACCCAAACACAGTCATATATACGCAAAATTAGAAATGTTTAATCCGGGTGGTAGTGTTAAAGATCGCCTTGGAATATATATGTTACAAACTGGCATAAGAAATAAAGAAATAAATAAAACAACTACAATAATAGAGCCAACTGCTGGAAATACAGGAATAGGAATAGCTATTGCTAGCCAACAATATCATTTACCCACTATTTTGGTTGTACCAGAAAAATTCAGTTATGAAAAACAACAATTAATGAAAGCTTTAGGAGCCAAAATAATTAATACTCCAAGCAACGAGGGAATTAAAGGAGCTATAAAAAAAGCTCAAGAGTTAAAAAGCAAAACCAAAAACAGCTTCATACCTATGCAATTTAAAAATCCTTCTAATCCCGCTACTTATTATCACACTATGGCACCAGAAATTTTAAAAGATTTAAAAGAGCCTATTTCTGCTTTTGTAGCTGGAGCTGGTAGTGGAGGGACTTTTGCTGGGGTAGCCAAATATTTAAAAGAAAAAAACCCAAAAACTAAAACAATTGTCGTTGAACCAGAAGGATCTGTCCTAAATGGAGGACCAGCACATCCACATAAAATTGAAGGTATAGGGGTCGAATTTGTTCCACCTTTTTTTAAAAAAACAAAAATTGACCAAACTTTAACTATTTCTGATAAAGAAGCATTTAACCAAGTTAAACAGATAGCTAAAAACCAAGGCTTATTCATTGGAAGTTCTAGTGGAGCAGCTTTAGCGGCAAGTTTAAAAGTGGCAAAAATATTACCAAAAAATAGTCGAATAGTGACCGTTTTCCCAGATAGCAGTGAAAGATATATGAGTGAACATATTTACGAACAATAAACATTTTTGACAAGGAGAAATATTATGGAATTTGATACAAAATTAGTGCATGGTGGCATAAGTGAAGACAAAAGAACGGGAGCTACCTCTGTACCCATTTATATGGCCTCCACTTTTCATCAAAAAAAGATTGGTCAAAATAAATATGAATATTCTCGTTCAGGTAACCCCACACGTGAAGCTGTAGAAAAATTAATCGCAGATCTTGAAGGCGGTATTGCAGGTTTTGCCTTTTCCTCAGGTTCGGCAGCTATCAATACAGTTTTTTCACTTTTTTCTTCCCATGACCACATAATTGTGGGTAATGATGTTTATGGGGGGACCTTTCGCTTAATTAACAATGTTTTAAAACGTTTTGGTATAACTTTCTCGGTCGTTGACACACGTAATTTGTCAGCAGTCGAAAAAGCTATTACTCCTCACACTAAAGCTATTTACTTAGAAACACCAACCAATCCTTTACTTCATGTTACTGATATTAAAGCAATAACACATATTGCGAAAAAATATGGCCTTATAAGTATTATTGATAATACTTTTTCTTCTCCCTATATTCAACAACCATTGAAATTAGGCGTTGATATTGTATTACATAGTGCTACTAAATACCTTGGGGGGCATAGTGATGTTGTTGCCGGTTTAGTTACTACTAATAAATTATCATTAGCAAAAAAGATTGGTTATCTACAAAACGCTATTGGAAGTATTTTAGCTCCTCAAGAAAGTTGGTTATTACAACGTGGTATAAAAACTTTATCATTACGAATGAAAGCCCACTTAAAAAATACAGAAATAATTTTCAATTATCTTTCACATCAACCTCTAGTAAACAAAATATATTATCCGGGCGACCCTAATAATCCTGATTATAAAATAGCCAAAAAACAAATGAATGGCTTTGGCGCAATGATATCATTTGAGTTAAAAAAGAATTTAAACCCTAAATTATTTGTAGAAAATATGCACGTTATTACTTTAGGAGAAAGTTTAGGGGCTTTAGAGAGTCTTATTGAAATTCCTGCTTTAATGACCCATGGTTCAATTCCTCGAAATATAAGATTGCAAAACGGAATAAAAGATGAATTAATTCGTTTATCTGTAGGAGTAGAAGATAAAAAAGATTTACTAAAAGATCTTGAACGTGGGTTCCAAAATTTAAAGGATGATAAAAAATATGTTTCAAACAGCAAAGTCAATCCTAAAACGTGATCCAGCTGCTCACAGTTTGCTGGAAGTATTATTAACATATCCAGGTATTCAGGCTTTATTTTGGTATCGAATAGCACATTTTTTAACACACAAACATTTATATACTTTATCCATGATAATAAGCCAACATTGTGCAAACAAAACAGGCATATTTATTTCACCCGAAGCTCGAATAGGAAAAAAGGTATTTATTGATCATGGTATTGGAACGGTTATTGGGTCAACCGCCATCGTTGAAGATAACGTAACCATTTTGCATGGAGTCACATTAGGTTCTAGAAAAGTAACTAACAAAAAAAGACATCCTCATATTAAATATGGAGCTTTAATTGGAGCAAATGCACAAATTTTAGGGCCTATTACAATTGGAAAATTCAGTAAAGTAGGAGCCGGAGCAATTGTTTTATCTAATGTTCCTTCTTATTCAACTGTAGTAGGAAATCCCGCTAGACTAGTAAAAAAGGGCCGAGCTATTAAAATTAATTTTAAGAAGCAAAATAAAAATTTAGTTCAAAATTAATAATACAATACATGGTATTTTAATAAATTAATTTAATTATCTTGTTCTTTATAAGAATGTTTTTTATAAATAAAAAAGAAATAAATTATCGAAATAATTAATAAAAAAAGGGTACCAATTAATAAGGGTGCACGTGTATCGGGGTTAAAAAGCATAAAAATTAAAGTCAAAATTAAAAAAAAGAGAGTTATATAATTAGAAAAGGGTGAAAAAGGCATTTTAAAGGGGTGATTTCTAATTTCAAAAAAGTGTTTTTTTCTGAAATTGATTTGGCTTATTAAAATTACAAACCAAGGGACCATTCCTGGAAAAACACTAGAACTATATACTAAAATAAATACTCGGTTTGAGCCTCTAAGAAATATTGGCAAAATAATATTAAAAATAACTCCAAAAAAAATACCAAAGGAAACCGCAATTACACAATAAATTGGAACTCCAAACCGATTTAATTTCAAGAATCTTTTTGATAAATGAGAATGATTAGCTAAAGTATATATCATGCGGCTTGCACTATAAATTCCTGAATTAGTTCCCGACAAAGCTGCTGTTATAACAACAAAATTAATTATAGAGGCAGCTGAAGTAACCCCTATTTTCGCAAATGTTTGTACAAAAGGAGAGCCAATCTGATTAAGCTTATCCCATGGGTAAATAGTTACAATTACAAAAATTGCTCCAATATAAAATATCAATATCCTAAATATTATTGAACGAATTGCTTTGGTAAGATTTTTTTTTGGGTTTTTTGTTTCTCCAGAAGTTATCCCTATTAACTCAACGCCTTGATAAGAAGCAAGAACTATGGAAAGAGAAAAAATAAATCCTTTAACCCCTCCAGTAAAAAAACCATGAGACCAAAGATTACTTATACCAAGGGGGTGAAAATTATTACCTATCCCAAAAACAATAAGGCCAATCCCAGCAACAATCATCAAAATGATAGTCAATACTTTAATAAAAGAAAACCAGAATTCTAATTCTCCAAATGCCTTAACTGAAATTAAATTAGCTAAAAAAATGGAAAAGACAGCTATTAACCCTGGAATCCATCGAGGAAAATTGGGGAACCAGAATTGAAAATAATTACCTATAGCAATAACTTCACTCATGCCAACTACAATCCATTGAAAAATATTGCTCCAAGCAGTTAAATAACCAAAAAAAGGACTTAGATACTCATTAGCGTATTTAGCAAAAGAACCAGTATTAGGATCTAAATACACCAGTTCACCTAAAGCCCGCATAATAAAATATATAAAAAGGCCTGAAATAGCATATGCAATCAAAACAGATGGGCCGGTCCATTTTATTGAAGAATTCGATCCCATAAATAAACCAACTCCAATGGTTCCCCCTATGGCGATCATTTGTATCTGTCTTGAGCTTAACTTTCGTTTCAATTTTTGCCTCTTGATAAATCAGATATTCGGAAAATTAAATCAGAATTTTTATAATCCTTATAATAATTAAATTTCCTTAAAAATATTTTCCCTTATCAGACAAATCAACAATGTCTCTTAAATAAAAATAGATCATATTTTTAATAATTAACTCTGTATAAAAACTATTAAACTGTATAAAAAATAATAACACTGATTATAAATATTAAGATCTTAATATTTTTAAGAAACAAAGAGATTTTTCATCTCTTCTGAATTTAAAGTAGTTCCTAATATATATATCTTAATCCCAAATTTTTAATTAATAATCTTAATATTGATAATTTCACCATCAAATATATTTAAAAATAATATATCCGATTTAATTTTATTAAAAAAAATTTTAACATTATTTTTTATTTTTATATTTAAAAACTAGATATAACTATCATTTTATATTAAAAAGAGCTTTATCTAGATTTATATTATAAATATTGTATTAAAGAAAATAGATCTGATTTAATGGTAAGATAAATAGCTAAAATTTTAGTCCAAAAAAGAAAATTTATTTAAAGAAGATTCAATTTTATTTCATCATGACTACTTCTAATAGATAAATTTTCAGCTAACGAAATAATAGATCATTTAAAATTTCTACTTTCTGTAACTTTTATTAATATTTTTAATAAACTAAAAACTAAATTTAAATAAATTTAGTTATAATCCTAAGTAAAAAATTAAGAATACTGAAAGTTTTTAAGACACAATTATAAATAAAGAAAAACTTAAAATTATCATACTAGTTTAATAAATCTTCTTTAGCAAGATATTTTGGTTACTCCAAATTGATAATTATTTTTTTGAATAAAAGCTATATTACAATATTCTTCTTTCTTATTTAAAAAACATCATAAATTGTAAGCTTTAGTTTTTCTTCTGTTAATAAAATTTATTATTTTTAACTATTCCAGTTCTTTTTAAACAAAAAAATAAAAAATTTTTTCCATATTTTTTGAGTAATTCTTTTTTCCAATTAATTTTATTATTTTCTTTATTAAATATTGGTTGAATCCATTGATTAGTAGGTAAAAGTTTTAAGAGATGATGTTTAGTAAATTGAGAAAAAATAAGGTTATATCCAAAAAAACTAGATATTTTTTTTTGAAAAGAAGGTAATTTAATTAATTCTAATAATAAATTTGCATTATTACGATTTCCCAAATATAATTCCGAATTCATGAAATCGTCATTAAGATCAAAAGGCTTTTTTTTATGACTTTCTGAAATATTTTTTGGTAATTTAATAAACCAAACCAACTTGTTTTTCTCTAAAAAGACTAACAATTTTAAAATAGCAATATCTAATTTTGTAAGGTAAAAAGAATATACAAAAATTTTTCTACTATTCTTTAAAGAAGAATTAATAGAAAAAGAAAGCTCTTTATAATTAATTGGATATTTACAAATTAGTTCAAGTTGGCACGCATTTTTTAACCATAATTTATGATCTGAAATCCTTAAAGTAAGCCATTCTAATCTATCATAAAGGCCTCTACGTTGTAAAAGCCAATATGAACTTCCACTATATTGCGCAAAATTGGCAGCTAATAAGTTCATTTTTTTCGGGATTGATTGTTTAACAATTTTAATTAATTGATTTCGATATAAAAAACTGCTGTTAAATTCTGGTAACATACTCATTATTTATCGTCTTTCCAAGTTATGCGAAATAATAATCATATTGATCCAAATTGAAAATTATATAAACAAAAGCTAATATTTTATTTTTTAATTACAACATAGAAGCTAAACATAGCCTATGTTAACTTAAATAATTTATTTTTAAATCCTTTGTAAGTTAAATGCTTAATTCAAAACTAAAATAAAAGCCTTAAATTTTTTAATTTTATTGTTTTTTATTCTCCCTTTTAATTTATAATTTATCCCAAAATAATACTTAAAATATAAAATCCTTAAAAGATGTTCAAGTAATTTTGAAATATATAAAATAATTTATCTAAAAATCATAAATAAGGAATTAATTTTTTATGTAAAACTAAAATCACTAAAATATTTCTGCTAAACAAAATTATTTATGATATTAAAAAACTTTTTAAAAATAATAAAAAAATTCTTATTTTAAACAAACACTTAATGTTTAATTTTATTAATAATATGACCTGGATTACCAACTACAACAACATTATTCGGAATATTTTTTGTAACTACACTACCTGCACCAATTACAGTATTTTCACCTATAGTAATACCAGGCAAAACAATTGCACCTCCACCTAACCAACAACCCTTTTTTATATGGACAGGTTTAGCATAGGTCATAACGAAATGCTTACTCTTATCTTTATCCCAATTCCTATTAAGCCTTTGTTTAACATTAACTGGATGAGAAGCTGTATAAATTTGGACATTAGGTCCGATCATAGTTTCATTATCAATAAAAATTTTATTAGAATCCATAAAACTACAATTCATATTAACCGAAACCTTATCACCTAAATATATATTACAAGCTAAATCACACAGAAAAGGAGTTCCGACTGTGGAATATTTTCCAATATAACCTAGATTTTGTTTTAATAATTGTTTTCTTTTATTCTCTTTTGAATAAGGCATCTGATTATATAATCGTAAAAAATTATTAGCAATTTTTTTATGGTTCTTAAAAATAAGATCATGGGAATCATATAATTCTCCCCTTAAACATTTTTCTAATTCTGACATTATATAAGCCTTTTACATTACAATTTATATAAATTATGGTAATTAGAACCAAGTAAGCAAATTTAATATTTATAAAAAGTCCCAACTTATTTATTTAAATAATTCTCTTTTTCTCTTTTTAGTTTTTCATATTTGGGAAATATGATAAATAATTAGACCCTTTATTTTCTTAAATTATTAAATAAATTTATTTTAATTTCGCTATGACATTTATTCTACATTTAGAAATATCGTTTTTATAAAATTTTTAATTAAATTAAAATTAAAAAAGAATATCTTATTAAGTTACAACGTTAATTTTTTTATTAATTAATTTTGATAAAATCGTTAAAACAGTGATTATTATTAAGTATATTAAAGCTATAATTAACCAAATACGAAATCCCTGTAAATTACGAGCAATTATAATTTTACCTGTTTGTGTTAATTCTAAAATTCCTATAATAGATAAGATAGATGTATCTTTCAACGTTATAATAAATTGATTCACAAAAGAAGGGACCATTATTTTAATCCCTTGAGGTAAAATAATATATCTCATAGCTTTACCAAAAGATAAACCTAAACTACGAGCAGCTTCCATTTGCCCTTTATTAACTGAATTAATACCACCTTTTACGAAAGCAGCTGTATAAGCACCTTCATTCAATGTCAGAGTAATAATCCCAGCAACAAAAGCTGGTATTTTTATGCCAGTTAAATTCGGAAGCCCATTATATATAAACAAAGCCAATACTAATAAAGGTAAACCACGAAAAATATAAATAATTACAGTGGAAAATCCTTGAAAAAATATATGAGGAACGGTTCCTAAAAATCCAATGATAACACCAAAGATAGTAGCAAAAAAAATCCCTACAACAGTAAGGTACATGGTCTGCTCAATCCCCGAAAGAAAAGCTTTATGGTTCTGTCTAATTAATCCAAAAAAAGAATTTTCATTTATTTTCTTAGGGTTCTTGTTATTTTGTTTTTTTATATTATTAATATTTGAAGAATTTAAATACTTATTAATAATTTTTTTATATTGACCGTCTTTTTTTAATTTGTCCAAACCGTTGTTAAATTTATTTAAAAGCTTTTTATTTCGCCCTTTTTTTACAGAAAAACCATAATAGCCATTATTTTGGGGCTTTGTAACAATTTTAAGTTTAGTTCCAGTCTTGATAGCATATTTCATAACAGGTATATCTTCAAAACAAGCTATTGAATTACCATTTATAACATCATCATACATATTATTAGAATCATCAAAAGTTACTGTATGAAAACCAAATTTATTTTTTATAGAATTAGCATAATTAGCAGCTGCTGTTCCCGTTTTAATTGCAACGCGTTTTCCATATAATTGTTTAAAATTTCTAATTTTGCTGTTTTTATTAACAGCCATAATATCACCAGTTTTATAATAAGGTTTTGAAAAATTAAGCTTTTGTTTTCTTCCAGAAGTAATTTCAGTTCCAGCGATAACCCCATTTATCTGTCCCGCCTCTAATGATTGTATAGCAGAATCAAAACCTATTGGTTTAATGTCTACCCTAAATTTTTCTTTTCTAGCTATAGCTTTCATTAAATCAATGTCAATACCTATGTATTTATTATTCTTATTAGCAAATTCAAATGGAGGATAAGTAACATCTGTTCCTATACTATATTTTTCTTCTGCCGAAACATTTGAGGTATTTTCAGTAAAAAATAAAAAAATTCCAAAAAAAATAGAAATAAAAATAAATATTTTTTTCATTAATTAAGCTCTTTTCTTATTACAATTTCATAATAAAATTAAATTAACTAATCGCATTCTAAAACAAGAGTTAAAGAATATGAGTTTGATAATTTTAAGTGGGAAGAAGAAACATAAAAATAAAACTCATACGGTTCATTAAATATACTAAAATCAAGTTATATTATATTAAAATTATAAATAAAATAGTAAATTTAATTTTTTTATAATGCTTAAAGTTTATAAAATTATATTTTTAGTTTTTATTAATAAAAAAGAAGATTATCAAAATGGATAGAACAAAGATTTTTAGTGAAGCTGGTTATATATGCTTTGATCTGAACAAATGGTATAAACATTTTTATTACAATTCAGAAAATTCTTTTCTAAATAAAAAATTTTCAAAAAAACAAAAAGAGAAATTAGCAGAAGATGTAACTTATTTAGAAAAATACCTTAAATATGTTAGTTTTCTTCACAGCAGAACTAATCTAAGGCAAAATGGTTGGCTAAAAATAGAGGATTATAGTGTTAAAAACAATAAACTTATAAATTTTTATCCAAAAATTCGTAAAGCATTCAACAGGATTAGAGAAGAGGAATTTCCTGAAAAAAATAAAAAAATAAATGCTCTTGCTAAATTTCATTTTAATATTGTCCCATATTACGGAAAACGAAACTCGGCTTTAGCTTATTTAAAAAATGTTTATGACCAAAGTTATTTTAATAATAAAGAAAACCTAAAATTCCAAAATAAGGTAAAAAAAGTATACCAATACATTTCTGACCTTAATAAAAAAAATATTATTTATTGGATAATCGGAAAAATCCCTGATTCAAAAAAATTTACTGATAATCTTTTTACCGTAATATCAAAAAATATATATGGTGAAAAGCCCATAACTATAGTCAAAAAGTTTTCTAATAATGAGAATACAAAATCGTCTATAAAAAAATTAGCCAAAAGGGGTTATCCTCTTAAAACAATAAACAAAACTAAAAAATGGGTAATTACTTATTCCCCTTTAAAATCTGATTATAAAGAATTATTAAAACCAAAACAGTTAAAACGAAAAACAAAAAAAGAAACAAAAAAACAAAATTCAACTAAAATTAAAGATACCAAAAAAATACCTTCTTCAAAAATAAATTTAAATCCAAATTTATTTATTAATTGTAGCCAATTTACATTTAAAAAAAGAATCAATAGCCTTTTTCACAAATTAGAAAATAATTATCAAAATGAAAAGTTGCAAAGTATAATTTATCTCTTGAAAACCATTTATCCAAAAATTAATAAAAGAAAAAAAAGCTGGCTTGGAAAATATAAAATAAAATTAACTTTATCCGATAATTCAAATAATCCAGAAAAAGTAATAACTTTAAAAGACCTAATAGAAAATAATTTCTAAAAAAATGAAGTTAAATTAAAAATAAATTACTTTCATTATTTTTTAATAATAGATTTTGGAATCAAAAAATAAAACAAGTTATTTTATATACAAAAAAATTTAATCGCTTTAGAAAATAGTTAATATAAAATAGGAAGTAAGGTTTTATATCGAAAACCATTAAATTAATATATTAATTTTAGGTTAACATTTAAAGGGAAAGTTTATTTTTATAATTAGTTTACCTTTTGAGTACCTTATTTTATTCAAAAACATTTTAAAATTTGTTAAATATAGTTCAAAAGAAAATTTATAAACAACCTATTTTTGCTTTAAATCAGGATATAAAGTTAAAATCAAATTTTATTTAAACAACTGTTAAAATTTTAGTTATTTTTAAAAAGGAAGAAAAATTAAATATGCGTATTGGATTTATTTCTGATCTACATATAGACATTAATAGGCATCATAATTTTATTACATTAATATCTGAATTAGCAAAAGAAAAAAAATTAGATCTCTTAGTCATTTTAGGTGATATAGCAGACGGAGCTATTTATACTATTAAATTCTATAGGGAACTAAAAGAAAAATTAAAAATTCCCTTTAGAACTTTAGTAGGCAATCATGATATATATGTACCTAATACAAAATATTATACAAGTGACCAAATAAAGAAGAAATCACGACAATTCTATCATGACCTAGATTCTTTACCTACTTCTTTGGTACATCACCCTATCATAACAGATAACTGGTTAATAACAGGGATAAATGGCTGGTATGATTACACCTTTGCTAAGAATTTTAGTGAAAAAAGGGGGCCTCAATTAGCACATAATTGGATTTCAGCTAATATGTGGCCAGACCAAAAAAAAATAAATGGCAAACAAATTAATTATAACAGAGATAAAATGTGGGTTTTAAACCAAATCATGGCCTGGAAAAAGCAAGTCATTAAAATTAAAATTGGAAAAAGAAAATTAGTGGTTGCTTCTCATTTTCTGCCAACTAAAAATTTAATCCATATTTTGCATATACCCTTTTATGACCATTTTTTATATCAATTAGGCAGTGAACGTTATAGAAAAGCATTTGAAGAAAATAAGGTTAGTATATCAATTAGTGGACATTCTCATATGCCTATAAAAATAATTAAAAATAATATTAAATATATTAATGTTTCTTTAGGATATAATTTTCAGTGGAGTGAAGCTGCTAATGCTTTAGAAGAATTAAAAAAAACAATGTTTATTTTAGAAGGATAAGTTAAACAAAAAAATTATAATATCATAAATCATAATATATTTTACATTTGCCTTAACGATATAATATTTTTTTATTTAGGCATAAATCATTTTAAAGATAATCTGATTTTTTTTATTTATCAAAAATAAATTGAAGATTCGTATTGCTAGAATTTTTCTTTTGCTATATCATAATAATGGTTATGAAACGAACAGGTAATGGTAAAGAAAACGGGTATACTATGAAACAAATTGCTGATGAATTAGGAGTCAACAAAATGAAAGTATACCGCACAATTACAAAAAACCATATCAAAGAACATCACAAAAACGGCCAAACGTTATACTTTGATGAAATGGGTAAGAACGGAATTGAAGACATAATTAAAAATCAAACCACGAAAAAAAATCAGTTTAAAAATAATGGAGTAAATAAAAAAAATGGGGAAAATTTAATTATTTCTCTTAATGACCGTATAAAAAGCCAAAAAGAACAGATTAATAATTTGACAAGATTATTAGATCAGTCTCAACAACTTCAGCTTATGAACGTAAAGAAAATTGAAAAATTAGAGGCAAATACTAATTTATTAAAACTTAATAAGGGAAATAAAAATTCTGCTAAAAATAAAGATGCAACTCGAAACAAAAAAGTACACAAAAATTTTTGGAAAAGACTTTTTGGGTAATCTTTTTGGGTAATTTAGATTAAAAATCTATTAATAAATTTATTAGAGTAACAAAATTATTACTTAATAACAAGATAAAATAAGAATTATTATCATTCTTACATTTAAAAAATATTAAAATTATTATAAAAACTGTATAACACTTAAAAATTTAAAATTTTTTTGTTTTATTTAACAAGATGATCCCGCTATCTTTTTAAAAGATTTTTATAAATTTTCTCTAAAATATTTTTCAAACTTAATATTTAAGGCTTGAAATTACGAGCAACTTTTACAGCTAGTTTCCATCCAGAATATAATTGTGCACGTTTTTTGTACGAAATTTTTGGTTTAAAAATTTTATCAACCCTATAAATATTTTTTATCTCATTTATATTTTTCCAATAACCAACACTTAAACCAGCCAAAAAAGCAGCTCCTGTTGCAGTAGTTTCCAAGTTTGATGAACGATCAATTTCAATGTTTAGAATATCAGACTGGAATTGGATAAGATAATTATTTGTTGCAGCTCCTCCGTCTACTTTTAAACGAGATATCTCAATATTAGAATCTTTTCTCATCGTATTAATAATGTCACAACTTAAATAAGCTAGTGACTGTAAAGTAGCTTTAATAAAATCTTCTTTATTCGTTCCCAAACTTAAACCAAGAACAGTGCCTCTAACATTTGTGTCCCAATAAGGAGCTCCCAAACCACTGAAGGCGGGAATAACATATACTTCATTATCATTGTTAGATTTTTTAGCTATTTTTTCAGACTCTTGAACATTTTCGATAATTTTAATGTTATCTCTTAACCATTCTATTGCCGAACCTGCAACATAAACACTTCCTTCTAAAGCATAATTAACCTTCCCATTAATATCATAAGCGATAGTAGTTAACAGATCATTTTGAGAAAACTGAAGCTTTTGGCCTGTATTCATAATAATAAAAGCTCCTGTACTATAAGTATTTTTTACCATACCGGGCTCAAAAGCTAATTGCCCAAAAAGAGCAGCTTGTTGATCCCCAGCCATTCCAGAGATAGGTACTCGGCTCCCATAAAAATTATAAGAAGCAGTTTTACCATAAATTTCCGAATTACTTTTGACGTTAGGAAGAATAGAAAACGGGATATTTAACAATTTTAAAATTTCCGCATCCCACTTTAAATCATTTATATTAAAAAGCATAGTTCTTGAAGCATTCGTATAATCAGTAACGTGCACCTTACCACCAGTTAGTTTCCAAATAAGCCATGTATTGATTGTCCCAAATAAAAGATCACCATTTTCTGCCTTCTTTTGTGCATTTGGAACATGATCTAAAAGCCAACGAATTTTTGTAGCCGAAAAATACGCGTCTATAATTAACCCGGTTTTTTGATGAATATCCTCTTTTAATCCCTTTTTTATTAAATTATTAGCAATCCTTGCGCCTTGCCTAGATTCCCAAACAATCGCATTATAAATTGGTAAACCAGTTTTTCGGTCCCAAATAAGAGAAGTTTCACGTTGATTTGATATGCCTATACCACTGATTTGGTTAGGTTGAATACCAGAGTTTACAAAAACATTTCCAATTGTTGAAGATACAGCATTCCAAATTTCATTACCATTTTGTTCGATCCACCCAGATTTAGGGAAATATTGTGCAAAAGTCAATCTAGATTCAGCTACCTTTTTTCCAAAATGATCGAAAATAATTGAACGTGTATAAGTTGTTCTTTCATCTATAGCTAAAATATATCTTTTCTTCATTATCGATCTTTAAAATAAAATTAAATTAAAGCTACCTTTCACTTAAAAAATCTATTTTTCTAAACTGGACAACTTTTTTAATTTTTTTAATATAACAAACCAAAAAAGGCATCCCCAAATATTTTTTCAAAAATTTTATAAGTAAGTAAAACAAGCATTATAGCAATTACAAATAACACAACCAATTTTTTGTTGTAAAACTAAAAATATTAAAAACCTAACCACGCATGATTAGGTTTTTTAATAATAAAAATTTATTTTTTATTATTTATTTTCTTTTGTTTTATTTTTTAAATCCTTTGCTTTGTTAGTAACTTTCCTTTTTCCTTCTTTTGCATTTCCCTTTAACTCATCAGATTTATTACCAGTTACAGAACCCTTAACCTGCTGTAATTTATTAGAAACTTTACTACCTACATCTTTAAGCTCATCTTGTAACTTATCCGTTTCATCACGATCTTTTAAAATTGTTACCGCTAAAATAGCATTAGCAGCTAAACTTAAGAATAATAATATATTTTTAAATTTCATTACTAAATTACCCTTCTCTTATTATCTATTTTGTAAATTAACTTTTCCTTATAATTCTTATTTTACAATAAAAAAAATTAATTATAAAAGCCTTTTATACAAACTTTAAAACTCATTTATTTTATACATGAATAAATCAAAAATACTTAAGATCCTAAAAAAAGAATAAACTATAACATAAAGATAACAAGTATCAATCGGTTATAGAACATGTTATAGCTCAATAAAAAGAAAATTTGAAATTTTAGCTAGTTACTAAATAATTATAGGAAATATCATTTTTTAAAATTTAAAATTATAAAGCTCATTGAATAATTAATTATTTGAAAAAAAATTTTAATTTTATTTTATTAATTTAGTAATAGAACAGAAACTAGATACACAAATTTTTTCTATTTTAATTATCCCGGTTTGTTACACAACTGTTATGAAACAGTAACAATTATATTTTTAAATTTTTACTGCTACCTTTAATATAATTAATTTCATGTTATTTATTTTTTCTTATATTCAATTAAAATATTTGAATACTTTAAAAACTATATTTACACATTTTATCATTTAGCCATTTTTATATTTTTACTATTTTAAAATATGATATTTATTTTAAAATAGCCAAATTTGAAACGTTTTTAATAAATAACTTTAAATATTTATTAAAATATATTTCTACTTAAATGAAAATATAGCTACAAAAATTTCTTGAATATAAAACATCAAACCATTATAATCTTGATGAAAGCGGTTTAAGAAAAAATCTTTTTTTTTCTTTAATTCGTTTTTTCAAAATAAAATTTGGGTATTAAATAAATTTTTTTAATTTAGGAGACGATTAAAAAAGAAAGTTAATTATATAAATATAATTTTAAATATTTTTATTATTTCTTTAAGTATTAGGAGATAAAATGGTCGGTATTATCTTAGCAAGCCATGGAAACCTAGCCAAAGGAATATTTGATTCTTCCAAAATGATATTTGGTAGACAAAAAAATGTTCAAACTGTCACCTTATTGTCAAACGAAGGTCCTAAAGATGTAAAAAGTAAGTTTGAAAAGGCAATTTCTTCTTTTGATAATAAAAAAGAAGTTCTAATCTTGATTGATCTTTGGGGTGGTACTCCTTTCAACCAAGCTAATAGTCTTTTTGCAAAACACAAAGAATCTTGGGCTATCGTAACTGGCATGAACTTACCAATGGTTATTGAAGCATATGGGTCTCGTTTATCTATGAACTCTGCTCAAAAAATAGCTGAGCATATTCTTCAAGCAGGAAAAAATGGTATAAAAATAAAACCTGAAAATTCATATTCAAAAGGTAAAAACAAAAAAGAATCATCAAAAATAAGAAGAATTTCTAAAAATTCTAAAAATAAAGAAATAATTCCTAAAGGCACTGTTATTGGAGACGGAAAAATTAAGTATACTTTAGTTCGAGTTGACTCACGATTATTACATGGACAAGTATCTACTTCCTGGACCAGAGCTACAAACCCCACAAGAATTATTGTTGTTTCAGACAGTGTTGCACGTAACAATTTACGAAAAAGTATGATTGCCGATGCTGCACCACCGGGAGTTCCAGCGAATGTTATCCCTGTTAATAAAATGATCAAAGTAACAAAAGATCCTCGCTTTGGTAATACAAAAGCTTTAATTTTGTTTGAAAATCCAGAAGAAGCTTTTAGAGCGATTAAAGGTGGCATGCAAGTAAAAGATCTTAATATTGGTTCCATGTCTTATTCTCCGGGGAAAATTTCCGTAAACAACTCTTTGGCTATAGGAAAAGAGGATATTAAAACTTTTGATGAATTAAAAAAAATGGGTATTAAATTTGATGTTAGAAAAGTTCCATCCGATTCGAGAGGAAATATGGATGGGCTTATAAAAAAAGCCCGTAAGGGTTTAAGCAAAGTTAGTTCGTAAAAAAGGGAGAGAGAAATGTCTATTATATCAGCAATCTTAGTGGTTGTCGTCGCCTTTTTAGCTGGCGTAGAAGGAGTTTTAGATGAATTTGAACTTCATCAACCTATCATCTCTTGTACTCTGATCGGCTTAGTTACCGGGCATCTTACTTTAGGAGTTATGTTGGGCGGTTCATTACAAATGATTGCTTTAGGTTGGGCTAATGTGGGTGCGGCTATGGCCCCCGACGTTGCCCTAGCTTCTGTAGCTTCAACCATTGTTTTGATTGAAGGTGGCCAAGGAACTAAAGGCTTGGGATCTGCAATCGGTATTGCTATTCCATTAGCCGTAGCGGGTTTATTTTTAACCATGTTAGTTCGAACAATTACGGTATTTATTATCCACATTATGGATGCTGCTGCTAACAGAGCTAACTATCGAGTGATTGATTTTTGGCACATTATTTGTATTTGCCTTCAGGGTTTAAGAATTGCTATTCCTGCCGCTCTTTTATTGGTGATACCAGCTTCAGATGTAAAAAATTTACTGAATGCAATGCCAACTTGGCTAACTACTGGCATGTCAATTGGTGGAGGTATGGTAGTAGCTGTAGGTTACGCTATGGTTATTAATATGATGGCTTCACGAGAAGTTTGGCCATTTTTTATTATTGGTTTTGTTATCGCAGCAATATCTAAATTAACCTTAATTGCTATTGGTGCTTTAGGAGTAGCTCTAATGTTAATGTATTTGGCTCTAGACAATAAAGCCTCTGGTAACGGTGGTAATCATAGTGGTGGAGCTGGTGGAAATAATAATACTGGTGACCCATTAGGCGATATTCTCAATGATTATTAAACGAAAAAGATTAAAGACTATTAGTGAAGGAAACAAAAAATGATTCGAAAACCCAAAAAAATTATTTTAAATAAAAGAGACCGATTACGGGTTTGTTGGCGTTCCACATTCATTATGGGCTCATGGAATTATGAACGTATGTTAAATGGTGGCTGGTTATTTGCCTTAATGCCAGCTCTAAATAAACTTTTTAAAAAAAGAAAAGATCGCATTTCTGCATATAAAAGGCATTTAGAATTTTTTAATACTCATCCCTATTTAGCTTCACCAATTATTGGTGTTACATTAGCTTTGGAACAAGATCGAGCCAACGGAACAAAAATTAACGATGCAGCTATACAAGGAGTTAAAGTTGGTATGATGGGCCCACTAGCTGGTATTGGTGACCCTGTTTTTTGGTATACACTTCGCCCCATCATTGGTGCTCTTGGTGCATCCCTTGCTCTCTCAGGAAATGTTTTAGGGCCTATAATATTCTTTGTAGCTTGGAACATTATTAGGTGGGCTTTTATGTGGTATACACAAGAATTTGGCTTTCGTTCCGGAACAAAAATCACACAAGATTTATCAGGAGGATTATTAAAATTGGTAACTCGAGGAGCTTCGATGTTGGGTATGTTTGTTATTGCTGCTCTAATTGAACGCTGGGTAGTTATCAAGTTTACGCCTGTTATATCTAGAATTAAATATTCTAAGGGCCAATATATTGATTGGAATAAATTACCATCTGGTGTTGCGGGCATTAGGTCAGCTCTTACACAAGAAAAAGCAGGATTAGCGTTACATCGTTATAAGGTTACTACCCTTCAGGATAATCTAGATAAACTAATTCCTGGGCTTGTCCCGTTACTTTTAACTTTTCTATGCATGTGGGCTTTAAAGAAAAATGTTTCACCAATTATAATAATCATTGCCATCTTTATTATAGGTGTTGGTGGTCATGTCCTTGGTATCTTATAATTAAAATAATTTAATAGTTATTATTTCATTATATTTTTAAATCTTAATTAATTTATTATATTTGTGTTCTAATAAACCTTGGTTAACAATTATCATTAAGTATAAAAAAATGAAAAGAGACATTTAAAATATAAATTCAATTTTTTTATTTTATCAATTAAAATAAAAACGTTACTTTTAAAAGTTTTGTATTTACATCCAAAATCCGAAAAATATAGAAACTAACACAACCATATAAAAATAAAATTTCAACCGATTTTACCTAAACTAACCGGTTTCTTATTTTCGGTTAATCTTAAAAACTTTAAAAAGATTAATACATACCAATATAATAGTTAATGTTTTAATAAAGACTAAAAGTTATTTTTGGCGAAAAACTAAACTTTTTAATAAATCATATTAAAACTAGGTTTAAAGTAAATAAACTAAAGCAACTTTTTTAAGAAATTTAAAATTAATTTCTATGCTGCTATAGTTTTGTATTAATTTCAAATTTTAATAACTAATTATGGCGAAATCACTCAATTCAAAAATTGATTTAATAATTAAAGCAACTTCCTATTTAAAGTTAGGGGAATACGGAAAAATTATGATAGGCGACAAAGCTTTTGAGTTCTATAATGATCATAATATAAATGATTTTATCCAAATCCCTTGGCAAGAAATAAATTTAATAATCGCTTCAATTATGTTTAAAGGTAAATGGATTCCTAGGTACGCAATTCAAACTAAACATAACGGTACCTTTTCTTTCTCTTCTAGAAATCCAAAAAAAGTTCTTCGAGTTATTCATAAATATGTAGATTCAAACCATATGGTCCGCTCTTTAACTTTTTTTCAAGTCTTAAAACGCGATTTAAAATTTCTTCTTAATAAAACAAAGAAATATTTAAAACAAAATAAAAAAAGCAAAAAATAAAAAATAATTACCAAGAAATAAAAAACGTTTTGATTTAACTTTCAACCATGAACAAAACAATTAATAACAATCAATGTGTTTCATTAAATAATAACTTATTAAAAAGTTTCCAAGCTTTCTATCTAAATTTATTTATTTCATCTTTTTCTTTTATGAACATGGTGTAGAGCTTTTCTAATTGCTCTTCTTCTTTCGATTTCTTTTCTCTTTTTTGCCTGGCGTTCTGCATGCGCCTTAAAAGGATTCTGAAGAAAAAAAGTTTGGACAAATTGAAAAGCATTAGTTGTGACCCAGTATAAAGAAAGAGCGGAAGGAAAAGCTGCAGCCGGAAAAAAAACTATTATAGGCATGACATAAAACATGAGTTTAGTAGCACCTGTTTGTGCAATTCCTGTAGAAAAATTACTCATCCAAGTACTAAAAAAAGTAAATATAGCAGCAAGCAATGGCAATATATAATAGGGATCAGTTTGGCCTAATTGGAGCCATAAAAAATCCCCAGATTTTAAAATTGATGTACGTCTAATGGCTTCAAATAAAGCCCACAAAATAGGTAACTGAACAAGAAGAGGAAGCATAGAAGCGAAGGGATGAACACCGGACTTTTTGTAAACCGCAGAAGTTTCCTCCTGCATGTTAACCATTGAATCACGATCTCGTTGCCCTTTATATTTTTGCTGTATTTTTTTAATTTGAGGAGTTACTTTCGCCATATTCTTTTGAGAATCCATTGTATAAACCATTAATGGGAGAATTAAAAGACGAACAAAAATAGTAAATATTATAATACCAAAAGCATATGAACCACCAAAAATTTTAGAAATACCAAGAATAGAGTTAGCAAAAAACCCTGCTACAGAACCTAAAATTCCACCATAATTAGATTTGTTTTCAGTTGTAATAAAAGCAGGGAAAACTATTAAAAAGATAGCTATAAACGCTACGATTATAGATGGCCAGCCAACCTTATTTAAAAAACCAATTTTCTTAAATCTTTTTTTCATCGAAAATACCTGCTAATTTTAAAACATGAATAAGTTGTTTTTGAATAAAATATTGGTTTTTATCTCCAATATTTGTTCTAGCAATAATAACTATATCCAAATTATGAGGGATATACAAAGAGAGATTATTAAGAGATTCCCGTATCCTTCTTTTAACCCAAACTCTCTCATGGGCTTTTCCAATTCTTTTAGAAACAGACAAACCTAATCGCCAATGATTAAGTTTCCCTGAAACTAGCTTAGGTTGCTTATCCACATAAATAATTAAAAAGCGATTAGCAAAAGAGCAATGTTTAGAAAATATTCTAGAAAAATCATCATTTTTTTTAATACGAAAAACTTTTTTTGTACCCATTGACTTATAAGTAATCATAAAAAAAGCCGCTAGAGCGACTAATTTTAAGCGGATAATTTTTTCCTTCCTTTTGCTCGACGCCTGGCAATAACTTTGCGCCCATGTGAGGTATTCATTCTAGTAAGAAATCCATGAACACGATGCAAATGGCGTCTTTTTGGTTGATAAGTTCTTTTCATTTGCAACTCCTATAAATTTTAAAATTATTTTTTATTTGCATCAAATTATATACAACTGAAGTATACTAACATAGTAGGCTTTATAAACTCAAGTTAAAATAAAATTTTAAAAAAAAATTATCCACATAACCACAGAGTGTGGTGTGGATTTGTGTAAAAAAAAATCTTTAAAAAAGCTCTTTTAAACAAGTTTTCCACCGCTTAATAACAAATACACAGGCTGTTGATATGTATTAATTGTTCTCTTGTGCAAAATGTGGATAAGTTGTTTAAAAGTGGATAAATCGCCATTTTAAAATAAAAAAGTTGTGGAAAAGTTATGGAAAAACCATAATTTTTTAAGAATATACACAGGCTTGGGGATAACTTGGCCTCCAGCTTGTGAAAATATCGGAAAGTTATTTTAACAGCCTGTTGAAAATAACGAAAAGTTTCCGTTTAATAAAGTTGTTGAGCAGTTAACTATGGATAATAATTATTTTAATCTAAACAAATTTTGGTCTGGGATAAAAATGCATTTCTTCGAAAATATTGGGGAAACTGCTTTTGAAAATTGGATTCACCCAGTAAAAGCTATTCGGGCTGACTTAGAAAACAGGACTGTTTACTTACAAGCACCAAGTGAATTAATTTTACAGGCTTGGGACAATGGTAATTATAGTGCTAAATTTATGGAATATGCCTACGAAGTTGGACATGATTTTTTTAAACCAGATTTAAAAGTAATAAAAGAAAATTATGCTTCCCCTAAAGTAAAGGAAAACAAAAACCAAAATTCTGATTCTGAGGATTACCAACTTAATCCTGATTTTACTTTTGAAAAGTGGGTTGTTGGTGATGCTAACGAATTAGCTACAAGTGCAGCCATAGCTGTTTCAGAACACCCAGGAAAACAGTACAATCCTCTCTTAATATATGGGGCTTCAGGCTTAGGAAAAACACATTTAATGGAAGCTATTGGAAATAAAGCAAAACAATTAGATTCCACTACACTTGTTCGTTACGTTACAACTGACGATTTTATGAATGAATGGGTACACGCTATTAGTGAAAAACAAATCGGGGGTTTTACAAATAGATATGAAACTCCCGATATATTATTAGTTGATGATATCCAACTTCTACAAGGCAAAGATCGTTTTCAAGAAGAATTTTTTAATATTTTCAATAAAATTACCAAAACACAAAAACAAATAGTAATAACTTCAGATGTCTTACCAAAAGATATACCAGGTTTGAATGTAAGATTGGTTTCAAGATTTATGCAAGGTGTTGCTTACGATATCCAAAAGCCCGACTTTCCAACTAGACTTGCAATTCTTAAAACTAAAGCAAAAGAAAGTAACGTTGATATCGATGAAGATTCTTTAAGATTAATCGCTGAGCTGGTTAATAGTAATGTAAGAGAACTTGAAGGGGCTTTTAATAATTTAACTTTAATGTCTAGGGCTGGCAAAAAAATTAATGTGTCTAATACTGCTAAAATTTTAGAACATTTAAATATTACTAAACAAAAAACTATTACTATTTCAAATATTCAAAGAATTGTTGCTGAAAATTATAATATTAGTTTAAATGATCTTATTGGTAAAAAAAGAAATTCACATATAGTTGGGCCAAGACAAGTAGCTATGTATCTTTCTAGAAAATTGACTGACTCATCTTTACCACGAATTGGCCAAGCATTCGGAGGTAGAGATCATACAACGATAATGCATGGAACTGATAAAGTTTCAAGACTTATAGAAAAAGATTTTTCTTTAAAACAAAGGATTGAAACCCTAACTTCTAAAATTAAAAGATAATTTTTTATTTTTGGTGCTTGTTAATAAATGTTATTTATTAAAGGGGTTGTCCAATTTTTTTCCACAGGTGTTCTCTTTTATGAACTGGGAAAAAATATCTTATCCACAATTTCCACAGACTTTATTATTATTATTATTAAGTTATATAAATATTATTAGGAAAAATAGAAAGAATGAAATTCTCTATAAATAAAGAACAATTTTTAAAAAAACTATTAATTGTAAATAAAGCAATTTCTGGGAAAGCATTAGTCCCTATATTATCTGGTATAAAGATTTCTGTTTCTAAAAATCATTTAGTCTTAATAGGATCAAATTCAGAAATATCTATCAGAACAACTTTAATTTCTAACAAAAATAATTCTTTAAAAATACAAGAAGAAGGCTCAATTGTTGTAAAAGCCAATTTCTTTATCAATGTTGTAAGAAGACTTTCTGAGAAGCTAATTGATATACGTTCAGATAATTCGCAAATAAAGATAGATTCGGGGAAAACTCACTTAAATATTTCAGGACAGTCAGCTGAAAATTATCCTCAACTTCCTCAACTTAGTGGAACTAATAAAGTTTCTTTAAGTGCCAAACAGTTTATTGATCTTATAGACCAAACTATTAAATCAGTTTCTGTTCAAGATACAAGGCCGTTATTAACTGGAATTAGATTTGTTATTAAAAACAATCAAATAAAAGCTGTATCTACCGATTCACATCGTTTGTCTCAAAGAATTATTGATTTACCAGAAAAAGATAACGAAAGGGGAGATAATAGTGATGACGTAGTTGTTCCGAGCAGAGCTTTGATTGAATTAAAGTCTTTAATAGGAAATAATGAAAATATTGAACTTCAATTTGATGAGTCTCAATTGTTAGTTAACTTAAATGAAACGATATTTTATTCAAGACTTTTAGAAGGGAAATATCCTGAAACAGATCGTTTAATTCCAAAAGAAATTTCTACTAGTTTTAAAATAGATTCTTCTGTTTTAAATGCCTCTTTGAATAGAGCAAGCTTGGTTGCACACCAAGCTAGTAATTTGGTGGCCAAATTTTCAATAACAAATGGTAAACTTATTATCAGTACAGGGGAAAATGAAATTGGGAATGTTTATGAAGAATTAGTGATTAAGGATTTTAAAGGCAAGGACCTTAATATAAGCTTTAATCCTGATTTTGTAAGAGATGCTATTAGTTCTATTGATGAAGAAGAACTGCATTTTTTCTTTACAGAAAGTTTACGTCCCTTTGTTATTCGCCCAGGAAATTCTGATGTTTCTGATAACCATAAATTACAATTAATTACACCTGTAAGAACCTTTTAGATTTAAAAAAAAGCGATTTTTAAAGGAAAATAAATTCTAAAGGTAAAAAATATTATCTATAATTTTAAACTCCTCTAAATGAAAATTTAGAGGGTTTTTGGTATAATAAATAGTGAAGGGGGTTAGGTTTGAATAGGGTTCAAATTAACACCAGCTTTATTACGTTAGGTCAGTTATTAAAAAGAGAAGATATAGTTAGTTCTGGTGGAGAAGCTAAAATCTTATTAAGTGAAAATCCCAAATCATTTTATATAAATGGTAAAGTCGATAATCGTAGAGGGAGAAAACTTTTTTCTGATGATAAGATTTTAATCAAAAAAATTGGAGAATTTCAGATTGTTTCTGGATAAGTTAGGCCTTAAGCATTTTCGGAATTATAAAGAAATCAATATAAATTTCTCAAATTTAACTAACATTTTTGTGGGGAACAATGCTGAAGGTAAAACGAATCTTTTAGAAGCTATTTATTTGCTATCCGTGGGAAGATCTTATCGAGATTATAGTGATCGAAACTTAATTCAGTGGGGAAGCCGAGAAACTAAAATTTCTGCTCAGATAAAAAAGAGATCAGGAAATTTATCCTTAAAAATCATTATTGATAGAAATGGCAAAAAAGTTTTTGTTAATAATCTAATACAAAATAAGCTTTCAAATTATATTGGTAATTTAAATGTTGTTTTATTTTCTCCAGAAGATTTGGAGTTAATTAAAGGACCACCGGCTATCAGGAGGAAATTTATTAATACACAATTCGGACAAATGTCAAGAAATTACTTGATAGACCTTCTGAGATATAGAAAAATTTTAAAGAACCGTAATCTATTTTTAAAAAAAATTAATTTTTCAAGAAAATTATCATATTTAAATAAAACTTACTTGGAAATTTTAGATGGACAATTATGTAGAAGTGGTTCAAGACTTATTTTTCAAAGATTTAAATTGATTAAACAACTTAGGAAATATTCTCAAAGGGCCCATAAAATTATTTCAAAAAAAGAAAATCTGGATATTAAGTATCGAACTTTTAAAAATATCGGTCAAAATTCTTCACTTCAAGAAATTTATTCAGTTTTTTTAAAGAAACTTAAAGAAAAACAGGAAAAAGAGTTGATATTAAAAACTACTACAATTGGCCCCCATCATGATGATCTTAATTTTTTCATTAATGGTAAGGGGGTAGGTTCCTTTGCTTCTCAAGGGCAACAGCGTACCACAGCTCTTTCATTGAAGTTGGCTGAAATAAATATGATTAAATTAAAAAGTGGTGAGTATCCTATTTTGCTTCTTGATGATGTTTTTTCTGAATTAGATAAAAACCGGCAACTACATTTGTTAAATTTTATTAAGAATAAAGTTCAAGCATTTTTGACCACACCACATTTATCGTCTTTAGAAGAGAAAATAATTAAAAATCCTAAAATTTATGGAATAGAAAATGGAAAACTAAGTTATGAAAAATAATAATAGAAAGAATAATATGATTAATAACAGAAATACATATAAGGGATCATCAATTCAAATTTTGGAAGGCTTAGAGGCGGTTAGAAAAAGGCCAGGCATGTATATAGGTTCCACTTCATCAGTTGGGCTTCATCATTTAGTTTGGGAAATTATTGATAATGGAATTGATGAAGCTCTTGCTGGATTTGCTCATCATATCAATTTAGTAATTGAAAAAGATAATTCAATTACCGTTTCTGATGATGGGCGTGGTATTCCTATTGGAATACAGCCCAAAACAGGAAGGCCTGCTATGGAAGCTGTTTTTACTATTCTACATGCGGGTGGAAAGTTTAATTCAAAAAGTTACCAGGTTTCTGGTGGTCTTCACGGAGTAGGTGCTTCAGTTGTTAATGCTCTTTCTAAAGAATTAGATGTACGAGTTTATCGGAACGGAAAGATTTATTACATGGACTTTCAGCGTGGACATGTAAAAACTGAGATGAAAAATATAAAGGAAAAAATGCTTTTACAAAGAGGCACAATTGTCCATTTTACGCCAGACCCTAATATTTTTAGGGAAACAACCAAATTTAATTACAAAACATTAGCAAATCGTATACGAGAACTTGCTTTTTTGAACAAGGGTCTTCGATTAACCATTACTGATAAACGAATAACACCATTTAAGAAAGAGTCTTTTAGATATGAAGGTGGTATTGCTGAATATGTAGAATTTTTAGATCAAAATAAAAAAACTTTATTTTCTCATCCAGTTTACGTAGAAGGAGAGGAAAATAAAATTAAGGTTGAAGTTGCTTTGCAGTATACAGATTCTGTAACAGAAACTTTGATGAGTTTTGCTAATAACATACATACTCATGAAGGCGGTACCCATGAAACAGGTTTTAAAATAGCCCTTACAAGAATTATTAATGATTATGCTAGGAAACAGAAACTTTTAAAGGATAAGCAAAAGCCCCTAAGTGGTAGTGATGTAAGAGAGGGTATTACGGCAATTGTGTCGGTAAAACATCCAGATCCTCAATTTGAAGGCCAAACCAAAACGAAGTTGGGGAATACAGATGCTCAAAGAGCTGTTAATCATGAATTTTCTGAAACTTTTAACCGTTTTTTGATGGAAAATCCAAACATTGCTAAAGAAATTGTCAATAAGGGGATGATTGCTTCAAAAGCTCGAGCAGCTGCAAAAAAAGCTCGGGATATAACTCGACAAAAAACTGGTTTAGAACTTAATGCTTTAACAGGCAAACTAGCTGATAATACTTCTAAGGATCCTTCTATTTCTGAACTTTTTATTGTAGAAGGAGATTCAGCTGGAGGTTCTGCTAAACAAGGCCGTTCTCGTTTGACTCAAGCTATTCTACCAATTAGAGGAAAAATATTAAATGTTGAAAAGGCTACTTTAGATAGGATTCTTGCTAATGAGGAGATAAGATCTTTATTTACAGCCTTGGGAACAGGATTTGGTGATGATTTTGATATTAAAAAGGCGCATTATCATAAAATAATTATTATGACTGATGCTGATGTTGATGGAGCTCATATTAGAACTTTACTTTTAACACTCATATTTCGTTATATGCGTCCTTTGATTGATGCTGGTTATGTTTATATTGCTCAGCCTCCCTTGTATGGGGTATCTATAGGTAATTCTAATAAAAGAACATATTTAGCTTCTGATGAAGAGTTGGATAGATATTTATCTACTTTACCATCTAGCCCAAAACCACGTATTCAACGTTATAAAGGATTAGGGGAAATGGATGCTCTTCAGCTTTGGGAAACTACTATGAATCCAGAAAATCGGCGCCTTTTAAGAGTAGATCCGGATTATAAACCTGAAGTAGATGTTACTTTTGATATGCTAATGGGCGATCGTGTAAAACCAAGAAGAAATTTTATTGAAGAAAACGCTCAATCAGTAAAAGATTTAGATATTTGAGGTAGAATATGTCAGATAAAAAAAATACAAATAATGATAACTTTATTTTTAACCATCGGGTTAGAGATACGGACCTTAACCAAACAATGAGAACTAGCTTTTTGTCCTATGCCATGTCTGTTATTGTTCAGCGAGCACTTCCGGACGTAAGAGACGGTTTAAAGCCAGTGCAGAGAAGAATTCTTTATGGAATGAATGAATTAGGGGTTACACCTGATAAGCCTCATAAAAAGTCTGCTCGTATAGTAGGAGATGTTATGGGTAAGTTTCATCCTCATGGAGATTCTGCTATTTATGAATCTTTAGTAAGAATGGCACAACCTTTTAGTTATAGATATCCCTTAGTTGATGGACATGGCAATTTTGGTTCAGTAGATGGAGACCCAGCTGCTGCGATGCGTTATACAGAAGCTCGTTTATCTAAAATTGCTCTAGAAATGTTACGTGATATTAATAAAAATACAGTTGATTTTCATCCTAGTTATGATGGAGATAATCGTGAACCAATAGTTTTGCCTTCCAGATTTCCTAATTTACTTGTAAACGGGGCACAAGGAATTGCTGTTGGTATGGCTACCAATATACCTACTCATAATTTAAAAGAAGTGATTGCTGCTATTCATGTTCTGATGGACAATCCTGATGCTACAGTTGATGATTTAATGCAAAAACTTCCTGGTCCTGATTTTCCTACCGGCGCAATTGTAATGGGGAAAACAGGGATTAGGAAGGCTTATCAAAGTGGCCATGGATCTATTACGGTCCGTTCGAAAGTTAAGATCGAAAAAAATTCACTAGGTCATGAAAAAATTATAGTTTCTGAGCTTCCTTATATGGTTAACAAGGCTAAATTGCTTGAACACATTCGAGAATTAGTTTTAAGCAAAAAGCTTGAAGGAATAACTGCCATCCGAGACGAATCTGATCAAGAGGGTTTAAGAATCTGTATTGATGTTAGTCGTGAAATAAGTGCTGATATCGTACTAAACAATTTATATAAACAAACCTTACTTCAAACTAGTTTTTCCTTTAATATGATTGCTATTGATCACGGTAAGCCCCGTACCATGAATCTAAAAGAAATATTAATAGCTTATTTGGCACACCAAAGGGAAGTTATTCGTAGAAGGACAGAATTTAACTTAAAAAAAGCCCAAAATAAAGCACATATATTAGCCGGATTACGTATTGCCCTTGATCATATAGATGCTATTATACAAATAATTAGGTCGAGTAAAACTTCTAATGTTGCAAAAAATGAACTAATTTCGCGATATAAATTATCAGATCGACAGTCTCAAGCTATTCTTGATATGCGTCTTGTCCGTCTAACCGGTCTAGAAAGAAATAAAATTGAAAGTCAATACAAAAGCCTTTTAAAGTCTATTGCTGATTTTAAGGACATTTTAGCGAAACCAAAGAGAATTGATAAAATAATTTATCAAGAATTGATGGATATTGGCAATAAGTTTGGAGATGAGCGTAAAACTGAACTACAAGTTGGTGATATATCTAATATAGAAGATGAAGATCTAATTCCTCGAGAAGACACTTTAATTTCTTTAACTAATGAGGGCTATATTAAACGTTTGCCTATAAAAGATTTTCGGACTCAGAATCGTGGTGGACGTGGTGTTCAAGGTATGAATATTAATAATAATGATTTTGTTAAAGAACTTATTTTTTCCAATACTCATGATCACCTTTTATTCTTTTCGAGTAATGGGAAAGTTTATAAATTAAAGGGATATCAAATTCCAGAATATGGTCGTCATGCTAAGGGAATTCCGGTTGTAAACTTATTAGGTTTGGATAGCAATGAGAAAATCCAAACGGTTATTAATATTCATGGAAATGTAAGCGACTCTAAAGATTTTCTATTTTTTATTACTAAATTGGGTACTGTAAAGAAAACTACAGTTAAAGAATTTGCCAATATTCGTCAATCAGGCTTAATCGCAATAAAGTTGCATGATGGAGATTCTTTAATTAAAGTGCTTTTAACTAATGGCAATCGGAATATTATTTTAGCTTCTCATTTGGGATATGCAGTATCTTTTTCAGAAAAAGATATTCGGTCAATGGGAAGAAGTGCTTCTGGAGTTAGAGGAATGAGATTGCGTTCTAAAGATTACGTCGTAGGATCTGATATTTTATTACCAAATGATAATGTTTTAGTAATAACAAAAAATGGTTATGGAAAACAAACTTCAGTAGAAGATTATCCTATAAGGTCACGAGGCGGAAAGGGATATAAAACTGTTAATATAACTAAAAAAAATGGGCCTTTAATTAATATGATTGTAGTTGGTTTAGATGAGGACGTGATTATTACCACCAGTGATGGAGTGATGATACGTTTTCACGCCAAAGATGTTTCCAATACAAATCGTGTTACGATTGGGGTTCGTTTGATTCGGGTTAAAAATAAAGCCAAAGTATCTGCTTTAACGAAAATGTTAGAAAAAAATGAACAAAATAATGAAATTGTAAATCCATCTATAGAATCTAAACAAAGTTAAAAATTAGAATGTTAAAGAGGTTACTTAAAAAAAGAACTTGGTCATGCCAAGTTCTTTTAAACCTAATATTCACTTAAAAATAACAAATTTTATTTATTAATTTGTAAATAAATTCCTATGTGTTGATAGATAACCTTTTTAGTTTTAATAAAAAATTAAAAATTTTTATTTTATCCACCAAGTATCATAAACGTTAACTGGTAAATGGCGTTTATCTTTACTTGAAAGATATAATTTCTCTATTCTTTCTGCTGCTTTTTTTGAAACTTTTTTTCCTTCTAAATAATTATCAATATCATGATAAGAAACACCTAAAGCTACTTCATCTGGAAGAAGAGGGTTTTTCATTTCTAGGTCTGCAGTGGGTGTTTTTTTATAAAGTTTTTCAGGAGCCCTAAGTTCTTTTAGCATGGCTTTCCCTTGCCTTTTATTTAATCTCCAAAGTGGGTCTATATCTGTCCCTCCGTCCCCATATTTTGTGAAAAATCCAGCAAATGCTTCAGCAGCGTGGTCGGTTCCTATAACTACACCTTTATTTTCCCGAGCGATTGCATATTGGGCAATCATTCTTATTTTAGGTTTAATAGAGCCTTGACTTTTATCATCCACCTTAAGACCTGTTGTAGTTCGCAACTCTCTTGTTAATGCATCGGTAGCCGTTTTAATATTTGTTGTTACTATTTTATCAGGTTTTATAAATTTTAAAGCTAATTGAGCAGATTCTTCGTCTAATTGCTTTCCATAGGGCTGTCGAACAGCTATAAACTTATATTTTTTATCACTTTTCTCATTAAGCTCATTAATTGATGTTTGTGCTATTTTACCGGCTAAGGTAGAATCTTGGCCCCCAGAAACGGCCAAAATATAGCTCTGGTATTTTGAATTTGCTAATAGATAGTTTTTTAAAAATGATATTGTTCTTTTAATTTCTTTTTTTGGATCTATAGATGGTTGCACGTGTAGATCAGAAATTATTTTTTCTTGCAACAAACGCATTTCGCTTCTCCGTTTTAGTTTTATTTTGTTCTAATTGTATATTGTTTTTATATTTTTGAATTAAATTAGCGAAAATATTTTTAAGATATTAAAATGGGTTTTAATTTTCTCTCTAATTTAATATTTATTAGTTTATTTAAAGTAACAAAAATTTAATAAGTTTTGGAAGAAAATATCTTTATGCGGATTAAACATAAATATATTAGTTTTTTAAAATTAAAGAAATTATTTATTCTTGATTTTAAATGTATTAATGGATAAGATAACAGTGTGGTTTTTAATCACTTCCTTACCGCTTTGTTTTTAGCGGCCAAAAAAGTCCAAAAGGAGAAAAAAAATGTCAAAAAGTTATGAGCTAACTTATATTATTAGACCTAATTTAGAGAAAGAATCTAAAGATTCTTTAGTAAAGAGGTTTGATGATATTTTAACAAAAAATGGAGCTAAAATAAACGATTCTTCTGATTGGGATACACGCCATTTGGCTTACGAAATAAATAATAATAAAACCGGTCTTTATCACATTGTTACTTTTACTACAGATAATAATAAGCCTTTAAATGAATTCAATCGTTTATCTAAAATTAATAATGATATTTTGCGTCATATAGTAGTTTCTGTGAGTTTTGAAGAATTAAAAAGTTCACATGAAAAACAAGCGGCAGCTGAGCAAAGAATAGCTGAGCATCATGCACAGCGTGAAGCAGAAAGAAAAGCTGCTCAAAGTACACAAAATCAGTCAGTTAATGATTCGAATAATAAATCAGATACAAACAATAATAAATGAGGAGCTTTATGATTAATAAAGTCGTATTAGTAGGAAGATTAACACGTGATGTTGAGTTGCGCTATACAAATAGCGGGACCGCTGTAGCTTCTTTTTCATTAGCTGTAGAGCGTAATTTTACTAATCGTTCAGGAGAGCGTGAAGCAGATTTTATTAATTGCGTTATTTGGAGAAAACCAGCTGAGAATTTTTCTAATTTTACAGGAAAAGGTGCTATGGTTGCAGTTGAGGGGCATTTACAAACTCGTAATTATCAGAATAACCAAGGTCAAAGAGTATATGTTACTGAAGTTGTTATCGATAATTTTCAGTTATTGGAAACAAGAGCACAATCAAAAGCTCGACGAGCTAACCAGAATAACGATGGTAATAGTGGATCAGTAACAACAGGTTCGTCTATTAATAACGCTTCTAATAATAACGCTTCTAAAAGTAATAATTTTAATATCCCTGAAAATGGAACTAGTAATAGAGTAGGTGCTAGTCAAGGTAATCCATTTGAATCACAATTTAAAGATAAAAATAAACGTAATAGTGGTAATTCTACTGATACAGGATCTGCTAAGTCTAATGATTCTAATAGTAATAATGATGATTCAGATGATTCTTTGGATATTTCCGATGATGATTTACCCTTTTAATATTATTTCATTAAAATAAAAATAATTAAAATTTAAGAAAGGAATTTATTATGGCAAATGAAAAAAATTCAAGCCAAAGAGTTAAAACAGTTAATGGTGAAAGAACTAATAGGCCAAGACGCACTCCACGAGGTGATAGACGCCGTTTTCATCGAGGGGGCCGTAGGCGAGTAGATTATTTAGCTGTTAACCATATTGATTATGTAGATTATAAAGATGTGAATCTTTTAAAAAGGTTTATTGCAGATAATGGAAAGATTTTGCCTCGTAGAATAACAGGAACAAGTTCAAAAAACCAGCGTAAAATTGCTAGAGCAGTTAAACGTGCCCGCATTATGGCGCTTTTGCCTTTTACGGTAAAATAATTTATTTATCAAATATGTCTGAACAGAGACTTTTTATTCTCTATAAAATTATTTAAGTCTTTAAACGATTAAGTTTGAGAATAAATTGTTTATTAAGATACTTGATGTTTAAAATGGAAAAATTTAATAACAATTCTTCTAGATTTTCTAGGTTTCTTCGTAATAATTACCGAACTTTATACTTAATTTCTTTTTTTGCAATTTTACTTGCAATTTTGGGGCTTATTTTTGCTCTTAAGATAAATATTTTTTGGGGAGTTGGGTGGATAGTACTTGTTTTATTAATAGCTTATCTATTTTATAATTTTATTAATTCTTTAGGCGTTGATTTTCAAACTTATATGACTAATTTATATGGTCGTGTTTCAATTTCCCAGACAAGCGCTTTAGAACAAATGCCAATTGGAATTATGCTTTTAGATTCTGATTTTAGAATTGAATGGTTTAATAAAAGTTTAGAAAAGATTTTGGGAAATTCTTCCTTTATCGGTAAAAATTTGAAAGAAGTTGATTCTGAACTTTTTTCTTATGTTCAATCAAATAAAAAGGGTGAAGCGGTTGAAATAGATTGGCACCAGGGAAAATTTCTTTTACAGGTTCAAAATGGTGGCCAAGCTATTTATTTAATGGATATGACTGATATTTCTAAATACCAGATTATGTATGAAAAGAATCGTTTATTCTATGGGATTATTAATATTGATAATTATGAGGAAATAATTCGTGATATACCTGATTATAAGGCAAGTAGCTTGGTTGCTTTTTTCTCTAGCCGCTTAGGAAAGTGGTCAAAAAAATATCATTTATTTTTACAAAGAATAAGTGAAAATAGATATTTAATTTTTGGACGAATGCCGGACTTGAATTCGTTAGAAAAAGATCATTTTTCTATTGTTGATGATATAAGAGAAGAATCTCTCAAACAAAATATGCCTTTAAGTCTTTCGATTGGAATTGCTTGTGGTGTTTCGAATTTAAATAAATTATCTCAACTAGCTCAAAGGAGTTTAGACCTTGCTTTAGGAAGAGGTGGGGACCAAGTTGTAATTCGTGAAAAAGATAATCCTGCCATTTATTTTGGGGGAAATTCCAACCCCTTAGAGAAAAGAACCAGAGTTCGAGCCAGAATGATGGAAACAGCTCTCTCTGATTTATTTGACAATTCAGATTCAGTATTTATTGCTGGGCATAGAAATCCAGACATGGATTCGTTAGGTTCTGCTCTTGGTATTTGGCGGATGAGCCAAATCCATAATTTAAATAAAGTTTATATTATTATTAATGAAAAAAATCTGCAGAATGAGATTCGTTTAGTTATTAAAAAAATAGATCAAGAAATTGATCAAAAAAATAAAAAAATAAAACAAGATGATAAAAGTAACCATTCTTTAATTAATTATCCCTTTATTTCGGAAAAGCAAGCGATGTCGTTGGCCGATGACAAAAGCCTCTTAGTGTTAGTGGATCATTGTCGGCCTAGTATTTCTTCAGCTGGATACCTTTTAGATAAGCTTAAATCTTCGTTAGTGGTTATAGATCATCATAGAGTTGCTGATGAAAGCTTTAAAGAGAAACCACAATTGTTTTATATAGAACAATCTGCCTCTTCAACTTCTGAATTAGTTACAGAATTACTAGGTTATGAAGATCTTAGAAAATCTCCTATTTCGGAAGTAGAAGCAACAGCTCTATTAGGAGGAATTCAACTAGACACTAAGGGCTTTACTTTTCATACTGGTTCTAGGACTTTTGACGCGGCTAGTTTTTTAAGGTCATCAGGTGCTAATTCTGATCTGTTAAGGCGATTTAAAAAAGAACCAGAATCGTTCGTTTTAACTAAATCACACCTTATTCAACAAGTTTCTATTAAAAATAATGTTGGGATTATTACCGGAGAAGATAAAACTTTTTATGATCCTATTGTTTGTGCTCAAGCAGTAGACTCTCTTTTAAAAATCCAGGGCATTGCTGCAAGTTTTATAATTTTTAGAGTGAATGATGATGGGGTTAAAGTTTCAGCCCGTTCGGATGGATCACTTAATGTTCAAGTTATTATGGAAAAAATGGGTGGCGGCGGATCATTGGCCAATGCTGCTTCTGTAGTTAAAAATCATAGCACTGAGGAAGTTACAAAAGAGCTAAGAAAAATAATCGATTCTGTGGTTTTAACTAAATAAATATTTGACAGAAAGATAGAATAAGAAAATTATGAAAGTCATTTTTTTGAAAGATGTTAAAAATAAAGGAAAACGTGGGGAAATAAAAAGTGTTTCAGATGGTTATGCAAATAATTTCCTTATTAAAAATAAAAAAGCAGTTTATGCTTCTCCCCAAAATATTTCTAAATTACATGGGCAACAAAAGTTAGCAGAAAAAAAAGCTAATAAAATTTTAGAAAATTCTAAAAGTTTGAAAAAAAGATTAGAATTAAATAAAACTATTCTTGAATTTTCACAAAATGTTGGCCCAGATGGGAGATTAAATGGTTCTGTTACCTCAAAAGATATTGTTAACCAATTAAAAAAACAATTTTCAATAAATATTGATAAGCGTAAGCTTATTTTGCCTCGACCGATTAAAACTGTAGGACTTCATGAAATTTCTGTTAAGTTGCATCCTAAAGTCACCAGCGCTATTAAAGTAAATATTTCTCAAAGGAATTAAATATTGGATTAATAATTAATAATGGAAAGTAGTATTTTTAACAACAAAATACCTCAAGAAATCAAAACTGAAAAAGCTTTGCTCTCTTCTTTTTTTTATACTAGCAGTTTGGATAAACAACAAGAACTTTTAGATCGTATTTTGGGTATTATTTCAGAAGGTGACTTTTTTGATTCAAAAAATAAGAGAGTTTTTCATGCTATCAGCGAACTTTTAAATGATAATAAAATGGTTGAAACCCTAACTCTTTCGGATCAAATGCGTAGTGATAAAAGTCTATTATCAGTAGGTGGTGAAGGCTATATTTCTGAAATTATTGCTACGGACAGTACTAGCGCAAATGCAGAGAATTATGCAAAAGCGGTTCACGAGAAAGCAACCCAAAGGCATTTAATTGATCTTTCAAACCGAATTAACCGTTTAGCACATGATCCCAGTTCCCATTCCCTTAACTTGATTTCTGAAGCTCAGGAAGAACTTAATAAAATTGAGGGGAGTGCTGAAAATAATGATTTTATCACTTTAAAAAATTCTTTGGATAAAACGATTAATGAGTTGAACAGTTCAACTAAATCTAATTCTATTTTAAGAAAAAACGCTCTACCGAGTGGTTATGGTTTTCTCGATAAATTAACAAAAGGGTGGCAAAAGGATAATTTAATTGTTGTTGCGGCTCGTCCTGCTGTCGGCAAAACGGCTTTTGCGCTTAATTTAGCTATCAATGCGGCTAAGTCAAAAGAAATTGGAAATAAAACTGTTGTTGTTTTTAATATGGAAATGAACGATCAATCTTTATCGGATCGTATTTTAGCTGCTAATGCTAGGGTACCAATGGATAAGTTAATGACTGGAAATGGTTTAAGTCAATCATCCAATGGCAATATGGATACTAATTCTGATTGGTCCAGAATCATGTTGGCTAGTGAAAATCTAAATAAATTAAATATTAACCTAGATACCACACCTGGTATCAAAATGAATGAAATTCGAGCCAAACTTAGGAATTTAGAAGCACAACTTCAAAAAGAAAATTCTAAAAAGGGTATTGGATTAGTAATTATCGATTATCTTCAGTTGATTGATTCTGAGATCACTGAATCTAGACAACAAGCAGTAGCTGCTATTTCTCGTTCTTTGAAAAAATTAGCGGGTGAATTAAATGTTCCTATAATTGCTTTATCTCAGTTATCTCGAGGTGTAGAGGGAAGAACCAGTAAAAGACCTGTCCTTTCTGATTTACGGGATTCTGGAGCAATAGAACAGGATGCAGATATTGTTATGTTTTTATATAGAGAAGACTATTATGATCAAAATGGAAATTCTGAAGGAGATGAAGACTTTGATCAATCTTCAGTTCCGGAACGTGGCCCAATAGAAATAATAGTTGCTAAAAACCGTCAGGGGGCTAATGACACAGTTAAATTATTATTTGATAGAAGTATCCAATTTTATGGAAATTTTGATTCTCGTTATTCTTAGAAACAGAATTAAAATTAACAAAATGTTTTTGCTAAATTGATAGATTGTATTTAAAATTATATTAAAAGCTTTTTAATTGGAGGAAAAAAATATGGCTAAAGTTGAAAGTTTTACGTTAGATCATACTAAAGTTAAAGCGCCTTATGTACGTTTAATATCAGAAGAAAAGGGACCCCAAGGGGGTAAAGTTGCTAATTTTGATGTAAGGTTGGTTCAGCCTAATAAAAATTCTGTAGATACTGGCGGTTTACATACATTAGAACATTTATTTGCCTCTTTAATGCGTAATCGTTTAGATGGAATTATTGACATGTCTCCTTTTGGTTGCCGTACTGGTTTTCATATGATAAGTTGGTATACTTATTCAACTGAAAAAGTAGCGTTGGCTTTAAAATCTACTTTAGAAGAAATTAGGGATAATATTAAACCAAAAGATGTTCCAGGTGTTGCTATAGAATCTTGTGGGAATTATAAAGACCATTCTTTACACAGTGCAAAAGAATGGGCAAAATTAATTTTAAAGCAAGGCATTTCTAGTGATCCTTTTGAGAGAAAAGTTGTTTAGAAATTTTAATGAAAATAGTTTTACAAAGAGTTAAATCCGCTAAAGTAGAAGTCTCTAAACAAACAATTGGGGCTATAAAGAAAGGGTTTTTGCTTTTAGTCGGTATTAAAGAAAATGATACCCAAAAAGAAATTGATTATCTAGTTCATAAGATTATTAATTTAAGGATTTTTGAGGACGAAAATGGTAAAATGAACCTTTCTTTGAAAGACGTTAAGGGCTCAATTTTATCTGTATCTCAATTTACATTATATGCGAATACTAAAAAGGGGAACCGACCTAGTTTTACAGGGGCTGGTTCTTATCAATATGCACAAAAAATATTTAATTTATTTAACCACACTTTAAAGAAGAGTAAAATTAATATTTCCACTGGAAAATTTGGTTCTAATATGCAAGTTGAACTTATTAATGATGGCCCTGTAACTATAATTTTTGATACGGATTATTTATAAAATTTAATTAGGTTTTAGAGTTAATATATAAAATACAAAAATAGAAAAAATTTTATAATTTTTAATACAAAAAACTTAATAATAAATTTAACAACCTATTAATTTTTAAGTTTTTCTTAAGAATCAGTAGGCTTTTTATATTTTTCTAGTCTTTCTAAGTAAGCACTCGTAAATAAATTTTTAATTTTATCTTGCTTTCCTTTTTTTACCACTAATATAATCTTGATGGCTAAGGTAGAATTGTCTTTTAAGACTAATGGGCCTTGAATTTCGGGTTTTTTAATTAAAAATTTATTTTTTGGTAATAAATCTTTATTTACTTTTTTAATAATCTCTATTATTTTTTGGTAATTTTTAATCTCGTTTTTTAATGGCAAAATAATTTCGGTTTTAATATTTGTTTTTGATTTATTCTTAATAGAAGAAATAGTACTATTAAATATGTAATTGATGGCACCATCGTCTCCTTCAAGAGTTATGTTCCTGAGGCCAAAAGCACGCACCTTTCCAGAAATAGTGTTATTAATGACAACATCATCTCCTACTTCCATTTGCTTTTCTAAGAGGATTAGAAATCCTGCAAAAATATCACGTATAATGCTTTGAGCTCCTAAACCGATAATTATAGTTAAAATTCCTGCACTGGCTAAAAGCGTAGAAATAGGAAATCCTATGATACTTAATACGGTATATAAATAGAAAAAAACTATGAAATAGTGTATTGCATTAATAATTAAAGTATGTATGGTTTCCACTCTTTTTTTATTTATATTCTTTTGTTTAATATATGTATGGAAAGTTTTATTTATTATAAAAATAGTAATTTTATTTAATATAAAAAAGACTAATGAAAGAATGATTATTTCTAAAGCGCCTCTAATTATTTTATCCCATAATTGGCTCCACTGAAATCTGATTAAATGATGTCTAATTGTGTTTAGCAAATGGTTATTCATTTTTTAATGTCTTTTTGATAGTTGATAATTTTTTAATTTGTTATTTGTTTTAATTTCTAGTATTTTAATTTCTTGAGTTATTTTTATTCAATTTTTTATGTTTAAAAATTTTTAAATTAAGATGGTAAAAATAAAGGTTAATGGAAAAAAACAATCCCCCTTTTAATTGTGGTAGAAGCCTTACATCTCTTTTAAACTATAAATTATAGATGGATATCGAAATATGTATTAACCTAAATATTATTTTTATAATTTTTTATCATAAAATTCATTTTTAAATTTTTCTTAATTATTATTATATTTCAAAATTAATTTAAAAAGCATATAAAAAGTTCAAAAAAATTATTTTAAAGAGAACAAAATAACGTAATTTATGTTTTTTTATTTAGTGTGCTTTTGTCCGATTAAATATAATTGATAATTTTAAGCTGGTTAAATTTTAAAGGAGGAGTTCGATTTAAACTGTTTTATTTTCTGTACATACTATGAAATAGCTTTAAATTATACGAAGACATTTTTTAAAATGTTAAGTTAAATATAATTTAAGATTGAAAAGACTATAAAATGATTTTAACTAAATGACTTATATTGAAAAATAATTTTTTGGTAATTCTAATTTAAACATAAAACCAGAGATATAAGAATATCCATTATTAGTGTGGCTTGTTTTTGTTTGTAAATATACGTATATTTATTTAAAAGATAAACTAAATAAAAATTTATAAGCATCGATTAATATAACATTTCTATTAACGACTAAAAATTATTTTATTTAAGAATTAAAATAGGAAATAATTGTAAATAATTTTTTAATGAAGGGAAAAATATTAAATATGGCATTAAATTATATTTCATCTAGTCAATCAAAAGAATTTGATAATTATACGATTAATAATATTGGTGTACCATCAATTATTTTAATGGAACATGCTGCCCAAGCAATTTCTACTAGGTTAATAAATAGTAGTAACTTTTCTTTAAAAAAGGTTTTAATTATTGCTGGAACTGGAAATAATGGTGGTGATGGAATTGCTTTAGCAAGATTACTTTTTCTTAAAAGATATGATGTAACAATTTACCTTGTTGGGAGCCCTAAAAAGGCATCTCAAGAAACAAAAAAGCAATTATCGATAGTTAATAATTATGGTATACCTGTTATTAATAAAATAAATAGTTTTAAGGGATACACTACAATTGTTGATGCCCTTCTTGGGGTTGGATTATCAAGAGATGTGACCGGAGGATTTGCCGATATAGTTGATAAAGCAAATCATAGCATGATACCTATTATGTCTGTAGATATCCCAACCGGAATTAATTCAGATAATGGTAAAGTCATGGGTACTGCTGTTAAATCTACAGAAACAGTTACTATGGCATATAACAAAGAAGGCTTAGGAACCCCTAATGGCCAGAAATTTTCTGGGGTTGTAACGGTAGCTGATATAGGAATATATAATCCAGAAAAAATTAAAGTTGCCAAAAAATAAAATTTAAATTTTAAATAATTTTAATAATAAATGTTAATAAAAAATGATAATGAGTCATGAGTTAACTAAAATAAGCAAACGGATTTCTTTCGTTTTGCGCCATCATCCAGAAAAAATTGGTTTACATTTAGATAAATATGGCAGAGCGAATGTTTCAGAACTTATTTATAAATATAATCATCATTATAAACCGGTTCTTAATTTAAAACTTATTCATAAAATTATAAATAATAGCAATAAACAACGTTATTTAATTGAAGGGGAAATGATTAGGGCCCTTTATGGTCATAGTATCCCAGTTAAATTGTTAACTCCTTCCAAGAAACCCCCTTATTATCTTTATCATGGCACTACACATAAAGCAGCAAGATTGATCATTCTAGATGGTTTGAAGAAGATGAATCGTGACTTTGTCCATCTTTCTCAAAATAAAAAAGAAGCTCTTTTAGTTGGCAAAAGAAGAGATACTAGGCCAATAATTTTTCAGGTATTGGCTAATAAAGCTTTTAGAGAGGGGCTTATTTTTTATCCAACGAAAAGTGGAATTTGGTTAATAGATCATGTTCCACCAAAATATTTAAAAAAATATAATAATAGGTTTAATAAAAACGTAATTTAAAAAATCTTTTTAAAAGGAAAAAAATTTGAAGCAACAATCACTTTTTTATAGTAATAATAAGGAAGATATAGATAATTCTCCATTAGCAAATAGAGTTCGTCCGCAAAATTTAAAAGATTTTTGTGGACAGGAAAATTTATTATCGAAGGGTAAAGTATTGGAGGAAATGATTAATAAAGATAAAGTACCTTCAATAATTTTTTGGGGGCCTCCTGGTGTAGGCAAAACGACATTAGCTAGGATTATTGCTAATAAAACAAAAGCTCATTTTATAAATTTTAGTGCCGTAACTAGTAGTATTAAGGATATCCGTAATATTATGAAACAGGCTGAAAATAATCGTAAGTTGGGTAAAAAAACAATTGTGTTTATAGACGAAATCCATCGGTTTAATAAGACCCAACAAGATGCTTTTTTGCCTTTTGTCGAAAAGGGGAGCATTATCTTGATAGGTGCTACTACAGAAAATCCTTCTTTTGAATTAAATTCAGCTCTACTTTCGCGCTGTAAAGTTTTTGTTTTAAAAAGTTTAACTAATGAAGATATAGAAAAATTGTTAATGAAGGCTTTACATAATAAAAAAGCTTTTCCTAAACTTGATATAAATATTGATAAAAATTCAATTAAAACGATAGCAGAATTTGCAAATGGAGACGGAAGAATAGCACTGAATACTTTAGAAATGGCGGTGTTAAATGGCAAACGTAAAGGTAATAAAGTTTCTATTGACAAAAATATAATTTTTAAAATAATAAATACTAAATCGCTTCGTTATGATAAAAGAGGTGAAGAACATTATAATCTCATCTCAGCTTTACATAAATCAATGCGTAATAGTGATGTTAATTCTGCTGTATACTGGCTTGCTAGAATGATTGAAGGTGGAGAAGATCCTCTTTATATTGCTAGAAGACTAGTACGCTTTGCTAGTGAAGATATTGGATTAGCAGATATAAATGCTCTTTCAATAGCAATAAATGTTTTTCAAGCTTGCCAATTTATAGGTTTGCCAGAATGTGATACTCATTTATCAGAAGCTGTAATTTATTTAGCTTTAGCGCCAAAATCAAATGCAGTATATAAGGCTATTTCTCAAGCTGAAAGGGAAGCAAAAAATTTTGGGAACCTTCCTGTTCCTAAGCAGATAAGAAATGCTCCAACTAAATTAATGAAAAATCTTGGTTATGGAAAAAATTATCAATATGCACATAAATCAAAAAGTAAATTAACCAATATGCAAACCATGCCAGAGTCTATAAAGGGACACGAATATTATTTCCCTACGGAACAAGGAAAAGAAATTCGTTTTAAAAAAAGACTTGCTTATATTAAAAAATGGCATGAAAAAAATCCTTAATAAATATTAAGGATTTTTATTTTTTTTGTTTATTAAAATTTTATAAAAAATATTTTATTTTAGTTAAAAAGTAAGGCTAAAATCCCGTGACTTTAGTCATAGAATGAATGCCCAGTGCTATGTAAGAAAGAAAGTGAAAATATGAAAAAGATAAAGGGCCTATAATATTACTTTGGTTTAAAGTTGAGAGTTTCTTCCATAATCCAAGAGCTGATAATTAAAGTAAATTCCGGTACCTTTAGGTTTGTCTATAACCAAGTGGTGGGAATCAGTAATCGGTTATATAAGTTAAAACAAGATAAATCTTCTATTCAAAAGCTAAAGAATTAAAGAAAAGACTGTCTATGTTTTATTTGCCACGTTGTTTTTTCTTTTTAAAAGATTCCTATATCGGTTCTCTAACCAAAGCCAATGCTAAACAAAACTACCAAAAGTTTTGGAACATATATCAGAAAAATCCAGAATCAAGTGTTCCAACCTTTCCTAAGAAAAACTATACCTGGTTTTATCAAACTAACTGCCGATATAATGATAAAGATAATTTTTCATTAACTAATGGTATAGTTCGTTTCCTAGATAAAAAGCACTTAAAGGTTCCAAAGATTGGCAGAATTCGATTTAATAAATCCCAAAAGGTTTTATTAGATAAACCTTACTGTATAAGGATAGGTACAGTTATAGTTAGAAGAGATAACCCAGATTGTTTCTTTATCTCTTTACAGTTAGGACCCGATCACTTATTTGTTAAAGGATTGAAAAAACAAATAAGAAAATCGGTATTGATTTAAACACCTCAAATTTCTTAATTAAATCTAACGACGAGCCTATCTCTAATCCTCGATACTATTGTGTGAATAATCCAATATAAACTTAAAAGACAAAAACGAAAACTTTCTAAAAGATTTATTCGAGCTAAAAAAAACATCGAAAGCTAACTCAAGCTGTTAACTAACAAAAACAAAGACTGTTAGTAGCTAAGATATATTCTAAAGTGAAAGCTAAGAGAAGAAACTTTTTAGATACTTTATCTAAGACGCTAGTCAAAAACCAAAACTAGGCCTTTGCCGAAGAACTAAGAAGTAAAAATTTACTAATCCTCGCTTTATCCATATCAAACGTCGATTGGCGATAATTTTTATCTATTTTAGCTTACAAAGCTAAAATATATGGGCACTTTATGGCTGTCAACCAAAAAACACCATTCAAACCTGTTTCAATTGTGGTTTGTCATGTCTGATTCTCAAAGGCTCACTTTAAATCCACGTAAATGGATCTGCCCTAAATGTTCCACCAAGTATATCCGCGATTGAAACGTGGGACGTTGCCAAAAATATTTTGGCTAAAGATTTATCTCAGACAGTAACTATCTAACAAGCTAGTCTAGCAGCTTAGGAACGGTAAATATTTTAGTAACTATTGCTCCTTTCCGAGTATAACAATATATTAAAATAGCCAGTTTACGTAAGTAAATTGTAGCTGTCCAATACACTATATTAGAATCTACAAGCCAGGGGTTTTAACCCATGGTAGTTGACAAAGATAATATATTTTTTATTGATATCTTTGCTAAAAGAAGAGGATATTAACTATATAAAAGTAAGGTAAGGGACAATGGTGCCTAACCTTTTTAAATTAAGTTATTTCATTTTAGATAATTTTCATCTTATTTATATTTTTCTAGATTCTTATCCTAATTATTTAAAGAGATAAAAATGAATTTTTTATAAACAGAAATAATATTTTTTAATGGATTTCTTTAATCTGATATCTTTTTTCAAGAGGAATTAAGTTTTTCTTAATATTAGAAGTAATATAAAGTTTATAATCTTTTGTAATAAAAATAAACCCTAAATTTTTGGGGGGAAGTAGTTTTAAAGTTCTATAAAAACCATTATAAAAACCTATTCCTGTCCAAATTTCTCCATCTATGGATTTTTGGCTAACCACAGTTACGCTAGCTAAATTATTCTTAATCGGATATCCAGTTTTAGGATCTAAAATGTGATGATAACGACGTCCTTTAAAATTTAAAAACCTTTCATAAATACCCGAGGTTACTACAGATAGAGCTGGAATTTTTAAAATGGCTAAAGAATTATTTCTTTTTTTAAAGGGATCTTGAATTCCAACGTTCCAAAGATTATTTGGATGGGGGCTTGGCCCCACCATTAAAACATTTCCTCCTAAATTTATTATCCCTCTTTTAACTTTTTCTTTGCGCCAAAGCTTACTAATGGCATCGGCAATATATCCTTTAGCAATGGCTCCAAGGTCTAATTCCATGCCATATTTTTTTAAAAAAACAGACTTTTTTTGATCATTTAAAACAGTTTGTTTAGGATCAATTAACCTCAATTTTTTTTCTATGTTTTGTTTTTTTGGTAATTTTGCATCTGAAAAGCCTATATGCCAGAGTTTTATTAATGGGCCAATAGCTACATCGAACCCTAAATTCTTTTTACTTATTTCAATTGCTTTTTTTATTAAATTGTAACTAATTGAAGATACATGAACTGCATGTTTTCCTGCTGCCTGATTAATTAAGGATACTTCAGAATCTGTAGTGTTGACTGTTAGTAATTTTTCGTAGTATTTGATTAAAGCGTATCCTCTATTTAATTGATTTTCTGGGGATGAGTGAGAAACACTTAAAGTAATCTTTGTTCCCATTGCGTAATAAGATTTTGTTAATAATGACATATTTTATCTTTTTTAATTTTTATAGTTTAATTTTATTTTATTAAAAAAAATTTAATTTGAAATTAAAAATCAAAATTCTTTAGCTTATGGATCTGCATAAAAAGTTTTAATAACTGTTTTAAAAATATTTTTATCTTATTTTTTTAGGCTTTTAAAAATTTACATAAATTTTTAAATGATTATAATAAGAGAAAGAAAATATTATTAATCGTGCACGATCAATAATATTTAGAAAATAAAATACGGAGAATTATGACAAATAAAAAGGATTTAAGAAAATATTTATCTCCAAAAGCATATGATGTTACGCAAAAAGCTAAAACAGAACGGCCTTTTACAGGTAAATATGATAATTTTTACCAAGAAGGTATTTATGTTGATGTTGTTAGTGGAGAACCATTGTTTAGTTCTAAAGATAAATATGACGCAAACTGTGGCTGGCCTTCTTTTACAAAACCAATTAATCAGTCTCATATAAAAAAAAATGAAGACCATTCCTTTTTAATGGAAAGAACTGAAGTAAAAAGTAAAAATGCAAGCTCTCACTTGGGGCATGTTTTTGATGACGGACCGAAAAAAGAGGGCGGTAGAAGATATTGCATTAATTCTGCTGCTCTAAGGTTTATTCCTGTAAAGGATTTAGAAAAATTAGGATACGGAAAATACGTTAGACTTTTTAAATAAAAAGAGGTGAATAAAATATGAAAGCAAATGCTATTTTTGCCGGTGGATGTTTTTGGTGCATGGTTAAACCCTTTGATACTTACCCTGGGATTATAAAAGTAATTTCAGGATACACTGGCGGTCATATTGCAAATCCCACTTATGCAGAAGTTTCAAGCGGTAAGACTGGGCATACAGAAGCTGTAAAGATTATTTATGATCCAGATATTATTTCTTATGCGGATTTGGTAAAGGTTTATTGGCAACAGACCGACCCTACTGATGCCATGGGACAGTTTCAAGATAGAGGTGATAATTATCGTCCTGTTATTTTTGTTAAAAATAAAAAAGAGCGCGAAATCGCTGAAAATTCTAAAAAAAAGCTAGAAAACAGTGGTCTTTTTGACAAACCAATTGTTACAAAAATTGAAGATGCAAAACCCTTTTATCCTGCGGAAAAGGAACATCAAAATTTCTATAAGAAAAATCCATTGAGGTATTCTATAGAAGAAATGGGAGGACGAAAAAGTTTTAAAGATAAATATTGGAAAAATAAAATGAATAGAAGCCAGAATTATTAATTAAAATATAAATATGAAAAAAGTTTATAAATTTTTTTGAATAACTCAAAAAAATATATACATTTTTAGTCAATAAATTGAGAGGGGAAAATAAAATTGCCCCAGCTGGACTCGGACCAGCGCATAATGGTACCAAAAACCATTGCCTTACCACCTTGGCTATGGGGCAATATTTTAACAACAAATTTGTCATTAAAAATAAATTTGTTGTTAATGGGAGTGGTAGGATTCGAACCTACGAACTCATAAGAGGGCGGATTTACGGTCCGCAGCGTTTAACCACTTCGCTACACTCCCACAATCCAACTTCATTATTTTAGTTTAAAAGTTTATTAATATCAAGTTTTAAACTAAAAAATTATAATATTTTGTTTTTTGTTTTTAGTAGTCTTTAATTTTACTTGAAAAAAATGATTACGCATTATAGAATAAAAATAGTTATTGTCTAGTAGTTCAGTGGTAGAACGTCGCACTGTTAATGCGAATGTCGCTGGTTCGAACCCAGCCTGGACAGTTTTTTGTTCTAAATAATTAAAGTTTGCTTTGGTTTTAAAAGTATATAAATGTTGTTTTTGAATGACTTTTTTTATTTGTATTATTTTTTTATTTATTTAGCTTTTAAAGTATTTTTATAAGAAATATTTTATAGATTTTTTACAGATTTAAGAAAATTTATCATCTCCAGAGTCTATTTAGATTTTTACTACGAGAAAAAAAAATGATAATGATGGCATATATAATAATTGATAAAAATATTCCTAGCATAAAATAGGTGGTTTGAAGAGGAATTTCAGTGTTATTTGCTTTTACTATTGATTGTGGAGAAGCAATAAAAGCTAAACCATCTATTAAAGCATGAAATATAATTGTGACCGTCAAAAAGGCGGTTTTTATATAGACTAAACCGAAAATTATTCCGATAGCACTTGCATAAATTAGTTGGGTAATAGTTTCAGAAAAACTTTGGTGGAAAATATTTATTGAATGTGTTAGCCCAAAAGCAAGTCCTTGTAAAATAACGCTAATAAGTAAATAAAACTTGTTTTTATTTTTAGCTTGTAATAATTTTCCTAGTAGCAAGCCTCGGAAGCCGTATTCTTCAGTTAATCCAACAACTAGAACAAATAAAATAATTATTAAGATCTGATTTAACGACTCATTTTTTTTATCTAGATTTTTAACAGCTAAGATTAAGTTTCCACTTAAAAAAATTATTGTGGGAAGTATTATTAATATAGCTGAAATTAATTTTTTACTAAAAAATTTGGTTTTTACTTTAAAGAAAATTAAGTTTCCTATTAATAAAAGTAGAAAAAAAATTAATTCCGAAAAAGTGTTTAATAAAAAAGCAGCTTTTATTTTTAAAGGCTTTAATAAAATGTGAAAAGAAAAAAGAGTTAATTGATTATTTATTGTAAAAGTTTTTAAAAATATTTGTAAAATAATTTTTGAACCAAAAAGGCTTGCAATGATCCATAGAAAGATAGGGATAATTTTGTTTATGGGATTATTTTCATATGTATTCCTATTCACAATGGTGCTATTAAATCATTTTAATTTTTTTAAGTCAATTCAGTTGTAATATATTATTTATATAATTTTCTAATAGAATGATAATTTGCAGATAATTTATTTAAATAAATTAGGAATTTAAAAATAAGGAAATTTTATTTACGCGTATCTATGAGCCATTTTTGCAGCTACAGCTGAAGCCAAAGCACCAATCAAGTCATCTACGAAAGTATTAACTTTACCCTTTTTTTCTGTATCGAGTTTTTTAATTATACCGTGTTTTACTCGATCGAGATAACCAAAGTTAGTTATTCCAATGGTTCCATAAATATTAGCAATGCTTTCTGCGATTGCTTCATCTACACCAAAAACAGCAGCATCATTTTCGATGATTTTTTGTAAGGGTTGTTTTAGTTTCTTTTCTGTTGCTAGTCGATCTAATTCTAAAGCTACCATTGCACTATTTAAAACTTCACGTTTATGTAATATTTTTATAACTGCTTCTTTATATTCTGGTATTTTAGCGTTAGGAATAAAGCTTTTTTGAAGTTTATAGGCAATTTCTGCGATTTCTTGGTAGGTAATTCCTCTTTTTTTAAACTCTGATTTAACAAATTTAAAAGCTTCTTCATCAGGAAATATAAACTGTTTATTTCTCATCACTAATTCATCTTATCCTTTTTTTGTATTTGTTTATTTTTTATTTTTTTATTCTTATGAAATAAATAAAAAAATTTAAATTTTAATTTTTTGTCAAGTATTAAAAATTATTAGAAAAATTATTTATTAAAATAAAATTTATTTTGTAATTCGAATTTATTTAAAATGATTTGTTTTTGTATATCAGGCAAGCATTGTAGGATATAAAAGTTTAAATAGCAAATTATTTCTATTTTAAATAAAATTTTTTAATATATTTAATGAAAAATTAGACAGAAATCCTCTGAATTTATTTATGGGATGAATACAAGTTAAGATCAAACTAACCCCTTTACCCTTAGGGACGGTAAAGGCTTGGCTAACTTCTGCTACTTCGGGGGTATAGTCATATATATATATCTAAAAGCCAGATTTCTAAGCAAATTGATCCTGTCTAATATATTTTTTCTATGTTAGAGTTCACAAGCCATGGGTTTTAACCTGTGGTAGTTGACTATATATTTTCAAGATAGGTTAGCTTTATTATTTTGTGACAATTTTTGACTATATTCTTGTAAAAATAATATAAGCATTATATAATAAAAGTGACCTTTAAGGAAAGCGTTTTCTTAAAGGTCAAAGTTGAAGTTAGAGACTTAAATTACGGGAATTAGTAATTATATATCAAGAAATAGCTACGACTCTTTTTTAGAAAGTTCGTTAATAAATCAATTCATAGAAAATAATAAGTTATCGAAGTCTAAAAAAGTAAAATAAGAATTCAAGAAAATAATCTCAAGTTAATCAGTAGATAACGAATGATTGTGATCCTGATCATTTAAATGTTATAAAACCAAAAATATAACTCTTTAATTAAAAATAAAAAAAGATCGTAGTTAAAGAAATCATTCCAACAGACATTTAAGAAAAGCGCTTCAACAAACAAAGAGCCTATATCGATATTAATCGATATAGGTTTTTGTTTAGGATTGATTGCAAAAAATAAGAATAATTTAACCTAAATAGCTTTATGGGAATTTTCAACAAGTTTAAGGAATCAAAGATATATTTGAGAAACAATTTATTAAAATAAATTTTCTAAAGGGAACATTTTTATATCATAATTATTTTTATTTATAGTTAATTGGATGTAAATTACAAAAAAGTTTAATTAAAATTTAAAGTAGAAATTTTGTATTAGGTAGTTTAACTTTTCATAAGAAAATTATACTTGGGTTTATTAAATTAATTGTCAACATTTAGAAGCAAGAGCTGCTAAAAATATTTTAGCTAAAGGTTTTCTTGTAGAAAGTAACTGTCTAATAAGTAAATTAATTCTTTTAATACTTTAGAGATTAACTAATTACTGAAACCTATGAAGGCATAAATATATTTCTAGAGACTAGATTATCTAAAAAATTTTGATTGTTGATAAATATTAAGTTTATCAAATCTATAAGCTATGGATTTTAAGTCATGATAGTTAATATTAAGAATATATTTTTTATCAGAGTACCTTAAGTTTTTGGACAAATCATTTTATTTAATAATGATAAGGTAAATAAAGTAAATGAAAGGAAACTAAAAAATCTTTAAGTACACCTAAATTTAATTTTCTGAGAAATAATTTTATTTAATAAAATAATAACTATCTTTAATAGTACTTTAAAATTTATATACGAATGTTAATTTAAAAACATAACTTGATTAGTTATTTAATTTTGTGCAAACTTTTATTTCTTTTTTATAATAGTAGTTTTTATAAAAGAAGATTAAATTTTATTATTTTTGATTTTATATTGTAATGGATGCTCAGGGGATCGAACCCTGGACCCACGGATTAAGAGTCCGTTGCTCTACCAACTGAGCTAAGCATCCAAACATCAGTTTATTTTATCACTATGAAAACTTAAAAGGTAGGATAAAGTTTATATAATTTTTATTACTGGTATTATAATAGTTGTTATGAGTAAGATTCTAGTAGTTGATGATGAAAAACCAATCGTAGATGTTATTAAATTTAATTTACAAAAAGAAGGATATGATGTCGTAACAGCTTATGATGGGAAAGAAGCTTTAGAAGTTTTTAATAAGGAAAACCCTGACTTAGTATTATTAGATCAAATGCTTCCAAAAATTGATGGCACAGAAGTTTTGAGGCAAATTAGAACAAAATCATCTGCTCCTGTGATTATTGTTACAGCTAAAGATAGCGAAATTGATAAAGTTGTCGGTCTTGAAATGGGTGCAGATGATTATGTTACCAAACCCTTTTCTAATCGTGAATTAATTGCGCGTGTAAAAGCTAACCTAAGGCGTAATAAAGAAAATACTCCAGGCATTAATAAAAAAGAGACCTCTAAGAAAAATATTAAAGTAGGCGATCTCGTAATTGATCCAGAGGCTTATGTTGTAACAAAAAATGGAAATTATCTAGATTTAACTCATCGGGAATTTGATTTGCTTCATTATTTAGCTACTAGGCCAGGCCAAGTTTTAACTAGAGAAGCTCTTTTAACAGAGGTATGGGGCTTTGATTATTATGGTGATGTAAGAACTGTAGATGTTACGGTTCGTCGTTTGAGAGAAAAGATTGAAGATTCTCCTTCTCGGCCGGGAATTTTAAGGACTAAACGTGGAGTAGGATATTTTATTAGTCCTGATTCAGTTCATGAATAAATTTTTATTTTATTATAATTTATCAGTAGCTAATGAATAATATTTCAAAAAAATTCTCAAAAGTTATTTCTTCAGTTCACTTTCGAATAACTCTAATTTTTACTTTTGTTACTTTAGCAATTTTAGGTTTAGTTGGAGCTTTTTTTGTTGTTCAATATTCTTCTAGTTTATTAAATTCATTTAATAGCCAATTATCTTTACCAACCCCTTTAAGAAATGAATTAATTTCTGGTCTGCAAAAAAATAATACCCTTCGAATTAATAGAAGCATTAATGAAGCTCTTTCAAATTTTGGGAAATCAAATCGAGATGATTATGTATATGTGGTTGACAAAAAGGGGGTAATTAGGGGCACTTCTAGCGTGGCTTTAAGACAAGATGTAAACCGAAAAATGGATTCTTCATCAACGGCAATGAAAGGAAAAATTTTTAGTAATATTAAAAATTCTTTATCTCAAGGGAAAAATTACCATCGCACCATACAGTCAAAAATTTCTTCGTCACATTATAAAACTTTGGTGGTTCCTTTAGAGACACATAATGGTAACCGAAGTTCTACAGTAGGTTCTTTTGTATATTCGGCCAATATGGAAGGCGTTTATTCTACTATTCATAACGTTATCAAAATATTTATTGGCGCTTTACTAATACCTTTAATAGTTGCGATTCTTATAGGGTTTTTAATGGCTAGGATCTTGACAAATCCTATAAGAATACTTGTTAGGCAAACAGGCCAAATAGAAAAAGAAAATTTTTTAAATAAAAATTCTATAAATACCAAAAGTGAACTTGGTACTTTGGCAAAACAAATCAATAATCTTTCCGATGCAATTGCTTACGAAACAGCTATTTCTAATATGGAGCGTGACCGTTTAAACTCTATTTTAGCAAATATGAATGATGGGGTATTATCTATTACTCGAAACGGTACAGTTACACTTATTAATCAAACAGCTCTTGATTTTTTGAATATTACTGATATTAAAAAAGCAGTTGGTAAAAACATATACGACTTATTAAATTTGAAAAAAAGAAATACAAGTTTAAGGACTTTTTTTCAAGCAACACATGGTTTCTTTATTAAGTCAAGAAATTCTTCTAATTTAATACTTAATATTATTGTAAGTCTGATACGACGCAAATCAGGTTTTATTTCGGGGGCTGTTGTTGTTTTACGAGATGTTACTCAAAGAGTAGAAATTGAAAAAGAACAAAAAGATTTTGTATCCAATGTTAGCCATGAATTAAGAACGCCTTTAACATCTGTTAATGCTTATATTGAAACACTTCAGGAAGAAAATATATCTGATAAAAAAGTTACTGGTAAATTTTTAGATGTTGCTCATAGAGAAACTCAGCGGATGATTCGAATGATTAATGATTTGCTTGAGTTGTCTCGAATGGATAGAGGGACAGTTAAGATGGAAAAAGAGCCTGTCAATTTTATAAGATTTATAGAATATGCCCTAAATCGTTTTAAGGTTATAATCAAACAAGGCAATTCTATACACCCTGATAAAAAATATAATATTATTCGGAAGTATGATAAAAAGAAATCTTTATATGTTGATATTGATGCTAATAGGTTTATGCAGGTTATAGATAATTTAATCAATAATGCTATTAATTATTCTCCTGAAGGCAGCAATATAGAAGTGGATATTAAAGAAAATTCTAAGAATGCTATTTTATCTATCACGGATCATGGTCTTGGTATTTCCAAAAAAGACCAAAATAATATTTTTAGACGTTTTTATAGGGCTGATAAATCTAGGTCTCGTCAACAAGGAGGAACAGGCCTTGGATTGGCAATTTCCAAAGAAGTGGTTCAAGGCTTAAAGGGTAAAATTTGGGTTAAATCCAAAATTGGTAAGGGAACTACTTTTTTTGTAAGTATACCTAAAATTAATGTAAATGCTAAAGACCTCGATTTTGAATAATTTTACAATAAAAGAATTAAATAGTGATCAAATATTTATGGATTCTTTAAAGAAATAAAGAAAGCAAATAGTAGGTGGTTATAGGACAATAAAAAAACACTTTTTAATATAATTAATAATTAAAGAATGTATAAAATTTCAAAGACCAATTCTTTATTTTAATTTTATTAATTATTGATTAATTACGTATTTATAATTAAGTAAATTATATAAATAATATTAGATTGAGTTTAAAAATTAATAAATTAAGTTAAACAGTTTATGCAATATAAAAATATTTAATTAAATGAAGATAATTTTTATTCAAAATAAAAAAATATTATTCTAAAGAATAATAATTTTGCTGTGAGGGTTAAGATTTTGGTATAGGTTGTTTAGAAATTAACTATAATTTATATAATTACAAATATATTCAGGCATTATAAATAATTAAATATAATAATCAAAACAGTAAAATTATTGAAATAAATTTAATTAAATATAGAAATGTTAAAAATACGTCTATTAGTTGTAGGAAAAACAAAAAAGAAATTTTATATAGAAGCCTCTTTAAATTATTTAAAAAGGATTAATCGTTTTGCTAAAATTAGTGTAATAGAAGTAAAACATCAAACTTATTTACAGAAAATGAGTAATATTGAAAAAAACAAAGTTATTGAAAATGAGAGTAATCGTTTAATTTCTAGAATTAAAAATTCCGATTTTGTTATTGTCTTAGAGATTAAGGGAAAAATGGTTAGTTCTCGTGAAATAGCAAAAATGATTAGGAATATCCCTTTAAGAGGGTATTCTACAATAGACTTTATAATTGGTGGCTCTTTAGGATTATCACAGAAAATTAAAAAGATGTCTGATATTGAAATTTCTTTTGGCAGAATCACCTTACCTCATGAATTAGCAAAAGTTGTTCTTTTAGAACAGATATATCGTTCTTTTACCATTAATAATGGGATCCCTTATCATAAATAAAAAAGAGGCTGTTTATAATACAGACTCTTTTTTATTTAATATAATGGTAATTTGTTTTTCTTTGGGTTCTTTACCCATTTTCTTATCTGACCTGTTCGTTTTAGTTGTTTTTTCTTCTGCTGATTATGAGCAACTGGTCGTGCGCCAGAAAATGAGTTATACGGAGATCTTCCTGTTACATTTTTATTGGACATCACTTTTTTCCTTTCTAGGCTATTTTTAATTCAAACCAAAAATTTAAAAAATAAGCTAAATATATTAATTAATATTTTATTTAATTAAAAAATTAAGCACTTTTTTCTAAAATTATCTTTGGTTTGTTTAAAATTTTAACCTGTAATGTAATTTGTACTTGAATAAAATATAAAGATTCTTTTTATACAAAATTTTAATAAAAGATGTACAGATTATTATTATATTTAATTTTGGTTTTAAATCAAGGTGAATGACTTTAGACCGACTATTTATAAGTCTTTATGAATTATGAAATTTAAACTGTTTTTTGAAGGGAAAATTATATTTTTTGGAATATTTAAAAATAAGCTAAATTTTAAGAATACTGAGTTGAACGTAATAAAATATTTCTATATATAATTTGATATGATAACTATTTTAATTTGTTAATTAATTCTATCCTTAATATTGTAGTATTTTTTATTAGCTAGTTGGATTAAAGGTGAAATGACAGAATTACCTAAAAACAAAGTTTATGTATTGTAATCTTATTGATTTACAAAGTTAATGTAAGTTATAAAACCCAATTTAAAATTTATTAATATTAATCTAAATTAATTTTATATTTAATTGATCTAAAAGGTTTAAAATGCGGTGAGGATTAATAATATAATTATTTTTAAACTATTAGAGTATTGTTGTCTAGTATAAAATATCTTTAAAAAAGAAAAATTATGTTACTTTTTGTGAGGAAAAATATATTTATCTTATATCTTTTTATAGCTGACCATTGCTGTAATTTTAAGTTATATGTAAAATTATTATTTATGATATATAGTAATTGTGTTATCGTGATATGAAGTTATTGGTTATTTTAAAAAATTTGGTCTGGATAAGCTAAATAAATTTGGTCAATTATTAAATGTATAAAAATTGTTTTGTTAATTATTAGGTTTAACAAAAAAATAAAATTAATAAAGGTGATTATTAGAAGTAATAATAAAATTTAAGGAAAAAAATGACACCTAATGAATTTGTTTCATTATTAAATGTTCAAGATTTATCAATTTCTGAAGAACAACTTGATATATTTAAAAAATATTTAGATTTTTTAATTGCTTACAATAAAAAAATTAATTTAACGTCTATTACAGATCCCGGTGAAATCTGGACAAAACATTTTTATGATTCTATAACCCCCTTAATTTATCTTCCTATTGAAAATGAAAAATTTTCGATGATTGATGTAGGTTCTGGAGCGGGGTTTCCTGGGATACCAATGAAAATTGTAAATAACGGGATTAAATTAACCTTATTAGATGCGACTAAGAAAAAAGTTGATTTTCTTAATAAACTGTCTTTCCAATTGAATTTTAGTTCTTTAAATATTTTACATGGTAGAGCAGAAGAATTAGGCCAACAGAGAAAATATAGGGCTAAATTTGATTTTGCAATTGCCAGAGGCGTTGCACAAACTAATGTTTTATTGGAATTACTTTTACCATTTGTAAAAGTTGGTGGAAAGGTTGTTTTGATGAAATCGGTTTATGATGAAGATGAAATTTATAAAGCACATAGAGCTCTTAGCGAACTTGGTGGAAGAGTTTCGCAATCTTTTTCTTTTGAACTTCCAAATGGGGATCCAAGAGCTCTTATTGTGGTAGATAAACTCAAAAGGACAAAACTTAGATACCCTAGAAGACCTGGCGTGCCAAAGCATTCTCCTCTTGGAGGGAAAAATATTTAAAAAGACTTATTAAATCAATTTAAATTTTGAAAAATTTGAAAATTTCTACATAAAATGGAATTTTTTTATTATGATTTCAATAAACAGTTTAAAAGTATATTGTTTGGAGGAAAAAATTGAAAAGACAGATTAATCAGATTGAAATTATACATACACCAGGTGATTATCATTTTCATCAACAGAAAGTAAACGATTATTTAAATTATTCTGGGGGTCATGTGGTATCTTCTTTCGTTGGGACCCCAAATGTGAACCACCATAATGAACCAGGTCATTTTTATACAGTTATCGAATATCCAATAACTTCGGAAGATAATTAATATTTTTAAAATATTTTTATTATTTTTTGTAAGTTTTTAGTTTAGCTAAATTTTTTGTCTTTTTCTTTTTTAATTAATTAAATTAAATTTTTTATATGGAGATTTAATGAATTATCGTTTGAGAACAATTGTAGGAATGAAGAAACCTCATGCTTGCGGGTCGAATAGTTGGACTATAATTCGTATGGGAGCTGACATAAAAATTAGATGTAATAATTGTCAACATATCTTAATGTTTAGCAGGGAAAAATTTAATAAAGTTCTAAGAAAAATTATTAAATATTGATAATAGATGGGACTTTTTTATTTTTTTATTTATACTTAAATAGGTATGTAAATATTTTTTAACTAATATTAATATTAGAAATAATGTTTTTTAAGTTTTCTTATTAAAAATGAAAATATTTCTTTTATTAAATGTTTAATAATTTTTAAGATTAGGTTTTAGAAAACCGTGTATTTTTTGACGATAGAAATAAGAAGTAGGAGTTTAAATGTCATTAACCGCAGGGATTGTAGGTTTACCAAACGTTGGTAAATCAACTTTATTTAATGCTATAACTAAAGCTGGCGCTGAAGTAGCTAATTATCCTTTTGCTACCATTGAACCTAATGTGGGTGTTGTAGAGGTCCCAGATTCTCGTTTGGCTAGAATACAGGAAATAGAACCAGCTGATAAAGTAGTACCAACTACGTTTGAATTTACTGATATCGCTGGAATTGTAAAAAACGCTTCTAAAGGTGAAGGTTTAGGTAATAAGTTTTTAGAAAATATTCGCCAAACTGATGCAATTGTTCAAGTCGTTCGTGCTTTTGAAGATTCAGAAGTTACCCACGTTTCAGGTAAAATTGATCCTATTGAAGATATCGAAACTTTAAATACTGAGTTAATAATTGCGGATCTAGACCATATTAATAATCGTTTTGGTAAAATAGAAAAATCTGCTATTAATTCTAAAGATAAAAAAGCTATAGTAGAATATAAAATTTTAAAAAGGATTAAACCTGTGTTAGAAGAAGGTAAACCTGTTAGAAGTATAAACTTTAATAATGACGAAAAAAGAGTAGTTAAGGGCCTTTTTTTGCTCACTGATAAGCCTATGCTTTATGTTGCGAATATTGATGAAGATTATATGTCAAATCCAGAAAAATCTTCATTTTATAGAAAAATTGAAAATTATGCTAAAAATGACCATGCCGAAATAATTGGTCTTGCCGCTAAAGCTGAAGAAGAGATATCAGAAATGAATGATAGTGATAAGAAAGAATTTTTAGAAATGGCTGGAGTTAAAGAGCCTGGTTTGAATCGCTTAATTAGGATAGCTTATCATCTCCTAAATTTACGAACTTTTTTTACAGCAGGTGGTAAAGAAACTCGTGCGTGGACATTTGAAAAGGGTATGAAAGCCCCTCAAGTAGCAGGAATTATACATTCTGATTTTCAAAGAGGATTTATTAGAGCAGAAACAATTAGTTTTAAAGATCTTGATAATCTTGGATCATTGGCAGCTGTAAAAAAAGCAGGTAAACTTCGTCTTGAAGGAAAGGATTATCAAGTTGAAGATGGAGATATAATTAATTTCAGGTTTAATGTTTGATACATAGATGTTTAGATTTTTTTATTTTTTTATATAGATTTAAATTATTATCGCTCTTTAATATAATTAAAAGGAGGATTAATGGTAGGCTCTCAGCTTTCAAGGAAAAATCGTGAGTTTATTTTTCATTTAACAAAGCTATTAAAAAATTCGAAAAGTATAAATAATGAAAAGGCTGGCCCAATAATAAATAAAGCAAAAAAAGATTTGTTGGCTAATCAGAAAAAAGGAGTAACATCTCGACAAATTTTTGGTACCCCAAAAGAGTATTATCAAGACTTAATTGATCCTAAAGGAGCAGCTAAAAGAAAAAAACGTCTTAATTCAATAAGGCATAGTAATTCTAATACTTCTAGACAAAATAACGTTAGAAAACCAAAGTTTTCTGAACAACTTTATGATTTTAGCTTCGGAACCGAATTTATTGACACTTCTTGGACTCTACTAATTATGTTTTCAGCATTGTATGCTATCACTGAGTTTCTTCCTTCTAAGAATAGTCAAGCAAATATTGGGTTGCTAACTTTATTATTCTTTTCTTTAATTAGCGGAGCAGCTTATGTGTATATATTGAGAATCTTTACTCCAAATCCAGAAAAAAAGAAAAGAATAGGAATTTTTCAGCGGATTATTTACACAATTTTTGCGATTGTTGGATGGTTTTTAATATTTAGTATTGTTTCTCAGTTTATTCCTAAGGGTTTTAATTTGCCTTTAAATTCATATTGGCTGTTATTAATTGTAGTTATTTCCTGGGGAGGGTATTATTTTTGGAAGAAAAGATCTCCTTTACCAAAGGGATTATTAGTAATAAGTGGCTTAGCTGCTAATTCTACTGCAGAATACCGTAGAAAATATCCAAAAAAAAGAAGATAAATATATATAAAGTAATTGGTTTATTTATAAATTATATTTAGATGAAATCAAGAAAACATTGTTATTTTCTTTTTTTGGAAAAAGTTTTTGAATTAAATATTTAGTTATTTGTACTTTAAAATTTAGTTTAAAGGAATCGTATATAAAATTTTTATTTTACTAAGTTAAGTATAAATAATCATTTATAATAAGGAAGGATGATTTAGAAATGTTGAAAAAATAGAAAAAATTATACAGAAATCTTGTGGCTTAAATCATGTCATGAATACAATCTAAAATCAAACTAGTCCCTTTAGCAACTTGGGGACTCAAAAGGCTTTGGTAACTACTGCTACTTCGGGGGTATAGGAATATACCTAAAAGCCGGATTATCTAAGCAAATTGTGGAGATCTATACATTTTTTTGATATTAGAATTCACAAGTCGCGGGTTTTAACCCGTGATAGTTGACGTATTTAATAAAATCCATTAATAATATAATATGTTTTAGTTACAAATTTATTTTTAAAAATTTTTTGGAGGAAAGATGTCCAAATTAGTACTTATACGTCATGGAAAATCAAAATGGAATGCTTTAAATTTGTTTAATGGTTGGGTTGATACCAAGCTCTCAGATGAAGGTACTGGTCAAGCAGAAAAGGGCGGAAAATTATTAAAGGGAAAGAATATACCTTTTGATCAGGCTTATACATCAGTTTTGACTAGAGCGATCCAAACTTTACATATAGTTTTAGAGGAAATTGGTCAACTTTGGATTCCTGAAGAAAAATCCTGGAGGCTAAATGAACGTCATTATGGGGCACTTCAAGGTTTAAATAAAAAATCATCAGCAGAAAAATGGGGAGCGGAACAAGTTCATACTTGGCGCCGTTCTTATGACGTTTTGCCTCCCTTACAAAAGAAAATTCAAAAGTCAATTACTGTTGATGGAGTTACTTATCCAGCTTTAGACCGAAGATATGATAAACTTGATCCAAAAACCCTTCCTCTAGGAGAAAACCTTCAGGTGACTCTTAAGCGTGTCATCCCCTTTTGGGAAGATAAAATAGCGCCTGATTTGCGGTCTGGAAAGAATATAATCATAGCTGCTCATGGTAATTCTTTACGTGCTTTAACCAAATACATTGAAAATATTTCGGATGAAGATATTATTAATTTAGAAATAGCTACTGGCCAGCCAATAGTTTATGATTTCGATTATGATTTGAACGTTATTAATAAAGAATTTCTTTCTTAAAGGGATTTTTTTAAATATTAGCGTGAAAAACTTTCACTTAATAAAAAAGCGTTAGTATTCACGCTTTTTTAGTATTAAAAGAAATATTTGAATAACCAAATGCTGTTAAGAGTTTAAATATAGTTAGATAGAAGTCCTATTTTAATAGTTATATTATATATTAACGGTAATTTTTTAAATTGTATTAATTAAAATGTGTGTAATCATCCTTTAAAAACCCAATGATCATTTGTTTCTGCTAATAACTGATCAGTTTTCTTTGGCCCCATAGAAAGTGACCTATAAATATTAAGAGGAGCTTCATTTTTATTCCATACATTAGCGATTGGGTCAATAAATTTCCATGAAGTAGATATATTTCTCCAATCGGCAAAATTAGACCCATTTCCCTCCATAGCATCATGGAATAAGTTTTCGTAAGGGAGAGGTATTTTTTCTTTATCTTCTTTAGAAGCTTCCCATTTTAATAAGTTGCTTCTAATTTGAAAACCGGAAGTTACATTTTTCCCATTTAAAGAAAGCTCAATTTTTCCAGCGGGATCAATTATTATGGTTAAAATAGGATTAGGTAATTCGTTTTTATTGATTCCATTGAAATTAAAAGTTGGTTTTTTATAAACTATATCGATTCTATTTTGTTTATCGCTCAATCTCTTACCAGTTCTTATATAAAAAGGAACTCCCTTCCATCTATCACTATTAAATTGTAGTCTACCGGCTACGTAAGTATTGTTTTTGGAATCTTTAGGAACGTTTTCTTCTTCCGTATAGGCTTTTAAATCATTAGGGCCTTTTCCATATTGGCCACGGATAAAATTTTTTTTAACTCCATCTTTATTATAAATTTTTAAAGTTGAAAGCGTTGCGTTTTTGGCATCTAACACATCTTTATCTTTGAATGTAAACGGTTTTTCCATTGCAATCCACCCTACAATTTGGAAAAGATGATTTTGAACCATATCTAATAAAGCACCAGTTTTATTATAATAACCAGCTCTTTCTTCAACACCTAATTTTTCTGCTAATGTAACTTGAACACATTTAATATAATTCCTGTTCCATGTTTTTTCTAAAAACGGGTTACCAAATCTGATTGCTGGGATATTTTGAACCATTTCTTTTCCTAGATAATGATCTGTACGATAAATTTGGTTTTCTGAAAACCCTTTTTCTAATTGGTCCTGCAATTTTTTTGCGGTATTATAGCTTGTGCCAAAGGGTTTTTCTATCATTAAACGATTGTATCCCTTATTTGAAATAAGCCCCTCAGAGTTAATTGCTTCTGCAATCTGTCCGAAAAACCTAGGAGCTACTGACATATAAAATATCCTATTACCGTCTGCTTGATAATCACTGTCTAATTTATTCATAAGATCATTAAGTTTAGGGTAATCATTTAAGTCCATGATATTATGACTTATAAAATGAAAGTGAGAAGCAAATTCTCTGGCTTTTCCAACAAAATTAGTTTTAGAAACCGAATCGTAAACTATTTCTTGAAAGGTATTGTCTGTCAATTTTCGTCTAGATGTTCCAATTACTGCAAAATGTTTTTGGATGAAACCCTTTTTATATAGATTAAAAAGGGAAGGATATAATTTTCTTTTAGCTAGGTCGCCGGCGCCACCAAAAAGTAAAATTACTACTTTAGATTCTTTAGAATTACTCATAAATTTCTCCACAAATATATGATTAAACTATAGCTCTACTTATCTATTATAGTATAATTATTACTTTGTTATAATTTTTATTAAGTTGTTTTTTCTGAAGCTTTTTTGTTTTTAAGCGTTTGTCGCTTATTAAAAATTTTAACAATAAAGAAATCAATATATGAATCTCGATAATCTCCTGCCTTTATTAAAAGTTTATATTTATCATTTTTAATAGAAGCGGAATCATTTTTTCTTAATTCTGGATAATTATTTTGAAAATAGCCTGCTAAAGTGACTGCCTCATCCTTATCAAAGTCTGGAAATTTAGTATTAAAGTAATCTTCAAGATCATAAACTGAAGTTTTACCACTTACTTTATAAGAATTTTCTCCATTTTTCTTTATCATCTCATCACTTTCATCATTTTTTTCTTCCTTAATATTGCCGAATAGCTCTTCATAAATATCTTTATCGGTAATTATTCCCGAAGTTCCGCCATATTCATCAATGACAACAGCCATAGGTACTCGATGTTGGCTCATTCTTCTCATTACTTCAGGTACTTTCATATTTTCTGGGATAGAAAAAATACTTCTCATGACTTTCGAAATTTTTTCCCGTTTATTAATGCGAGCTTGACGAATAAGATCTAAATTATAGACATAGCCAAGAATTTTATCTTTATCATTATTAGCGGTTACTGGAAAACGAGAATGCATGTCAGTTAAATAAAGGTTTATAGCATCATCAATTGTATCCGAAACGTCAATAGTAATCATTGAAGTTCTATCTATCATAATGTCAGATGCTACCTTGTCATTCATTTCAAAAGCTCTCCGGGTGAAAGCTGCATCTTCCTTGTTAACTGATGAATTAGAAGCTAAAGCTGAAGTCTGAGTCAAACTAATAAGTTCACTTGGTGAATATATATCTTCTTCATTAGCCATTTTAAAGCCCAATGTTTTTGTAATACCTGCGGCTGTTTTATCGAAAAGCCAAATTAAAGGCCATAGTATTAGATGAAAAAAACGAACAGGTTGAGCAATCCTTAAAAGTACTTTTACAGGTTCGCTAATAGCAATATTTTTAGGTACTAAATCAGTAAAAACGGCATGGACAAAAGTAAATATAAGAATTCCCATTATAGATGAAATCGAGAGATCTGCCTTATGTCCTAAGAAAGAGAAAACACCAGAATCTTCAAGTAATTCTTGTGCTAAATCTTCACCTAACCATCCAATTATAAGAGATGTTGTTGTTACTCCAGTCTGAGCAGTAGAAAGATATTCGCTTATATTATCGAGCATATGTGTGGCTAAGTTAATATTTTTACTTGATTTGCCCCTCTTTTTTTTAAGATCTTCAAGCTCAGAAGATCTTGTACGAACAACCGAGTATTCTGTGAGGGTAAACATAACTGCTAATAATAATGAAATAATTGTTCCAATAACTGAAACTAGTATAGAGGGTCCACCAGAGTCATCCATTTTATTATTTTTTATTCACTTCCTCAAAAAAATTGATTTAATAATTTAATCTAATCGTTATTATAACAAGCAATACTAATAATTAATAATTTCAGGTTGCTGCTATTTTATATTCTTAATTTTTAATGATTTATTTTTAAGATTTTAATAGCAATTGAAATTAGAAATTTTTATTTTTCGAATTTAATTTTTATATTATTATAATATTATCAGTTATAATTTATTTAATCTAAGTAAATATTTATTCTAAAAATTATAAAAATTTATCTAAATTTTAATATACCTTATTAATATACCTTAAATGATATGTTTTCCAGTTAAAGTTTAGTTTATTTAATTAATTTATGTAAAACTTGTAAAAATAACTTTTTGTCTAAAGAGAGAATAAGGCTTTTTTAAATTTAATGCAAATAAAACTTCATTAATATATTATAAAAAAGCTCAACTAAGCCCCTTTTTATTAGGTTGGTATAAATATATATTTTAAAATTGAAAAATATTGATAAAAAATTTTATTGCTTTTTATCTTTTTATTTTTTGGTCATGTTATCAATTTAATTTAGATAAAAAGTGTATATTAATCATTGGTTATCCATAAAAAGAAAGGTACTTAATGACAAATAATTTAGTTAAAATTTTATTAATTGAAGATGATAAAATTTTAAATGAGGATATAAAAAATATGGTCTCCACAAAAGCTCATATTAAGCAAGTTTATGATGGAGATACAGGGAAATTTGAAGCTTTAGAATCTCCTTATGATCTAATTATTTGTGATCTTATGCTTCCTGAAATTAATGGATTAGATATAATCAAAGAAATACGTAAGAAAAATATTGAAACTCCAGTTTTAATTTTAACAGCTAAGGGTTCAATTGAAGATAAAGTTAGAGGTTTTAAAGTTGGAGCTGATGATTATTTAACTAAACCCTTTCATAGAGAAGAACTACTTGTTAGGATAAATGCTTTATTGAGAAGAAGTGGAGTCTATACAGAGGCTAAAAAAATAAGGATTAAAAATCTCACCATTTATTTAAAAAATAGAAAAGTGATTACAAATAATGGTAAAGATATTCCTTTAGTGGGTAAAGAATACGACATATTGGTTTATTTAGTAAGAAATAAAAATATCATTATTACAAGAGACCGAATTTTTAATAGAATTTGGGGGATTGATTCAGATACAGTGGCAAACGTTGTAAATATTTATTTAAATAATTTACGTAGAAAATTAGAATCTGCTGGTATTACGGGATTGATCAAAACTTTAAGGAATGTTGGCTTCATTTTAGAGGATAGATGAAGGCTTTATAATATTTTTATTATTAAAATTGGGAAACGAATATTTTGAAATTAAGATAATAATATTAATTCTAAAAGAATTTTTATAAATATTAGTTATAGTAATTGTTGTAATTTACCAATTAAGAAAATTTTAGAAAACAAGTCGTTATATTGTGAAATATAATTTTTAATATTAAATTTTAGTTTATTTTTTGATTTTAGTTAAAGGGTATTTGATGTGCTTGTATTGGTTCAAATAAGTGTATATTTTTTTATATTTGTATCCAAGTTAAAAAACTATTTCATTTGTTTTTTAAATAAATTTAGATAGCTATAAATTAAGATTTAAATAATTTCTTTCTTTAATTTTGGTATTTTTTTAAGCAAGATTTTAATATATTTTCTATATAATTCAGCCCAGCCAGTAATCCAAGATATTCCTAATGTAATTCCTGCTAATGAATCTGATAGAAAATTATTTTGGAAATAAACAGAAGCTTCAATCAATAATATACCAAATATTAATAATCCCCAGCTGGTTAATAATCTGATTTTTTTAGATGAAAAATTTTGTATAACTAGTATAAAAATAATGATAATTACCATGGAGCTTGTAAATAATTTACTAGCAGGAAAGGAAAACATTGTTTTGCTATTTTCAATAGGCCCCCTTCTAGAAACTATTAATTTTAATATTTGTTCAAAAATAATGCCACTAATATAAGTTATTATCAGCCAAAAGGCAGGTATTCTTAAATTAGAAAAATAAAGTAAGAAAGTTAAAACTAGGATATATATGAAACAAGCTAAAGAAGAACCTAAAATTGATATAAATTTCATTAAAAGGTTTCCTAAAAAAAAGGTTTTTTTTAAAAAAAAGATGTTTATAGATTTATCTAAGAATATTAAAGGTTTGTAATGTATAATTACAAGAAGAAAAAAGAGAATAAACAAAATTGTTGATATAATTCCGGTTTTTTTTAAATATTTAGGTATCCTAATAACCATTTATTTTTGCCCTTTAAGTTTAAAGCTTTAATTAAAATCTAAAACTTTAAATACTCTTTATATTATAGCTAAATTATTTATATATTATAAAATGCATCATTTTTTCGATTTGTTTTAATTTAAAGATATATTATTATTTGTTAATTTTTTCGTAAAAAGTAAAAAAATATGCTAGCATATTTTTTACTTATAGTTTTTAATTTTATATATTTTATGAAATTTTAGGAGATATAAATAATATAATTTGGTGAAAGCAACTTTATCTACAAGAAGAAAAAATAAAATAGCAATTATTATTGGAATTACAAATAAAAATAAGGCAAATTTTGATTATAAAATTAGAGAGAGTAAAAATTTAGCCATTGCAAACGGTATAATAGTCTGCGGCGTTTTAAAACAGAATAATTCTAAAATAAATAGTTCCACTTATTTTAGTGAGGGAAAAATTTTCGAACTAAAAAGGATAGCGCTTGATAAACAGGCAGAATTAGTTATATCACAAAATAGCCTTTCAGCAACTCAGATTAGGAATATTGAAAAAATTTTAGATTTTAATATTAAAGTTATTGACCGAACTGCTTTAATATTAGATATTTTTGCTTTGCGAGCAAGAACAAAGAATGCAAAACTTCAAGTTAAATTAGCTCAAAAGCGTTATCAATTGCCAAGATTACATACTTCAATATCTGAAGATTTAGATCAACAAAGAGGCTTAGCAGCAGGCAGGTTTACTAATAGGGGAAGTGGAGAAACTAAATTAGAATTGAGTAAAAGGAAAATTGAAAGACAAATTTTTCAAATTAAAAGAGAATTAAAAACCACTTTAAAGAATCTTTCTAATCAAAGAAAAAAAAGAAACTTTTCTGGTTTGCCTGTGGTTTCATTAGTTGGATATACAAATGCCGGGAAATCCACCTGGATGAACCAAATTATTAAAGAATTTTCAAAAGCTAAATTTTCTTTTGAAGATAAAAAGGTTTTTCAAAAAGATATGCTTTTTGCTACTTTGGATGCTACAGTACGTGCAATTAAATTTCCTAATAATTTAAATTTTTTACTTTCTGATACTGTAGGGTTTGTTTCAGACCTACCTATTGAGCTAATATCTAGCTTTCAAACTACACTTAGTGAAATTAAAAATTCTGATTTGTTAGTTCAAGTAGTTGATATTTCTAACACTAATTATCAAGAAATGATTGGAACCACTAAAAAAACTCTTAAAAAAATTGGTGCTGATCAAATTCCAATGATTCTTATTTACAATAAAGCAGATAAAGTTTACTTGGATTATCCAAAATTAAGGGGAAATAGTCTAGTGGCTGATGCGTTTGATAAAAAGTCTATTTATGAATTAGCTAAACTTATAAATAAAAAGTTTTCATTTAAGTTTAAAAAAGTTAAACTTTTTGTATCTTTTAAACAAGGAAAAATCCTTGAACAATTGTATAGATATTGTCAGGTTTTAACCAAAAAATATTATAATAATGGCATAGAAATAACTGCAAATCTTCCAAAAAATAAACTAAAATATTATCTTAATTTTTTAGTAAGAAAAATTTAATAAAAAATTTGGCAATTATTTTTTCTGATTAAGTTTTAAATATCGTTGAAAATTTAAAAAATTGTTCCTTTGTATCTTACGTTTATAGTTTTAAATAAAAGCTTTAATTTAATTTAACATTTTTGGATTTATCTTTATTAGAAGATTTAAGAATATTTTATAAAATATTTTAATTTTTAATAAGAAATTATTATTAGTAAGAATATTTGCAAATATTAAGTAGTTGGTTGATATACTAAATTATAGAAGATTTATTTAAAAATTTTAGAGGTTTTTCTTATGATTGATGATTTACATCCGATGATTTTAATAGCTCTTTCAGCCAACCATTCACTTGCTGAAAAAATAAGTAAACGATTAAACCATCCACTTCAAGACGTTAATTTAGAAAGGTTTTCAGATGGAGAGATCAGATTTAACATTAATAACTCGGTTCGAGGAACTAATGTTTATGTTATAGCTCCTACTTCTTCTTCAAAAGGCTCTAGTGTCAATGACAACATAATGGAATTGTTTATCGCTATAGATGCTTTAAGAAGAGCTAACGCCCATAATATTAGTCTTGTTATGCCCTATTATGGATATGCTAGACAAGATAGGAAATCTAGAAGTAGGGAATCAATAGCTGCGAGAATGATAGCGGACCATTTGGAAAATGCTGGTGTTGACCGGGTAATTGCTTTTGATCTTCATGCTTCACAAATCCAGGGTTTTTTCGATATTCCTGTTGATCATTTAACAGCTGTGCCTATTTTAGCTGATTATTTATTATCTAATAATTTGGTAGAGAAAGATAATACAGTAGTAGTTTCTCCTGATATTGGGGGAGTTCGCAGGGCAAGAGCACTTAACAAATTTTTAGGTCTTACTAATAAATATGCAATAGTTGATAAGAGACGTCCTACTAATAAAAAAAATACGGTTGAAACAGGAAACCTTATTGGTAATGTGAGGGGAAAAACAGCGATAATAATTGACGATATTATCGATACTGGACATACAATTGTGGAAAGTGCAAAGCTCTTAAGAAAAAAAGGAGCGAAGAAAATTATTGTAGCTGCTACTCATGCAGTATTTTCGGGTAGCGCTTCAAAAATTCTTCAGCAATCTGATTTTGATAGGGTAGTTGTTACTGATTCTGTTGAGATTCCAGAGTATAAACGTTTTGATAAGCTTCGTATTGTTAGCGCTGATGATCTTTTTGCAAAAGCTATAGTAGCAGCGCAAGAAAATGGGAGTGTAAGTGCGCTTTTTAAAAATAGATATCATCGAGGTCGTACTATCAATGATTAAGTTCAATATGTAAATTTTTGTATTTATGCAATTTCTATATTTATTAATATTTTGGTTAACAATTTCATCTCTTAAAAAAAAATGAAGCATTTTTCTACCTAATTAAATTTTTAGTTAAATTTATTTATATTAGTTTTGATTCTTGAATATGGTGGGTGTGAGTGGCGTTGTTAATTGGATTAGGAAATTAAAATTATCATTAAAGATAATATTATTTGTATAGTTAGATGAGTTATTTCCTATAAAAAAATTTAATAATTGTTTTTTTGATCGGAATATTAAGGAAAATTAATTAGTAAACTTTATCATTTTTAAAAATACATTGTTTCAGTAAAGTATAATTTATTTTATATTCTGATTTGTGAGATTAATAAATTAGGTATTTAAAAAGAACGTGTTTAAGGGATTTTTTAGCTAAATAATTTTTAGATCTTAATTATATGGCTCGTATAATAATGTATATTATTAATTTTTAATGTTATTAAACAAATTTATACATTTTTATGTGGTCTATATTAGCTTCTTTGAAGAGCTTTCCAATTTTTTGAAAACCGATTTTTCTATATAAGTTAGCGGCTTTATATTGGGATTCCAGTTCTAATTTTTTAACATTTTTTTCTTTTGCATCTCTTTCTATTTTTTTTAATATTTCACTGGCAAAGCCTTTATGCCGGTATTTTTTTAGCGTCGCTACTCTGGAAATATGCCATGTACCTATACTTGAGTTATATAATCTTATTGTTGTTACAGGATGCCATTTTTCTGTGTACCCAACAAAATGAATAGAATTAATATCAAGATTATCTAATTCTATTTTTTTGTCTATATGTTGTTCTTTTATAAAAACCCTTTTTCTGATTAAAAGTGCATCGTTACAAATTTTTCCCTTGCCTTTTTGACTTACAATAATTATTTTCATCATAATTTTCTATTTTTTGTGAATATCCTAATTTATAATAAGTTATAAGTATTTATTATTAAACATTTAAAGTTTATTTTTTTTAAGTAAAATATTTTTATAAAGGAATTAATTTCCTCAATAGTTGAAAGGGTTTGTATAAATTTATAAGTTATATTTTGTATTTATAATATATCTCTTTTGTATAAGAGGGTATTAAAAAAATTTAACTTCATTATATAATTCAAATATGGTAGAAGCTATTCATCGTTCAACAAGATTAGAATTTTCTAAATCTGCGTTTTCTTATAATATTAAATATATTAAAAAAATTTCTGGTGCTAAAAAATTGTGGTTAGCTGTTAAGTCCAATGCTTATGGACATGGGTTATTAAATGTCTCAAAAATCGCCAAAGAGTGTGGTGTTGATGGACTAGCTGTGGCTGTCTTAGATGAAGCTTTGGCAATAAGGAAACTTGGCATTAACGATCTTATTCTTATATTGGGGCCCATCAATAGTAAATATGCTAAAATTGCGGCAGATCAGCATATTTTAACGACTGTCCCTTCTATTCAATGGCTTAAAAAAGCTAATCGTATTTTAGGAAATAGTAAATTATTAGTTAATTTAGCAGTAGATACGGGCATGAATCGTATAGGCGTTCGTAATAAAAAAGATCTAGAATTAGAAATTGATTTTATGATAAAACATTCTAATCATTTTTCTTTTAAAGGGATTTTTACTCATTTTGCTAGTTCTGATTCTCCGGAGAAAAATTATTTTAAAAAGCAAAAAAAGAGATGGTATCAACTTATTAAAGGTGTGAAAATGCCTAAATATGTTCACGTTATGAACTCTGGAGCTGCAATGTATCATGCGAAGGAGTTGCCTAATTGTAATAACATTGCGCGGGTAGGAACTGTAGCTTACGGTGTAGAACCTTCTGAAGGGGTATTAGGCCCGACTGATAAATTAAGGCCTGTTTTTTCTTTAAAATCTAATTTAAGTTTTATTAAAAGAATCCCTGCTGGAGAAGGTATAAGTTATGGTTCTAAGTTTGTTACTAAAAGGCCATCTTGGATTGGTACAATTCCAATTGGCTATGGTGATGGGTGGCTTCCTCCGTATCAGAATTACCAGCTTTTAATTAATGGGCATAGATATCAACAGGTTGGTCAAATCGCTATGGATCAAATGATGATTTTATTAGATCGAAAATATCCGGTTGGGACCCCCGTAATTTTAATTGGTAAAAGCGGGAACAAAGAAAATACTTTATATGATTTGCATAAACATTCTGGTATTCCTCCTTGGAAAATAACAGTAGCTTTAACCAGTAGAATAAGGAGGATCGTAGTTGATTAATGGATAAAGGGACATATGATTTAGTAATTATTGGTGCAGGACCTGTTGGCCTTTTTGCTGATTATTATTCGGGGTTAAGAGAATTAAAAACTATTTTAATAGAATCGACTGGAATTATTGGGGGACAAGTTTCAGCTCTTTATCCGGAAAAAAGAATTTTTGATTTGCCTGCTTTTTTTGGTGTTTTAGGTAAAGAATTTATTCATAAAATGAATCAACAAAACTGTAAATTTAATAATAAAATACTTCTCAATTCTATAGTTACTAATTTAGAGAAAAAGGATCGATTATTTAATATACAGGTTAATAATAAAGATACAATTCAAGCAAAAACGGTTTTAATGGCTACGGGGAATGGCTCTTTTTCTCCTAGAAAAATTAAAGTGTCAGGTTCTTTTGAAGCGGAAAATAGAAAAAAATTAATATATTCTTTACCCGATTTTTCAAAAAATAAAAATGATACATTTGCAGTTGTAGGGGGAGGTAATACAGCTGTTGATTTTGCTAATGAACTTCTGTATCATCATAAAAAAGTTTATTTAATACATCGACGAAATAATTTTCGTGCTTTGGAAACTTCTTTAGATAATATTAAACAAAATAATCGAGCTATTATCGTTACGCCAAAAAAAATTATTTCATTAAATAATAATGGAACAAATATAATAATTAAGTTACAAAATACAAAAAATAAAGTAATTAATAATTTAAAAGTTAACCAATTAGTTGGTGGCTATGGATTTATCTCCTCTTCTAATGTTATTAATAAATGGTCATTAAAACCTAAAAAGTATAATTTTCACTTTTTAACTGATAGTAAACAAATGACCTCAATTAGGGGTTTGTTTGCTGTTGGTGACGCAAGTAGTTATGATGGAAAAAATAGTATTATCGTAACTGGATTTGGGGAAGTACCAATTGCTATTAATGAAGCGATTAATTATTTTGACCCAAATCGTGGAGGACCTTTACATTCAACAAGTTTAGATGCAAAAAAAATATTTAAAAATTAAATAATATTTTAAGTTAATAAATTAATTAAAAAATTTATAGATAAAAAATAATTTTTGTTTTTTAATAATATTCTTAAATTATAAGATTAAGGGAGGTATAGCATAAAGATTACGTATAAAATTTATGAATTAAGAATTAAGTAAACATAAAGAAAAAAAGAATAGTATTAATAAAATAATTAGATGCCTTTTTTTATTGATAATTAATATAGCTACAAATTCTCGTAGCCAACCAGAAGCAAAATAATTTTTAGGAGTTGATGCTGGGACTCCAAATGTCTTTAATTTTCTTTTATGAGCAATTATATTTGCTCTTGGTAAGTGGTAAGAATTGGTTATAAAAATTGTTTTTGTAAGTATAGTTACTTTTTTTTGCTTCTTTATTAACGAAAATGAATTAGATAAATTTTCAATAGTATTATGTGCTAACTTTTCCGTGATTATTTTTTTTACAGGATAATTTTTTTTTATTAACCATTTTTTCATAGCTTCTGCTTCACTGATTTTCTCATCTTCCCCCTTTCCTCCAGATACTATGATAAATTTAGCATTATGTTTTTTAGCAAACTCTAATGTCTTTTTAAGACGCAAAAATAAATTTTTAGAAATGTTTGTTCCGTTTATTAGACCACAGCCAAGTGTTATAATAAAAGCATAATGAGACCTTTTTTTATTTATATTTTTGCCCTTTAAATTTACTAATATTGTCTGAGTTAGGAAATTTAAAAAAACGAAAATTATGTAATATAAATATAAAGGAATAAAAGATAGTGTTTTTTCCAAATTAGAATTTAATTTAATTCCAAAAAATTGGATTATAACAATAAGAAGAAAAATCAAACAAAAAAATAGAACCAGAATGCTAGCAGAACGATAACGAGATCTATATTTTGTATTATTAGACAATTTAAAATTCCAAAAAATTAAATCAATACTTGAAATTACAAGGATTATTCCTATGAAAAGAAGGATGATTGAGATAAAAGTTAAAAGCATTTGAAAAAATTTGTAATTTATTTTAAATAAAAAAAGTAATATTAATAAAACAAAAGTTTCAATTGAGAGATTGAAAAAAAACCCTGTTTTAGGATCTCGATAATCCTTTTTTAGGTAAAAAAAGTATAACCTTATGAATAGAAAAAATATTATTATTAATATTGGTTTAAATAAAATTTGATTAATAAGCATAAGATAAATTGTTACTTTATAAGAAAATTTTTTCTGTTATGACGATTCCTAAACTAATTAAGATTATTAAAAAAAACTGTATGATTTCTTTTTTATTAATAGGAACTTTTTTATAATGAGATCGTTTTTTTCCTTCAGAAAAGCCATGGGCATACATAGCTTTACTTAAATTATCAGACCAGATAAGTGAATTATATATAGCTTTAAAATATAATTGTGGAGAAAATATAGTTAAATTGACTCCTCTCATTTTAGCTGAAGCACGAATTATTTTTATTTCTTGGATAGTCTTGGGGATAAAATTTAAAGCTCCTAAAATTCCGTAAACGAAAGTGGGGTTTAAATGCATATCTTGTTCAAAACTTCTCATTAAGGAAGTGTTTTTTTGACCGAAAACAATTGTGCCACCTAAGCAAATAAAGGAATAAACTCTTGATGCCATAATCCAAGCAAAAAACTTTGAGTGATCAGGTGTCTGATAAAAATACATAAACCATGTTCCAAAAGCAGGTATTACTCCAATAATAATTAAAGCTAAGAATTTTTTAAAAGAAAGAAATTTTTTGAAGCTAACGTAAATTAAGGAGAAAACTATTATACTTATGTTTAAAAATATTGAACGAATAAAAGATAATTCAATGCCTAATATAATTATTAATAAAAATTTTAAGGATGGTTTCATTTTAAATTCTCTTTAGTTTTATGAGTTGCTTATCTTCGATTGTATAAACATTATTGATTATTTGGTCAAGACCAAATAATTGGTGGCTAATAAATATTTTAGTGGATGGAATAGTTTTTAATAAAGAAATTATTTTTAAGATAGAATTTTTATCTAAACCTGCAAAAGATTCGTCTAGGAGGATAATATCTGGTGATTGTATAGCGATAAGCAAGATTTGTAATTTTTTCTTTTCTCCTCCAGATAGGGTATAAACTGAAGAACTTAGCAAAAAATTTAAATTTAATTCTTTTAACCAATATTCAATATCTTTTTCTTTTAGAAAATGATTAAAAGATTTTGCGTTGCTTAAATTAATTTCCTCCTTTACGGTGACCTTTAAAAAGGTTTCACTTGCATTTTGAAAAGCTAATATAAGTTTTCCTCTTTTTTTAATTTTTCCTTGATATTTTTGTAAACCTGCAATTGCTTTTAAAAGTGTAGTTTTACCTGAGCCGTTTTCACCTAGTAATAATAGATTATCACTTTTACTGATTTTGGCTTCAGCATTTTTAAAAATTTCTTTTTTTCCAAAATTGATCTGAAGTTTTGAAATATTAATAGAATTGGTTTCTTGCGTTGGTAAACTTTTTCTGATTAAAAAATGATAATTAAATCGGAAAGAATTAAAGAAATTGGAAAACTGACTTTTATTTAATTCTTTTACTTGCTGATTTTTAAAAGTAAAGATTTTATTTACTAAATTTTCATAGAGTAATGGATTATGATCAGCTATAATAAATGTTTTCCCTTTCTTTTGTAGCGAAATTATTTTTTGCAGCAAGAAATTAATATTTTTTGAATCTACGTTAGCGAAGGGTTCATCTAATATTATTAAATCTGAATTTAAATTAGAAGCTTCAGCAAGAGCTAACCTTTGTTGTTCTCCTCCTGATAAAGTATTTACAGGTTGGTCTTTTTGATTTAATAAATGAAATTCTTTTAAGATATCTTTTGCTTTCTTTCCCATTTTTTGGGTAGGAAAACGAATATTTTCTAATAAAAAAATGAGTTCTAGAAAAGGGGATTCCATTGTAAACTGTTGATCAGTTTCTTGAAAAACTCTTCCAACTAAATGTGGATAATTATCTGTTAAATAATTAATAAGGGTAGTTTTTCCTGAGCCGGAATCTCCTGAAAAAAGGACAAAATCTTTTTTTTCAATTGAAAAGTTTACATTTTTTAATATTTTTTTATTATTTAAAATTATATTTTTATTTTTTAAATTAAAAATTAACACACCTGTAACTTAACTATACCCATCCTTTCAAAATTTTTTAAAACTATAAAATCAAGAAATTGTGACCCAAAATAATAAATATGAAAAAGGAATAATATTTTTTAATTGTTTATATTTACTAATCTATTAAAAGTAACCCAACCCTCTTTTATTTTCTATTTTTTATCTTTTGGAAAATATTTTGGTAAAAGATAAAATCGGGGATAATGATTTTTTATTATTTTTATTGAAGATGTAAACTTTGTAGAATTAATGAGCAATTTTTAACTTAAAATACTCTAGATAAATATTACTTAATTTTATTTTTTACATATTGTTATATATTATTTCATGGTCAGCTAATATATTATATATTAATTAATTCATAAGTTTTTCAAAAAGAAGATTATTTTTTAAATTTTTGGTTAAATTTTTAGTTAAATATAAAAGTCTTGATAATAATTAAAGAGAAAATTGTGTTATTTGACTACTTTCAAAAATTATCTTCAATATAATAATTGAATATAAAGAAATTAAATTATTTTATTAGAGTATAAAATGGAGAATTATAATTATAATTTTAGAGTCTCAAATAATTTTGTTAATTATAAGATTAAAGATCTATTTAAAATATGGTTAATTCCGCGCCACATCCGAGGATTATTAAGAATGAGGAAACGAGTTTTTTTAAATAAAAAACATACTTCAATGGATAAAAGAATTTCTTTAAATGATAAAATTTCTTTTTACTTATTTGATAAAGATTTTTTAAAGGTTCAGCATTACCCTTGTAATTTTAATAAGTGTGTTTCTACTCTATATGAAAATGAAGATTTTATTGTGGTAGATAAACCTGCTGGAATGAAGATGCATCCCCATTCTTTATCAGAAGATGATACTTTATTAAATTATATAGAAGGGATGCTGGTAAATAAGAAGTCTTATGGGCATAGAGCTAATGCTATGATAACTCATAGACTTGATAGAGATACTTCTGGAGTGGTTATTATTGCTAAAAATCCTCTTAGCGTTTCTATTATTAATCGTTTATTTTCCCAAAGGAGAATTAAAAAAACGTATATAGCTTTGGTTTCTGGACGTCTTTTAAAGAAAAGAGGGAAAATAAGTTTTCCTATAGGAAAAGATTCTAACCATCCGTTTAGAAGAAAAGTTACTTTAAAAGGAGAAAGAGCGGTTACTTACTGGCGTTTATTACATTATATTAACGGAAATTCTTTAATAAAAGTAAAAACAGAAACTGGGCGAACTAATCAAATTCGTTTACATTTAGCAGTAATAAATCATCCTATTATTGGAGATCGTTTTTATGGGGGAAAAAATTATAAAAGGCTGATGTTACATGCTCTTTATATTAATCTTCCCAAGCTTTTCTCTCCCTTTAAGCAAAGAATTAGTCTTAAAACTTTGGTGCCAAAAAGTTTTTTGTCTTTTTATAAATAAAAAATTTTTTATATCATATTTTTTTAAGAAAGGATTTATAATATTAAACTATGGCAAAACATACACCTCCTTTATTAACACCGACAGCAATTGTTTCAATAGTTATTGCGTTAAGTGGAATAAATGTTGTTACTAACGCTTCTACACATACATATGAAGGTTCTCCTTCGCCAACTTTGACATCTAAACAAGCCTCTTCTTCTAATAGACAAAAATCAGTATCTTCTAATTCGGATGTATCAGGTAATAGTTCTTCTAGTGGAAATTCTTCTAAAAGCAATTCTGAGGAGCCTTCTGATAATTTTTCTGATAGTCCTACTTATAGCTCTAAAAAGGAGAGTTCAGATAACGGGCTTAGTGCTTCTTCAAAAGTTTCTAGTAAATCTTCTTCGGGAAGTTCTAATGTATCTTCTTCTGAATCTAGCGGTGGTGAAAAAAGTACACCTAATACTGCTAAAAATAAGCAATCTGTTGCAGGTTCTGGTCAATCTTCTCCTGCTTTTAGTTCTAGTACTAATAATGGAAATAATAATTCTCCTACTACAAACCAAAAAAATTCAAATGTTACAGCAAATTCTCAGTGAGGAGGTAGATACAGATGGGAATAGGTTTTTTACAAATTCTTAATCATTTATCAGGTTTTTTTAGTGTTAAGAGTAAGGTGCGTGGACGTATTTATTCTCTTATCGGCTTTATAGCGAATTTTTATATTCTTTATATTAGCTATCGTTTAGTAGTTAATGGTCGTTCTAGAGGCTGGCTAATATTATTTTTATTTTTAATTCTTCTTTATTTTTCTGTATTAAATATTATTTATTATTTTACTAATAAACCGGTTAAGTGGGATATTTCGCCTTTAGTAAATCGTCTATTAGGTGAAAAAGAAGAAGAAGTTTCTAACTCTAATAGAGAAAAAAGATTAAATATACCTGTAAACGGTTTATATAATCCTGATCAAGTTTTAACAACTACTATTTTTATTGACAATTTTCAAAAAAGTAATTTACAAAAATTATTCTTAAGCATGCAACAAAATGGATTAATTGGCAATTCTTACGGTAATATGGGACAAGAAGAAATTTATTCCTTTTTAAGTCGACATTCGGCTCTTCCGTCAAATTATCCTGGAAATTTACTCCCTTATTTTTCTTTAAGATTTTCTTTAAATAAGTTAATTATATATGGAGGATTAAATGAAATGAACGCTTTTCCAATTGGTACAATTACTAAAATTGGATTGCAAGATGCTCTTTTAGCTCTTAGAGATTATCGTTTTTATCTTTCTTCAGTGGTTGTTTTCAGTAATGAAAATTATATTCTAGATCCAAAAAGCCAGCAAATAAAAAAGGTTTTTTTGCCGCTGTCTTTAAAAGCAGAGGTAGCATATAAAAAAAGAGAAAATATAGAGAAATGATTCATTAAGGGATTTTTAAGTTATTTTAAAAAGTTCGTAATTTGTTTATTAATTTTAATTAATTTTCTTAAATATTTTATTTTTTATCCTAAAAGCGTATAATATCTTCATTATTTGTTTTTTTATTTAGAATCTTGGGGGTTAAATTTTGTTAAATTCTTTCTTTAAGGTTAAAGAAAATAATTCTTCAATTTCAACTGAAATTGTAGCCGGCATTACTACTTTTTTTGCCATGTCCTATATATTATTTATAAATCCACAAATATTAGGACAAACTGGCATGCCACAACCAGCTGTTTTTTTAGCCACTATCATTGCTTCAGTTATTGGGACGTTAGTTATTGGACTTTTTGCTAATGTTCCTTATGCATTGGCTCCAGGAATGGGTTTAAATGCTTTTTTTACTTACACAGTGGTTTTAAGTCTTGGTTTTAGTTGGCAACAAGGCCTAGCTTTAGTTTTTTTCTGTGGAATAATTAATATTATTATAACCGTTACAAAGGTTAGAAAGATGTTAATTAATGCCATCCCTTTAAATTTACAATTTGCTATTAGTGGAGGAATCGGTGCCTTTATTGCTTATGCAGGACTTAAAAATGCAGGTTTTTTACAGTTTACTTCTGAAAACAAAGATATTTTATCAATTAATGGAAAAGCATTTAAAGCAGCTCAAAAAACCTTTCCTGGTGGTATTCAGTCAGTAGTAACTGGAGGAGGAATTACGCCAGCCTTACATTCATTTAATGAAGCTCCAATTGTGTTAGCTTTAATTGGTTTAATTATTACTGTAATTTTGTTAGTAAAAAAGGTCCCAGCTAGCATCCTTTTAGGAATAGTTATTACAGCATTAGTAGGTATTCCTATGGGTGTTACTAAATTACATTTTTCTAGCACCTTTTCTTTGGGTTCTTCTTTTAAGTCTTTAGGAACTACTTTTTTAGCTGCCTTTTCAAATAAGGGAATGGGATCTCTTTTTTCTAATGGGAATCGTATTCCTCTTGTTTTGGTTACTATTTTATCTTTTAGTTTATCAGATATATTTGATTCTCTTGGAACTTTTATTGGCACTGGAAGACAAACGGGAATTTTTTCTGGAAAAAAGGAAATAGCTTTAGAAGAAGCTCAGGGGTTTAAATCTAAATTAGATAAAGCACTTTTTGCAGATTCAATTGCAACTGGGGCTGGTTCAATTTTTGGTACTTCTAATTTAACCACTTATGTTGAAAGTTCTGCTGGAATTGGGGCTGGAGGGAGAACCGGTTTGACAAGTGTGGTTGTTTCTGTACTTTTTATTTTAAGTTCATTATTTTCTCCTCTTGTTGCTGTTATCCCAAGCGTTGCGACAGCTCCAGCTTTAATAATCGTAGGTATTATGATGATGCAATCCTTTGGCAAAATTGATTGGAAGGATATTTCTGTTGCTGTCCCAGCTTTTATGACCTCTTTGTTAATGGCGTTTTGCTATAACATAACTTATGGTATTGCTGCTGGTTTTATTTTTTATTGCATCATCAATGTGGTTTTACATAAAACAAATAAGATTCATCCATTAATTTGGATAGTTTCTATACTCTTTGTAATTAATTTTACTGTTTTGGCTCTTATTTAATGAAAAGATTAGGCAGAAATCCCGTGAATTTATTCATGGGATGAATGCCTACCACTTGGCTTAAAGTTAAGAGTTTATTCCTCCACGATCCAAAAACAGATGATAAAGGTAAACTCGGATACTTTCCGGTTTATCTATAACTAGGTAGCCAGAATAAATAATGAATTATATAAACTAAAGTTCGATAAATCTAAAAAAGAAAAAGTAAAGAAATTAAAGAAAAGACCATCTATGTCTTATTTATCACGTTGTTTTTTCTTTTTAAAAGATAAATATATAGATTCCCTAATTAAGGCTAACGTCAAACAAAACTACCAAAAATCCTGGAATTTATATAAGAAAAATCCAGAATCAAAAATTCCTACTTTTCATAAAATCATAAGAAAAACTATACTTGGGTTTATCAAACCAACTGCCAGTATTCTGGCCAAAGCAACATTGCTTTAACTAACGGACCGGATAAGTTTTTAGATAAAAAACATTTAAAGTTACCTAAGATAGGTAGAATTTGTTTTAATAAATCCCAAAGAACTTTACTGGATAAACCTTATCCCAT